>JANMYQ010000268.1:0-72004 GCA_031382215.1 Methylibium sp.
CTCGCCGAGACCCTGATCCAGCGCGGCCTGCGCATCGTCAGCGGGCGAACCGAATCGCATGTGATGCTGGTCGACCTGCGCCCGAAGAACCTGACCGGCAAGGAAGCCGAGAACCTGCTCGGCTCGGCCCACATGACGTGCAACAAGAACGGCATTCCGAACGACCCGCAAAAGCCGATGGTGACCAGCGGCATCCGCCTCGGTTCACCGGCGATGACCACGCGCGGCTTCAAGGAAGAGCAGGCACGCGCCACCGGCCACCTGATCGCCGACGTGCTCGACCGGCCGACCGACGAGGCCAACATCGCCGCCGTGCGGGCCAAGGTGGCGGCGCTGACGAAGGACTTCCCGGTGTACCGGTGAACAGATCGGTGAGCAGGTAAGCCTTCATGCGCTGCCCGTTCTGCAGCTTCGAAGAAACCCAGGTCGTCGAGACCCGCGAGTCCGACGAAGGCGATGTGGTGCGCCGGCGCCGCAAGTGCCAGGGTTGCGACAAGCGCTTCACCACCTACGAACGGGCCGAGATCGCACTGCCGTCGGTGGTGAAGAAAGACGGCACGCGGGCCGAGTTCGACGCCTCCAAGATCCGCGCCTCGATGAGCCTGGCGCTGCGCAAGCGGCCGGTCAGCGTGGAGCAGATCGACGCGGCGATGGAGCGCATCCAGGACAAGCTGCTCAACAGCGGCGCCAAGGAAGTTCCGTCCACGCGCCTGGGCGAACTGGTGATGCGCGAACTCAAGCGCATCGACAAAGTGGCCTACGTGCGCTTCGCGTCGGTGTACCGCAGCTTCGAGGATGTGGACGAGTTTCGGCAGTTGATCAGGGACATCTGATCCCTCTGTGAGCCCCCATCCCCCGAACGGGGGTGACCCGCAAGGGGGCCCGTCCTTACCCACCTGATGGGGTCGCGCCGCGCGGCGGCGTTTTCTACAGTGTGTGCATCGGTTCAACGAACGGAGCGCACATGAAAACACTGAAGCAACAACTCGGCAAGCAACAACGCGGCGTCACGCTGGTGGAAGCAGCGATCGTGCTGGCAGTGCTGGGCATCGTCACCACCAGCGCAGCGCCGGGCATGACCGGCATGCTCGACGCGCGACGGCTGGACGGTGTGGCCTCGCAGCTCGCGACCGACATCCACTACGTGCGCTCCGAAGCGGTGGCCCGCAACCAGCCGGTGCGGCTGAGCTTCTATTCGAGCGCCGACGCCAGCTGCTGGGTGATCCACACCGGGCTGAGCGCGTTGTGCACCTGCCCTGCCGCCGGTCCGGCGCAATGCAGTGGCGATGCGGAACAGATCAAGACCGTGAGCCTGCCCGCGGCCCAGCGCATCAGCGTGCAGGCCAATGTCGCCTCGTTGTTGTTCGACCCCGTTCACGGCACCAGCACCCCCACCGGCACGCTGCGTGTGCTGGGCAGCCAGGGCCGCGCGGTGCACCACGTGGTCAACGTGATGGGGCGCGTGCGCTCCTGCTCACCGCAGAGCACCCTGCCCGCCTACCGCGCCTGCTGAACTTCCAAGGACCCACCATGTACACCCCCCGCTCGCTCCTCAGCCATGCCATGACCGCCGCACCTTCCTGTGCCCTGGCCGGCGCGCCGATAATTGCGCTGCCATGCCCTGCCACCGTCGCCCCGCCCCAGCCGCGCATGGCGGCGCGCCGGGCGAGCGCCGGCTTCACGCTGATCGAAATGATGATTGCGGTGGCCGTCGTCGGGGTGCTGTCCAGCATCGCCTACCCGTCCTTCATGGGCCAGGTGCAAAAGGTGCGCCGCACCGACGCGGTGGTGGCGGCGATGCAAGTGCAGTGGGCGCAGGAACGCTGGCGCTCCAACAACATGGCCTATGGCAGCCTGGCCCAGATCAGCGTCAATGCCACGTCGGCGGCCGGCCACTACACGCTGCAGGTGAACGGCCCCTCGGCCAGCGGCTACGAGGTGCTGGCCATTGCCACCGGCGCACAGGCCCGCGATGCGAACTGCGCTTTCCTGAAGCTCGGCGTGCAAGGCGCCAACACGGTGTATGCCTCGGGTCCGGACGCCAGCACCGGCAACGCCGCAGCCGCGAACCGGCAATGCTGGAGCCTGTGAGATGAGCTGGCGTGCCCCCACACAACGCGGCCTGACGATGGTGGAGTTGCTGATCGGCATGGCCGTCGGCCTGTTCATCGTCGCCGCCGCAACCAGCCTGTTGACCGGCAACCTGCGCGAGAACCGCGACCTGTTGATCGAAAGCCGCCTGATGCAGGACCTGCGCACCGCCGCCGACATGATCACCCGCGACCTGCGCCGCGCCGGCTACTGGGCCGCGGCGAACAACGGCGTGCGCAGCGACGGCACCGCCACCGTGCTTGCCAACCCCTACACCGACGTGACGCCGATCGGTGGATCGGCCGACAACACGAGCTTCCGCTTCTCGCGCGACACGACCGAGAACAACGCCGTCGACAGCAACGAGCAGTTCGCGTTCCGCCTGCGCAACGGCGCCATCGAGCTGCAACTGGGTGCCGGCAACTGGCAGGCGATGACCGACGCCACCACCCTCACCGTCAGCGAGTTCAGCGTGACGCCGACGATCGAAGAGATCAGCCTGGCGAGCTTTTGCGCCAACCCCTGCCCGGCCGGCGGTACCGCCACCTGCCCACCGCGCCAACTGGTGCGCAGCCTGGCGGTGCTTGTCAGCGGCCGCGCGACCGGTGATGCCCGCATCACCCGCAGCGTGCGCAGCCAGGTCCGGCTGCGCAACGACCCGATCGTCGGCTCGTGCGCGTCTGACCCGGTCTGATGCCATGAAGCGCTCCTTCAACCCGGCCCGCACTCAACGCGGCGCCGCCGCGCTGATCGTGACGATGGTGCTGTTCTTCGCGATGCTGCTGGTGGCGGCGTTCGCCAACCGCAACCTGGTGTTCGAACAACGCAGCGCGACCAACCAGTACCGCTCGACCCAGGCTTTCGAGGCGGCCGAGGCCGGGCTCGAATGGGCACTGGCGCAGCTCAACAGCCCGGCGCGCGTGGGTGCTGATTGCCTGCCCAGCAGCGACCCGGCGGCGCCGAGCTTTCGCGAGCGCTTCCTGAGCAGGCAGAGCAACGCCACAGGCTTTTCGGGCAACACCTGGATGAACGCTGCGGCGAGCACACCGCTGCAGCCGTCCTGCGTGCGCAGCGATGCCGGCTGGGCTTGCAGTTGCCCGGCACAAGGCCACCCGGCCCTGGCGGTGCCGACTGCGCCGGGCTTGCACCCTGCATTCACTTTGCAGTTCGCGGTCGGCGGCAAACCGGGCATCGTGAAAGTGGTGTCGCGCGGCTGCACCAGCCTGGCGGGCGCCTGCGCTCCTGGCGGGACGACCGCAGCCGATGCCAGCGCCCGCGTCGAGGTGGCACTGGGCCTGCTGCCCGCGCTGGGCACACCACCGGCCGCGCCGCTGACAGCACGCGGCCACATCAACACCCCCGCCGCGCTGGGCGTGCACAACCCCGACGCCGCGTCGGGCGGCCTGGCGCTGCACGTCGGCGGTGGCGTCAATGCGCCGCTGATCCGCGTGACGCCGCCCGCCGGCACGCCGGTCGCCGATGCCTGGGCGGCAAACGACACGGCGCTTAGCCGGCTGACGCCGGTGCAGTTCTTCAGCGCGTATTTCGGGCTGGACAAAGCGGGCTGGAAGAACCAGCCGGGCGTTCACTTGTTGGCCTGCAGCGGCAACTGCGGCGCGGCTTTGACCGCGGCCCTCCAGGCGACGGGCGGCAGCCCGATGGTGTGGGTGCCTGGCGACCTGATCCTCGACGGCCCGCTCTCGCTGGGCACGCCGCAACAGCCGGTCGTGCTGGTGGCCGACGGCGCGGTCCGCTTCAGCGGCGCGGTGCGGGTGCACGGCGTGGTGTACGGCGCGTCGATGAGCTGGGACAACGCCGCTGCGCCAGGCGCGCTGCTGCGTGGTGCGTTGATCACCGAAGGCGACGTGCAGGGCACCGGCGCGCCCGACCTGTTCTACGACGCCGCGTTGTTGGCCGTGCTGAAGGGCAACGGCGGCAGCTTTGCGCGCGTGGCCGGCAGCTGGCGCGACTTCTGAGGGAGCCTGTAATGAACACCTCCTCCTCCTTCTCACGCCGCCAGCGCGGCACCACCCTGCTCGAAGGCCTGGTCGCACTGCTGGTGCTTTCGCTGGGCATGCTCTCGGTCGGCCGCGTGCAGACGCAGTTGCGCTTGAACGCCGACATGGCGCGCCAGCGCTCCGAAGCCGTGCGGCTGGCGCAGGAAGACATGGAGCGGCTGCGCGCCTTTTCCGTCATCGCCGCCACGGCCGGCGCACGTGCGTTTGCCGACATCGTCAATGCCAGCACCAGCGTCGACGCGTCGACCGGCTACGCCAGCAACACGCGCTACCTGGTGGCGCGCAGCATCACACCGGCGCAGGCGCCGAACGCGAAGAACGCCACGGTGGCGGTGAGCTGGGCCGACCGCGCCGGGGCCGAACACCAGGTGGTGCTGAACTCGGTGATCGCCGGCAGCAACCCGGCCTATTCGGGCGCCTTGAGCGTGGTGCCGGCCACCGCGGCGATGCGCGCGGTGAGCGGCCGCTCGGCGCGCATCCCGTTGATGGCGAAAGACCTGGGCAACGGCAGCAGCGTATTCAAGCCGGCCGGCGGCGGCACGGTGGCGCTGCTGATGAACAACACCACCGGCCAGGTCACCGGCCGCTGCAACGGCGTGAGCGCTGCTCTGGCGACGGCAGACCTGACTGTGTCCAACCTGGGCACCTGCGATGCGCTGGCCGGCCAGTTGCTCAGCGGCGTGGTGCGCTTCTCGACCACCGGCGCGCCGGTGGCAGGCCAGGCCAACGAAGCGCCGGCAGCGGTGTCCGTGGCGCTGACTCTGACCAGCGGCAACTACCCCGCGCCTCCCTGGTGCGCCAGCGAGGCGGTGCAAACCGCCACGGGGGACCGCCATGTGGCTTATCACTGCGTCGTCTACCCGCTCGCCAGCGGCCTGTGGTCTGGCAGCAGCACGCTGACGCCGACCGGCTGGAGCATCGGAAGCGGGCCCGACGACCTGCGCGTGTGCCGCTACACGGCCGACCTGGACGGCAGCGGCGCGATCGACACGAATGCCGAACACCCCGCGAGCTATGCCAATGTCAACGGCCGCCTGGCGCACCAGAACTTCCTGGTCATCCGCGGCAACGAGGCTTGCCCGGGTGGCACACCAGTGCAGCTCGACGGCGCCGGCACGCCGATCTATGCCAACCTCGCGACCGCGCAGCATCAACCTTGAACCCGGCCCCGATGACCTCTCAGACGATCTCCGACACCGCGCTGATGCATGAGGCACTCGCTCTGGCGCAACACGCCGTCGGCCTGAGCGACCCGAACCCGCGTGTCGGCTGCGTGATTGCAGCGGCGAACGGGCAGGTGATCGGCCGCGGCCACACCCAACAGGCCGGCGGCCCGCACGCCGAGGTGATGGCGTTGCGCGACGCCGCGGTTCAAGGCCACACGGTGCGCGGCGCCACGGTGATCGTGACGCTCGAACCCTGCGCCCACCACGGCCGCACGCCGCCGTGCTGCGACGCGCTGATCGAGGCCCGCGTGCAGCGCGTGGTGATGGCGCTGCAGGACCCGAACCCGCTGGTGGCCGGCCAGGGCGCGGCACGCTTGCGCGCGGCCGGCATCCAGGTTGACGAAGGCCCGCTGGCCGACGCAGCGCGTGAGCTCAACATCGGCTTCTTCTCGCGCATGCAGCGCGGTCGGCCGTGGGTGCGCCTGAAGGCCGCCGTGTCGCTCGACGGCCGCACCGCGCTGAACAACGGCGCGAGCCAATGGATCACCGGCAGCGCCGCCCGCACCGACGGTCATGCGTACCGCAAGCGTGCCGGCGCGGTGCTGACTGGCGTGGGCACCGTGCTCGACGACGACCCGCGCCTGGATGTGCGGCTGGTCGAGACCGCCCGCCAGCCGCTGCGCGTGGTGGTCGATTCGCGCCTGGAGATGCCGGCCGCGGCGCGGCTGCTCGATCCGCCGGGCCAGGTGCTGGTGTATGCCGCGCTGCCCGACGCGACCCGGCAGGCAGCGTTGCAGGCGCGCGGCGCACAAATTGCGCTGATGGCGGGCGCGAACGGCAAGGTCGATCTGGTTGCGATGCTCGCCGACCTGGCCCGGCGCGGCATCAACGAGCTGCACGTGGAAGCCGGCCACAAGCTCAACGGCTCGTTCGTGCGCGAGGGGCTGGTCGACGAGTTCCTGATCTACATGGCGCCGCGCCTGCTCGGCGTCGGCCGCGAGCTGGCCGCGTTCGGGCCGCTGGAGCGGCTGCAGGACAGCCTGGACCTGCGGTTCGTCAGCGTCACGCCGCTGGGCGTCGATCTGCGCCTGGTCGCGCGGCCAGCCCAACGCGATCCCGCCGCTGCGACAATCGGCTGATGTTCACCGGCATCATCACCGGCCTCGGCCGCATCGTAGACGTCACACCGCTGGGCAGCGGCCCGGCCGACGGCAAGCGACTCGCCATCGAAACGCCACCCGGCTACCTGGATGACGTGCAACTCGGCGACAGCATCGCGCTGAACGGCGCGTGCATGACGGTCACGGCCTTCGATGCCGCCGCCCGGCGCTTCCACATCGACATCTCACCCGAAAGCCTGGACAAGACCGCCGGCCTGGACGCCGTGGGCCACCCCGTCAACCTGGAAAAGGCCTTGCGCGCCAACGACCGGCTCGGTGGCCACCTGGTGAGCGGGCATGTGGACGGCATCGGGCTGGTCACGCGCTTTGCCCCGGTCGGCGACCTGCGTGACGTTTGGCATGAACTGCGCGTGCTCGCACCGGCGGGCTTGGCCAAGTTCATGGCCTACAAAGGCTCGATGACTGTCAACGGCGTGAGCCTGACCGTCAACCAGGTCGATGACCGGCCCGACGGCTGCGAATTCAGCGTCAACCTGATCCCCCACACCCTGCAGAACACCTCGCTCGGCAGTCTGGCGGCGGGTCAGCGCGTGAATCTGGAGGTCGATCCGATTGCGCGCTATGTGGCGCGAATGCTGGAAGTGGCGCCGGACCAGGCTAACCCGGCTCAGGGAGCATCATGAACCCGGCGACATGTGGCATACTTGTAAACGCCGCATGTCATTAGTACTCCGGGAGCCGCAATGTCCAGCAGCACCTACTTGCCTGACGCCAAACCCACCGGCCCCCTCTTGGCCATGGAGGCGCTGCCGGCCCCGTACTTGGCCGGCCTTCCAGCCGCCTCCAGCGCCACGCGCGTGCTGGCCCTGATGGGCGGCCGCAAGGTGTTGAGGGCGGCGCCGGCCACCCGTGCCGAGGTCCACGAGCTGATCCAGGCCGGCCTGCCCTCCCGCTCGGTGAGCGCCTTGCTGGCCGGAGCGCTGCTGCTCAAGTCGGAGCAGATGCTCGGCGCGATCGGCATCAGCCTGCGCACCTACCAGCGCTTCAAGGTCGACGCCGACGGCACCCTCAGCCCCGAGCAGAGCGACCGCGCGTGGCGTCTTTCCGAGCTGCTCGTCAAGGCGAGCGAACTGTTCGGCTCCCGGGTCGAAGCCGAACGCTGGTTCGACACCCCCGCGCCGGCGCTCGACCGCAAGAAGCCGATCGAACTGATGACCTCGTCGGTCGGTGCGCGCATGGTCGAGCAACTGCTGGGCAGGATCGAGCACGGCGTGTACACGTGAGCCGCGCCTGAACCGCTGATCCTGATGATTGACCGCACCATGTGCCCGCTGCCCGCACCGTTGGGCACCGGGCCGGTGATGGCCTGGCGGGTCGATTACGCCCCGCGTTCAGCCACCTGGGACAGCGGCAAAGGGGCCGAGCTCGATGGTGGGCGCTGGAATCCGGAAGGCTTCGCCGCCGTCTATTGCAGCATCGACCCCGCCACGGCGATCCTCGAGGTCGCGGTGCACAAGACCTTCAGCGTGCTCGACACGGTGCCGCACGTGCTGACCGCGCTGGAAGTGAACGACCCCGCCGACATTCACGTGGTGCTGCCCGCTGCCGTGCCCAACCCGGGCTGGCTGGTGCCCGGCACGCCGGGCGAAGGTCAACAGCGCTTCGGCCTGGCGCTGCTCAGTTCACACCCTTTCGTGCTGATTCCAAGTGCCGTCTCGGCCCATTCATGGAACCTGCTTTTCAACCCCGAAATGGCCCGCGGCCGCTACACCCTGCGCGAGCAACAACCGCTGGTGATCGACACACGACTCCATCCGCCGGCCGGCGGGGTCGCTGCGTAGCCGCGCCACCTACAATTCCGCCATGCCGATTGCTCCCATTCCCGAACTGATCGCCGAACTCGCCGCCGGCCGCATGGTGATCCTCGTCGACGAGGAAGACCGCGAAAACGAAGGCGACCTGGTGCTGGCGGCCGAACACGTCACGCCCGCCGCGATCAACTTCATGGCCCGCTTCGGGCGCGGCCTCATCTGCCTGACACTCACGCGCGAGCGCTGCGAACGCCTGCGCCTGCCGCCGATGGCCACTCGCAACGGCACCAAACACGGCACCGCGTTCACCGTGTCGATCGAAGCGGCCGAAGGTGTCAGCACCGGCATCTCGGCGGCCGACCGCGCGCGCACGGTGCAAGCTGCGGTCGCGCGCGACGCTCAAGCCGGCGACCTGGTGCAGCCCGGCCACATCTTCCCGCTGCAGGCGCAAGACGGCGGCGTGTTGATGCGCGCCGGCCACACCGAAGCCGGCTGCGACCTGGCCGGCATGGCCGGCCTGGCGCCCGCCGCGGTGATCTGCGAGATCATGAAAGATGACGGCACGATGGCGCGCCTGCCCGACCTGGTGGAATTTGCGCAGACGCACGGCCTCAAGATCGGCACGATCGCCGCGCTGATCGAATACCGCAGCCGCAACGAAACCCTGATCGAACGCGCCGGCCAGCGCAAGCTGACCACCGCGCAAGGCGAGTTCGACTGCACCGCCTTCCGCGACCGCACCGGCGGCCTGCACCTGGCTCTGACCCGCGGCAGCTGGACGGCAGCCGACGAAGTGCTGGTGCGCGTGCACGAACCGCTATCGGTAATGGACTTGCTCGACACCGGCCCCTGCGGCCATTCGTGGCCCCTGCCCAAGGCACTGGCCGCGCTGCAGGCCAGCCCGCGCGGCGCTGCGGTGCTGCTCAATTGCGGTGAAGACGTGGCCGCGCTGGTACCGCAATTCCGTGCGCGCGAAACCGGCACGGCCTTCGACGCCACACGGCCGCGCGGCCAGATGGATCTGCGCACCTACGGGATCGGCGCGCAGATCCTGCGCGAATTGGGCATCGCCCGTATGAAGTTGCTCGGCAGCCCGCGGCGCATGCCCAGCATGGTGGGTTATGGGCTCGAAGTGACCGGCTTCCTGGCCCCGGACAGTGTGCCGGCCGCTTCCCAGGCCGTTCCCCCGGCCGCCGCGCTGCGCTCGGTCTGACGCCGGAACGACAAGGACCCACGCATGCAGGACGCCGACAAAGGCCAAGCCACCCCGCTCGATGGCCGTGACCTGCGCATCGCCATCGTGCAGGCGCGCTTCAACGCCGCCGTGACCGACAAACTGGCGCAGAGTTGCCTGGCGGAGCTGCACGCGCTGGGTGTGGAGGCCAAGCACATCAAGCACGTCAGCGTGCCGGGCGCGCTCGAAGTGCCGCTTGCGCTGGCCGTGCTGGCCGACACCGACGACTACGACGCGCTGGTGGCGCTGGGCTGCATCATCCGCGGCGAGACCTACCACTTCGAACTGGTGGCCAACGAAAGCGGCGCCGGCGTGATGCGCGTGTCGCTCAAGCACCAAGTGCCGATCGCCAACGCCATCCTGACGGTCGAGAACGAGGCCCCGGCCGGGGCCCGCGCCGAAGACAAAGGGCGCGACGCGGCGCGTGTGGCCGTCGAGATGGCCAACCTGATGGAAGACCTCACGTGAGTGACGAGCCGGTCAAGGCCGCATCTGCACGCAAGCGCTCCCCGTCCAAATCGACCCGACGCCGCTCGCGCGAGTTTGCGCTGCAGGGGCTGTACGAATGGCTGGTCTCGGCCGCGCCGGCTGCAAACATTGCCGCCCACATGCGCGAGCAGGACGGCTTCGACAAATGCGACGCCGCGCATTTCGACGCGCTGCTGCTCGGCTGCATCACCGAAGCGGCTGACATCGACGCGGTGCTCACCCGCCACGTTGACCGCAAGACCACGCTGCTGTCGCCGGTGGAACACGGCGTGCTGATGATCGGCGTGTACGAGCTGACGCACTGCATCGACATTCCGTACAAGGTCGCGATCAACGAGGCGGTGGAGCTGGCCAAGAGCTTCGGCGGCACCGATGGCCACAAGTACGTGAACGGCGTGCTCGACAAGGCTGCCTCGACCTTGCGCACGGTCGAAGTGGATGCAGCCCGCGCGGCTCGCGCCCGCGCCTGACCCGATGCGCGCGATGAAACCGGCCTCGTGTCTGGCCCGATTGGCCCGGACCGGATCAACCCGATCGACCCGATCCGAACGATGAAACTGGCCTCGCGCCTGGCGCACATCGAGCCTTTCCACGTGATGGAGGTCGCCAAGGCGGCCGCGCAGATCGCGCGCAGCCCGGCCTGCGTCGACTCGCCGATGGTGTTCCTGAACATCGGCGAACCCGACTTCACCGCGCCCGCACCGGTGCAGCGCGCCGCCGAACGCGCGCTGGCCACCGGCCGCACGCAATACACCGACGCGACCGGCCTGCCGCAACTGCGCGAACGCATCAGCCAGTGGTACGCACAACGCTTCGGGCTCGACGTGGCGCCGGGCCGCATCGTGATCACTGCCGGCGCCTCGGCCGCGCTGCAACTGGCCTGCCTGGCGTTGGTGGACCGCGGCGACGAGGTGCTGCTGCCCGACCCCAGCTACCCGTGCAACCGCCACTTCGTCGCCGCCGCCGAAGGCGTGCCGGTGCTGCTGCCGGCGTCGGCCGAACAACGCTTCCAGCTCAGCGCCGCGGGGGTCGAAGCGGCGTGGGGCCCGCACACGCGCGGCGTGCTGCTGGCTTCGCCGTCCAACCCGACTGGCACGTCGATCGCGCCCGACGAGATGGCCCGCATCGTCAAGGCGGTGCGCGCGCGCGGTGGCTTCACGATGGTCGACGAGATCTATCTCGGCCTGAGCTTCGACGAACAGTACGGCCACAGCGCGCTGATGCACGGCGTGGGCCATGGCGACGATGTGATCTCGATCAACAGCTTCTCCAAGTACTTCAGCATGACCGGCTGGCGGCTCGGCTGGCTGGTGTTGCCCGAAGCGCTGGTGCCGGCGGTCGAGAAGCTGGCGCAGAACCTGTACATCTGCGCGTCGTCGGTGGCGCAGCATGCGGCGCTGGCGTGTTTCGAGCCGGAGTCGATCACCGAATACGAACGGCGCCGGGAACAGTTCCGGGCCCGGCGCGACTTTCTGGTGCCCGCGCTGAACCAACTGGGCTTGAACGTGCCGGTGCCACCCGACGGCGCCTTCTACGCCTGGGCCGACTGCAGCCAACACGCCGCCGGCAGCTGGGATTTTTGTTTCGAGATGATGCGTCGCGCTCATGTGGCGATGACCCCAGGGCGCGACTTCGGGCCGCACCGCGGCGAGCAGTTCATCCGCCTGTCCTACGCCAGTTCGATGGAGCAATTGCACATTGCGGTGGAGCGCCTGCGCGGCGTGCTGCGCTGAGCCCGCCCTTGGCCCGGCGTCAGCGCGCGCAGCGCGGGATAATGCCGCAAGCGGGACGCAAGCCCGCGGCGCATTGTGAAATTTTGCACGCTCTGCCGCACACCCGCTCGACTAAGCTCGCCCAGTGACCTCTTTTCGCTCCTCCACCTCGCCCGGTCCACTGATCCCCGACACGCAGCCCGGCAGCCTGCCGAGCCAGCCCGACGTCGGCCTGTGGTCAGACTCCGATGTCGGGTTGCCGCAGGGCCCCGCCACGGCCTTTGTCACCAACCAGGCGAGTGCCTCGGAGACCGAGATGCCCACGATCGGGCACATCGGCCGCTATGCGTTGAAATACCGCATCGGCGCGGGCGGCCTGGGCACGGTGTACGCGGCGCACGACCCGCTGCTGTCGCGCCTGGTGGCCATCAAGACCCTGAGCCTGGAACTCTCGGCCGACGAGCGCGAGTCGTTCAACACCTTGTTCCTCGATGAAGCGCGCGCGGCGGGCGGCCTGAGCCACCCGCACATCGTGACGGTGTTCGATGCCGGCGTGAGCGACAACAGCGCCTACATCGCGATGGAAATGCTCAAGGGCCGCGACCTGCGCCAACTGCGCCAGGAAGGCTGGCGGCCGAGCCCGGCGCAGGCCGCACTGATCGTGCGGCGCGTGGCCGACGCGCTGGCCTACGCGCACAGCAAGGGTGTGGTTCACCGCGACATCAAGCCGGCCAACATCTTCATGGTCGGCCGCACCCAGCCGAGGGTGCTCGACTTCGGCATCGCGCGGGTGGCGCACCGGCATGACATCGGCTCGGCCGGCGACATCGCAGCCGGCTCACCCTACTACATGGCCCCCGAGCAGGCGCGCCACCAGACGGTGGACCGGCGCGCCGACGTGTTTTCGCTCGGCGTGGTGCTGTACGAGCTGCTGGCCGACCGCAAGCCCTTCCGCGGCGCCACGCTCACCGAGATCACCAACGCGGTGCTGACGCACGAACCGCCGCTGGCCTGCGAGGTCGACCGCAAGGTGCCGCTCGGGCTGGCCGAGATCGCATCGCGCGCGATGCTGAAAGACCCCGAGCAGCGTTACCGCTCGGCGCGTGCCTTCTCGCGCGACCTGCGCCACTGGCTGGACGACAACTCCGCCACCCAGGACGGCGAGGTGCCGGTGCCGACTGGCGCGAAGTCGCGCCGCAAATGGGTGACGGGCGCCTTGGCCGGCGTGGCGGTCGGCGGTGTGTTGCTGGCGGTGGCGCTCGCGCCGCGCCAGAAAGCAGCGCCGCCGGCCACGCCGCCTTCAGCCGTCGAAACACCCGAGCGTGCCGCCGCGCCGCCAGCGCGGCCTGCGGTCGCCACCACAGCGCCGCAGGCCGTGGTTGCCGCGGCGCCGGCGGCTCCTGCTCGTGCTCTTCCATCGGCGTCGGCACCGGTGGCCGCCGCCACCGCCCCGCCACCAGCAACCACAGTTGCCGCAACGCCGCCAGGCCCGCCCGCCGCGGCCACGCCCGTCGCGCCACCAGTCGCTGCCCCACCGGCCGCCGCAGCGCCGAAAAAGCCCCCCGCAGCGCCCGCCCAAGCGGTGGGCAGCAGCAAGCCCGCGCCGGAAAAGGCTGCCCCTGCCAAGCCCGCACCCGCCAAAGCAACGGCCGTGGCCAAGGCGCCCCCGCCTGCTCCCAAGCGGGCTGCCGCCGAAGTGCGCGAACCCGATTCCAGGGCCACTGCCGCAGCCGCCGTGGCCGCTGCGCCCGCCCCGGTGGCCGCCAAGACGACCGGCACGCTCAGAATTGCCGTCAGCCCATGGGGCCAGGTCGAGGTCGACGGTGTACCCGCCGGCACCACACCTCCGCTCAACGAACTGACCCTGCCCGAAGGCAAGCACCAGATCATCATCCGCAACGGCGACTTCCCGCCGTTCCGCGCCACGGTCACCGTGAACCCCGGGCAGGCCGTCTCCCTCAAGCACAAGTTCGGATCATGATCCTTCGATTCCCTTTCGCCGCAACCGCAGCCGCAGCCACTGCCGGGCTGCTGAGCCTGCTTGCCGCCTGCGCCGACATGCAACCCGGCGTGGCCGAAGCGATGACGCGCCCGGCCGAACAGGCGCTGGTGGTGGGCCTGCGCGCCTACGACGACGCGAATTACCCCGAGGCCGAGAAGCAGCTGAAAGACGCGCTGCAAAAAGGCCTGCAGGCGTACAAGGACCGCGCGGCCGCGCACAAGCACCTGGCCTTCATCTACTGCACCAGCAACCGCAAGAAGGAATGCGAGGGGGCGTTTCGCGCCGCGCGGCAGGCCGACCCGAACTTTGCGCTCAGCAAGTCCGAAGCGGGCCACCCGCAGTGGGGCCTGGTGTTCAAGAACACGCCCCCGTAAAGCGCTGCTGCGAGCTGCGCCTGACTCGATGAGCGAGCCCGCCGTCTTCCGCTGGCCCCTGCGCGTCTACTGGGAAGACACCGACGCCGGTGGCGTGGTCTTCTACGCCAACTACCTGAAGTTCTTCGAACGCGCGCGCACCGAATGGCTGCGTTCGTTCGGCTATTCGCAAGAGGCCTTGCGCCATGACACCGGCGCGATCTTCATCGTCACCGATACTTCGCTGCGGTATGTGCGCCCGGCTCGGCTGGACGACAACATCGAAGTGACCGTGGAACTGGGCCGCCGCACCTACACGCGCATGATCTTTGCTCAGCAAGCGTGGCGCGGTGCAGAGTTGCTGGCAGAAGGCAGCATCGGCGTGGCCTGCGTGCATGCGGGAACTTTCAAGCCGCGTGCCATTCCCAACGACCTGTTGAAAAGCATCGGATGAACAACCAGAACCTTTCGATCCTCTCGCTCGTCGTCCAGGCCAGCCTGGTGGTGCAACTCGTGATGGCCGGGCTGGTGCTTGCTTCTCTGGCGAGCTGGACGGTGATCTTCGGCAAGCTGTTCGGGCTGCGCAAGGTGCGCGCCGCGAACGAAGAATTCGAGCGCGAATTCTGGGCCGGCAAGAACCTGAACGACCTGTACAACGACGCCACCAAACGCACCGGCGGTGCGCCGATGGAGCGCATTTTCGCGACTGGCATGCGCGAATTCCTGAAGCTGCGCGAACGCCGCGTGAGCGACGTGGGCGCGTTGCTCGACGGCGCGCGCCGCGCGATGCGTGCGAGCTTCCAGCGCGAGATGGACACGATCGAATCGAACCTGTCGTTCCTGGCCTCGGTCGGTTCGGTGTCGCCTTACGTGGGCCTGTTCGGCACGGTGTGGGGCATCATGCATGCGTTCGTCGGCCTGGCCAACATGACGCAGGTGACGCTGGCCACCGTGTCACCGGGGATTGGCGAGGCGATGGTGTCCACCGGGATCGTTCTGTTCGCGGCTATCCCGGCGGTGATTGCCTACAACCGTTTCGCGCGCGACATCGACCGCATCGCGATCCAGCTCGAGACCTTCATCGAAGAGTTCTCCAACATCCTGCAGCGCAATGCCGGCGTGCCGCCTGCGCCTCCTCCCGCGAACACGAGATAAACATGGCCGCCGTCAGCCACCGCGGCTCGGGCCGCCGCCGCACGATCAACGAGATCAACATGGTGCCCTTCATCGACGTGATGCTGGTGCTGCTGATCATCTTCATGGTCACCGCGCCGCTCATCACCACCGGCGTGATCGACCTGCCCAGCGTGGGCAAGAGCAAACAGCGCCCCGAGCATGTGGTGGAGGTGCAGGTGGGCAGCGACGAGACCATCCGCCTGCGCCTGGACGGCAAGGACACCGCGCCCACCAACCTGGCCGGCCTGCCGGCGCGCGTGCGCGAGGCACAGGCGGGTGATGCGAACACGCCGGTCGTCATCTCGGCCGACCGCACGGTGAAGTACGAGGCGGTGGTGAAGGTGATGGACAGCCTGCAGCGCGCCGGTGTGCAGCGGGTCGGGCTGTCGGTCAAGACCGGCGCGCCCTGATCGGCGATTCGACATGAGCTCGGCTGCGCTGACCCGCGATGCCTTGATGCCGCGCCGCCCGGCCGGCATGGGCGCGGGCCTGGTGCTGGCGCTGCTGGCCCACGCGGTGCTGCTGGCGGCCCTGGCCTTCAGCGTGCGCTGGAACACCAGCAGCCCGGCGGGCGTGGAAGCCGAGCTGTGGGCCGCGGTGCCGCAGATCGCCGCGCCGCGTGCCGCTGCGCCCGAGCCGGTGCCGGTGCCCGTCGAGGTCAAGCCGCCACCACCGCCACCACCGGCGCCAGTCCCGAAAGCCGACCCCGCACCGGTACTCGACGCGCAGATCGCGATCGAAAAGGCCAAGCGCGACGAAGAGAAAAAGCGCCTCGACGAGGAGAAGAAGCGCGAGGAGACCGAGAAGCGGGCCGAGAAGGAAAAGCGCGACGCGATCAACCGTGATCAGGCCCAGGCCAAGGAAGAGATCGAGCGCAAGAAGAAGGAGGAAGCGGCCAAGCTGAAGCAGGAAGAGCAGAAGCTCGCGATCGCGCGTGAAGCCAATCTGAAACGCATCCTCGGCCAGGCCGGCGCCACGGGCGATGCCGGCTCGACCGGCACGGCTGCCAAGACCGCCGGCCCGTCCGCTGGTTACGCCGGCCGCATCCGCGCGCGCATCCAGCCCAACATCGTGTTCGGCGACAGCGTCAGCGGCAACCCGATGGCCACGGTCGAAGTGCGCCTCGCACCCGACGGCACGATCAACTCGAAGCGCCTGACCAAGAGCAGCGGCGTGAAGGCCTGGGACGACGCCGTGCTGCGCGCGATCGACAAGACCGAGGTCCTGCCGCGCGACACCGACGGCCGCGTGCCGCCGGTGATCGAGATCGACTTCAAGCCGTACGATTAGAGCGCGAGAGCGAAGGGCGAGGGGCCCCGCCGGGCCAGCGACTGAGAGCGTCGCGCCGTCAGCGGTACCCGGCCACGAACGCCCGATCCACCCGGTCCTTCCACCACCAGACCCAGCGCCCTTCGGCCGACCACGGCCCCCAGCTCGCGATGGCACGGCGCTCGCCGCAGGCCAGCAGGCTGAGCGCGCGGCGCTGCGGCCGGTGCGCCTGCAACTGGCCGGCAGCCACGAAGCGGCGCAGGTTGAACGCCAGCGGCGGCCCGGCGCGCACCGCGTAGACGCCGCTCTTGGGTGTCGGCCGTGACGCATCGGACGCCACGTCGCCGACGCCGAACACTTCCGGGTGCGACCTGCTTTGCAAGGTGCTGCCGGTGGCGACGAAACCGCTCTCGTCCAGCGCCAGCCCGCTGCCCTGCAGCCACGCGGGTGCCGCGGCGCCGAGCGCCAGCACCGGCGCGTCGCATTCGAGCCGCATGCCGCGGCCGAGCTGCACATGGTTGTGCGAAATCGCCGTGCAAGTGTCTTCCAGCACCGTCACGCCGAAGCGTTTCAGCGCCCGCAGCACCCGCGCCTGCACGCGCGCCGGGTGAGAGGGCAGCGGCGGTGGCCCGCCCGTCACCAGGCTCACGCGCGCCCGCTCGCCCAGGCGGTACTGCATCGCCAGCGCCAACTCCACCCCCGCCGCGCCGCCGCCGACCACGACCACGCTGAGGATCTGCTGCTGCGTCAGCGCGAACAGCTCGTCCCACTGCACGATGAAGTCCTCGATCGGACGCACGAACAGCGCATGCTCTTCGGCACCCGGGATCGTTTGGCGGTCGATCACCGGGCCGGTGTCCAGGCTGAGCGCGTCGTAGTGCAAGGCCTGG
Source organism: Methylibium sp. (assembly GCA_031382215.1). Classification (GTDB taxonomy): domain Bacteria; phylum Pseudomonadota; class Gammaproteobacteria; order Burkholderiales; family Burkholderiaceae_C; genus LGRD01. The sequence continues at coordinate 17,333 of JANMYQ010000268.1, forward strand.
CCGTTGCTCAGCGTCACCGTGCGCGTCTTGGCGTCGAGCGCGATGGCGGCACTCTGGATGAACTTCACCTTGGCAGCCGCCGCCAGCGGCGCGAGCGGGATCACGCAGTCGCCTGCCGTGTAATGGCCGGCCACCAGCCCCGGCACCATGCCCGAGTAGACCTGCCGCGCGTACGGCGACACCAGCGTGACCTGCGCACTCGGCAATGCCTCATGCGCCAGCGCCTTCAGCACGTGCACGTGGGCGTGGCCACCGCCGAGGAGGAGCAGGTGCCTCAAGGCTGAAGCACCAGGTCGGCCACGAAGGCCAGGCTGCGGCCGCCGGTGTTGTCGGCATCGGCGCCAATCGCCACCCCCAGCAGCGGCGGCACGGTCGCGCTTTCGGCGCCGAACAGGCGCACGAAGTCGGCTGCGATGTCGCGCTGCTCCTGCCGCCACGAACCCGCCGAGGCCGGGCCGCTTTGAAGCACCAGGTAGCGCATGCGGCCGGTGTAGGCGTTGGGCAGCACGGTGTCCACCGGCAGCGCGTGGTCCCACACGTAGCACACGGTGGCGCCTGGCAGGTGGTCTGACGCAGCTGCGCGCGCCATGCGCAGCAACTGGCGCTCACCGAAAGGAATGTTCACCAGCGGCAGGTCGAAAAACACGCAGACCTTGGCGGCCGAATCGTCGCCCGACTTGCGGCGCAAATCAGCCTGCGCCAGCGGACGATCGACGCGCCATGACCAGCTCAAGCGCGCCGCCGCGGGCACCGGCACCGCGTTCAGCGCATGCACCAGGTTGCCGTATGACCGGTCAGCCTCGATGCGCAGCACGCGCCGGCCGCCCAGGTCGACGAGCGAGAACTGCGTCAGCGGCATCGGCTGCTTCGGCACGCCCATCACCTGCCACGGGCTCGGCGGCATGGCGCCTGCGGCCGACAGCGGCGCCAGCAGCGAGGCCGCCTGGGCCGGCGTCGAACTCAGGGTGGCTGCGACGAGTGCAACGAAGAAGGGGCCGGTCAGGGGTCGGATCAAGGGACGAAGCGCGCTCAGCGCCCGATCACGTTCAACGTCCAATCGTAGTCGAGGAAGTTGACCACCAGCCCGCCCGCCTTGAGCCGTGCTTGATCACCGGCGTCGTCGGTCAACTGGGCGGCGTAGCGGGCGAACACGTCGTCGAGCTTGCTCAAGCCCTTGTGCCTTTCTCGAAATCTTCCCGAAACCACTTGAAGATGGAGTTCACTTCGAGCTTGCCGTCCTTGAAGCGGTTGCGGGTGCGGTCGGCCATGAAGCGTTGCATGCCGTCGTCGAGTTGCGCGTCGAGCTTCTGGGCCGTGAAGGCTTCGTTGCGCAGGGCCGGGCAGCCGATCGACGCGCAATTGACGGCGGCGTGCACGCGCGGGTCGGCGTAGTTCGGGCGCAGTTGTTCGTGCTCGATCCAGTCGAGGTAACGCTCGTCGCCGAGCAGCTTGAAGAACTTCTTCTTCCAGGGCGACTGCACGAACGAGCCGAGGTCCTTGATCGACTTGAGGTCGGGGTATTTGGTGAGGATCAGCTCGACGGTGAAGGCGTTGTAGGCGTTGATCAGGAACGCCATGCGCTGCGGCTGCGACCAGGCGTCGAACTCGGCTCGCGGCACAGCCGAGTAGGCGTCAAGCACCTTCTTCAGTTCGGCGCGGTCCTTTGCGAAGCCGGCGTAGTCGACGCGGGTCTGCTTGTTGTCCGGCAGCCAGCGCACGTGCTTCTTCAGCAGCGCGTCCCACGGGGCCTGGCCGGCATCGGCCTGCGCGAATGCGCCCGTCGGAACGAGGAGCGCGAGCAGCACGAACATGAGCGCGACGAGCGCAAACAAGGTCTTCATGCAGTCTGTCCTCAGGATCGGCGCCAGGCGTGAAAGCGGCCCACCCATTCGAGCAAGCGCTTGGGCTGGTGGTTGCGTTTCCATTCGCCAGCGGCGTATTTGTTGGCCTCGGCCATGGTCGGGTAGGTGTGGATGGTGCCGAGGATCTTGTTCAGGCCCAGGCCGTGGCGCATCGCGAGCACGTACTCGGCGAGCAGGTCACCGGCGTGTGCGCCGACGATGGTGACGCCGAGAATCGTATCCTTGCCCGGCACCGTCAGCGCCTTCACGAAGCCGTGTGCGGCGCTGTCGGCGATCGCGCGGTCGAGGTCGTCGATGCCGTACTTCGTGACCTCGTACGCCACGCCCTTCTCTTTCGCCTCTTGTTCGTTCAGGCCGACGCGCGCGACCTCGGGGTCGATGAAGGTGGCCCAAGGAATCACCGAATAATCGGCCTTGAACTTCTTGAACGTGCCGAACAGCCCGTTGACCGCGGCGTACCAGGCCTGGTGCGCGGCCACGTGGGTGAACTGGTAGGGGCCGGCCACGTCACCGGCGGCGAGGATGTTGGGGTAGATCGTTTCGAGGTACTCGTTGGTTTCGACGGTGCGGCCCACCGGAATCCCCAACGCCTCCAGCCCGTAGCCTTTCAGCCGCGCGACACGGCCGACGGCGCACAGCAATTGGTCGAACTCGACGCGCAGTTCGACCCCGGCGTTGTCGAGCACGATGAACTTGCGCTCGCCGTCGGCGCCGTTCTCCTTGATGCAGCGCAGCGCCTTGTGGCCGGTGAGCACACGCACGCCGTCGGCTTCAAGCGCACGTTGCGCCAGCGCCGAGACCTCTTCGTCTTCTCGCACCATCACGCGCGGCAGCATCTCCACCTGCGTCACCAACGAACCGAGGCGCGCAAAACTCTGCGCCAACTCGCAGCCGATCGGCCCGCCGCCGAGCACCACCAGGCGCTTCGGCAGTTCGCGCAGGCCCCACAGCGTGTCGCTGGTGACGTAGCCGACGTCGTCCAGGCCCGGCAGCGGCGGCACGAAGGGCATCGCGCCGGTGGCGATGACGATGCTGCGGGTGGTCAGCGTCTGCGTTCGGCCACCGCCAAGGTCGATCTCCACAGTCCACGGGTTGACGATCTTTGCGTAGCCCTGCACGACGTCGACACCCAGGCCGGTGTAGCGCTCCACCGAGTCGTGCGGCTCGATCTCGCGCACCACGCGGGCGATGCGGTCCATCACGTCGGCAAAGCTGAACGTGGCCTCGGCCTTGGCGATGCCGTAGTCGGCCGAGTGCTTCATCTGGCGAACCAGCGTGGCACTCTTGATCAATGCCTTGCTCGGCACGCAGCCGTAGTTCAGGCAGTCGCCGCCCATCTTGTGAGTTTCGATCAAGGTGACCTTGGCCTTCACCACCGCAGCGATGTAGCTGGTGACGAGCCCGGCCGCGCCGGCGCCGATGACGACCATGTTGCGGTCGAAGGTCTTGGGCTTGACGTGCGCCCACTTCGCGTAGACCTTGCGCGCCTGGATGATGTCGACGATCTTCTTCGCGATCAGCGGGAACAGCCCCAGCAGCACGAACGAGCCAACGAGGGCGGGCGACAGGATGCCGCTCAGCGAGTCGATCTTCGCCAATTGCGTGCCCGCATTCACGTACACCACCGTGCCGGCGAACATGCCGAGCTGGCTGGCCAGGTAGAACACACCGGCCTTCATGCGCGTCAGGCCCATCACCAGGTTGATGACGAAGAACGGGATCAGCGGCACCAGGCGCAAGGTGAACAGATAGAAGGCGCCGTCTTTCGCGATGCCCTTGTCGACGTCGGCCAGGCGTGATGCGAAGCGCGCCTGCACGCTGTCGCGCAGCACGTAGCGTGAGGCCAGGAAGGCCAGCGTGGCGCCGATGCTGGACGCAAACGACACGATCACCGTACCGGCGACCAGGCCGAAGATCGCGCCACCGGCCAGGGTCATGATCACTGCGCCGGGCAGCGACAGGGCAGTGACGGCCACGTAGACCGCGAAAAAGGCGCCGATCAGCAGCAGCGGCTTCTCGGCGTACAGCGCCGCGAAATCGGCCTGGCGCTGCTTGACGTAGTCGAGGCTCAGGAAGCGCCCGAGGTCGAAGTAGAAATACGCCCCGACCAGCACGATCAGCGCGCCGATCAGCAGCAGTTTCTGGCGGGACATCTGGGCTCCTCGTGTTGTTGTGTGCGGCCGCGCCATTGGGTCGGCCGCGCTGCCGAGTTCTTACCGGGAGAGCACTTGCCAGCCGGCCCACAGCCGGGTGGCGATGGTCAGCCCGCACAGCGCGGCAAAGCCCAGCGCCAGCAGCGGGAAGTATGCGGGCCACAGGCACATGGCGGCAAAACACACGATCGTCTCGGTCGCCTCGGTCAACCCGCCCAGGTAGTAGATGCCTTTGGTGGGGTAGGCCTCGCTCTTCAACCCGCGCTGGGCGGCCAGCACCGAAAAGGCGAGGAAGCTGCTGCCGGTGCCGACGAAAGCTGCCAGCAGCACAGCGGCCGGCAGAGCGTTCGCTGCGGGGTCGGCCAGGGCGAACGCGAGCGGGATGGCGGCGTAGAACAGGAAGTCCAGCGTGATGTCGAGGAACGCGCCGCGGTCGGTGGGCTCGGTGATGCGCGCCAGCGTGCCGTCGACGCCGTCGCACAGGCGGCTCAAGAGCAGCAAGATCAACCCGACAATGAAATGTTGCGTGGCGATTGCACCCGCGGCAGCGATGCCGATGCCGAAGCCGAGCAAGGTGACGTGGTCAGCCCGGATGCCGAAACCCGCCAACCCGCGTGCGGTGCGCGTGAGCGGGGGGCGGAGCAGGGCTATGGCCAGGCGGTCGAGCATTTCTTCCTTGTCAGGACGACACCGGCCCACGCAGGGGCCGCGCCGCGGCGCTGGCGTTCGATCCCAGCACCCAGGCCCGCAGGCGCGGCGCCAACATCGCATCCAGGGACCAACGCCCCGGACCCCACAGCACCAGCGCGGCGAGCAGGCTGCCCCAGAACACATGGCCCTGCAGGGCAGGCTCGGGCAGGTCGGCCACGCTCATCACGGCCACGATGTTGACGACGAACAGGCCGGCGGCGGCAAAGCGCCCGCCCAGTCCGAGCAGCAGCAGCGCTGGCAGCACCAGCTCGGCGGCGGTGCCCAGGAACGCAGCGCTGGCGGGGCTCAGCAAGGGCACCTGGTACTCGTCGGTGAACAGCGCGACGGTGGTCTCCCAGTCGCGCAGCTTGGTGAGTCCGGAGCGGAAGAACACGCCGGCCACGTACCAGCGCGCCAGCAATTGGGCGGCCGGTTGCAGCCATTCGACGGCGCGGATGCTGCGTTCGCCCAGGCCCCACAGGCGCGCCGGAAAAGAGGTTTGTGTGGCTATCGTCATGGCGCGGCTCGTTGAGGTTGTTCGGTGCATATCAGTCGGCCTGATTGGTCGAAGAGATGCAACACTTCTTTCACTGCGCCTTCACGCAAGGCCCAGGCCAACCAGGCGGCGAAGTCGAATCCCTCGCCGGCCCGCTCAAGGGCGGTGGCGAGCGGCGCGCCGTCCAGCAGCATTTGTGTCCAGGTCAGGGTCGGCGCGTCCACCGCATGCACTCGCGCGCGCCAACCGGCGCGTTGCACCAGCACCGGTTCACTGCGCCGGGCCTGCAGTGCGGCACGCACTTCGGCAAAGGCTGCGGGCTCCGATGTGGCGTCGGCGTCGGCGTCGGCTTCATGCGCGCGATGCGCGCGGTGGATCGTGGCCAGCGGCCAGGCCGAGGCCAACGCGGCCGTGCCCGGCATCAACGCGATGCTCAACTGCGCAGGGTCGACCGTCTCCAGCAGGCTGAACGAAGCCGCATCGAACTCGCCGTCAGCGGCGCGCTCGCAGCGGTGCACGGCCAGGTCGAGCCGCGCGCAGTCGCCCAGGTACGGCCATTCGGCAAACGCCGCGTGGGCCTGCAGCCAGTCGGGAAAGTCGCCGCCCCACTCGCCCACGTCGCCACGCTCGGGCGGGCGGGCGCGCCAGTACTCGCGTGACAGGTGCTTGAAGTCAGCGGCGCCGAGCATCGCCTGCACGGTGGTGAACACGGCCGCCAGCGCACGTTCGGCCAATGCGCCGGCGTTGGCGCGGTAGGCCGCCAGGCCCCGCGCGGCGCGGTCGCCGGTCTGCCGCAGTTCGGGCGGCGGCGCAGCGTCCGCAGGCTGCCACAGCGCGGCCAGCAGGGCCTGCTGGCGCTGCGCCTCGGTGGCGGCGCTCACGCGGCGCCGCCTTGCTGCACCTGCTCAAGCAGACGCGCAGCGTGCTGCGCTTCGCCCAGCAGCACGTCGAGCGCCGGCAGGTCGGTGTCCCACTCCACCAGGGTGGGCAGCGGGCCGAATCGGCACAGCGCATGTTCGTAGACCTGCCACACCTCGGGCCGCACGCGGCTGCCGTGGTCGTCGATGACCAGGCCGAGGCTCTCGGCACTTTCGCAGTAGCCGGCCAGGTGCACTTCGCCGACGCTGCCGGGCGCCAGCGCGTCGATGAAGTCGCAGCAGACTTGCAGCGGGCTGCGGTCGCGGCTGGCAGCATCGGTGCCGGCCTGGTCGGCCAACGAATTCAGCGCGTTCACCATCAGGTTGTTCACGTCGAGCAGCATGCCGCAGCCGGCGCGCCGGCACAGGTCGGCGAAGAAGCGCGGCTCGTCCATCACTTCGTCGCCGACGGTGCGAAACGACAGATAGGCCGACAGGTTTTCCACCAGCATCGGGCGGCGCAGGCGCTCCTGCACCTGGGTTACGTTGCGCACCATGATGTCGAGCGCAGCGGGGTTGAAGGCAATCGGCAGCAGGTCGTTGCCATGCACCACCGGCCGGCCCGGCGCGAGCGGTGCGCGCGCAAAGCAGGCGTGGTCAGACACACGCACTGGCTCGATGCGCCGCACCAGGCGCTCCAGCCGATCCAGATGCCAGGGGTCGATGCCAGCGGCCGAGCCCAGGCCCAGGCCCACGCCGTGCAGGCTGACGGCATGAGACTCGCGCGCCTGGTGCAGCACGCCGAGCGCCGCGCCGCCGTCGGCAAAGAAGTTCTCGGAATGGACTTCGATGAAGCCCAGCGGCGGAGGATCCTGCAGCACCTGCGCGTAGTGCGGCTGGCGCAGGCCAATGCCTACGCCGGCCACACTGGCCACACTGGCCACGCCCTGCATCGCGCCAGGCGGGGCCGCCACAGATCCTCCGGCGTGCACCTTCAGTGCATCAGGACTTCTTCGGCGCCATCTTGGCTTCTTCGGCCGACTTGCCTCCCATCTGCTTGCAGGTGCCGGCGGCCACGTACTTCCACTCGTCCGCGCCCATGTCGGCCTTGGACTGGCCGGCGCACGAGTGCGTGCCCGACAGGTTGGCGCAGTCGTTCTGGCCGGCCTTGGCGATGCCGTAGCACTTTTCCTTCTTGTCCTGCGCGGCGGCTTGCGAGACCAGGCCCAAGGCCAGAACGGAGGCCAGGGCGGAGGAAAGGATGAGGCGTTGGTTCATGTGAGAGCTCCTGTGATCGTGGATTGAAACGGTGGGGGACATTGTCGACCGGCCGACGCCGAAAGACGACGCACCTCAGTCGCCTGCGCCGCGGCGTTCCTTACACCGCTGCAGCCGGCCCGAAGCACCGGGCCGGCGCGATTCTGCCCAACCCGGCCCAGCCCGCGCGCGTGACAGCCTTGGCCGCCTCGGGGTCATTGCGCGGCCGGGCCGTGACCGCCTCCGGGTCTCACAGCTTTGGTCGGTTCTCGTGGCGGCGGTCGTGCCATCGAACAACATGGGGCGCCACCCACCCTGCAAAGAAGTAGATTGCGACAGAGACGATCACGATGTAGGCCGCAAATGCTGCAATGACCGGTGTCGAGTCAGGACCGAAAAGGTTGCGAAAGAGCCTGGGAAACTGGTAGGCAACCCACAGTGTCCCGAAAACGGACCCGCTGTACGCGACTCGCAGAATCTCTTTGCGCACAAGTTTCGCCCGCTCATCGTCATCCATGGTCGCCTCGGACTTCCCTGACGCTCGGCGCTTGACCTGAAGAACTCCACACCAGGAACTGGCTGACATTCATGGCGGGAGTTTGCCGACGCCGACCGAAAAACTGGTGATTCCTTCGCAACGGGCTAGTGACGGAAGGCAACGTTGTGCCTACCTTGGCAATGTCGCTTCGCTTGGGCCTCGGTGGCCCCGGGTCATTGCCCAGCCGGCCCGTAACCGCCGCCGCCGGGCGTCTCGATCACGAACACATCACCCACCGCCATCTCCACCGAGCCGATGTGGCCCAGCAGCTCCGAGCTGCCGTCTGCCCGCTCGACCCGGTTGATCCCCGGCAGCCCGGCCGCACCGCCGGCCATGCCGAATGCGCCGGCCACGCGGCCGTTGGACAGAATCGACGCCGTCATCGGCTCCAGGAAGCGCACCCGCCGCACGCCGCCGTCGCCGCCGCGCCAGAGGCCTGCGCCGCCCGATCCGGCGCGGATCGAATAGCCGTCCAGCCGCACCGGGAAGCGGAACTCCAGCACCTCGGGGTCGGTGAGGCGCGAGTTGGTCATGTGGGCCTGCACGACGCTGGTGCCGTTGAAGCCCGGCCCGGCGCCCGAGCCGCCGGAGATGGTTTCGTAGTACTGATGGCGCGCGTTGCCGAAGGTGAAGTTGTTCATCGTGCACTGGCCCGCGGCCATCGCGCCGAGCGCACCGTACAGCGCGTTGGTGATGCAGGTGGACGTCTCTACGTTGCCGGCCACCACGGAGGCGGGGAAGCGCGGGTTCAACATCGAACCTTCAGGAATGATGACCTGCAGCGGCTTCAGGCAGCCGGCGTTGAGCGGGATGTCGTCGCCCACCAGGGTGCGGAACACGTACAGCACCGCCGCCATGCACACGGCAGTGGGTGCGTTGAAGTTGTTGGTGAGTTGCGCCGAAGTGCCGGTGAAGTCGATCACGGCCGTGCGGGCGCTGGCGTTCACGCGGATCGCCACCTTGATCTGCGCGCCGTTGTCCAGCGCCAGCGTGAACGCGCCGTCCTTCAGCGTGGTGATGACTCTGCGCACCGATTCTTCGGCGTTGTCCTGCACATGGCGCATGTAGGCCTGCACCACGTCGAGCCCGAACTGCGCCACCATCTTGCGCAGCTCCTGCACGCCTTTCTGATTGGCGGCGATCTGCGCCTTCAGGTCGGCCAGGTTCTGCTGCGGGTTGCGCGACGGGTGCGCGCCACTTTGCAGCAGCGCCAGCATCTGTGCTTCGCGCATCTTCGGGCCGTGGGGGCCTTGTTCAACCAGCTTGACGTTGTCGATCTGCACGCCTTCTTCCTCGATGCGGGTCGAGAAGGGTGGCATCGAGCCGGGGGTCACGCCGCCGATGTCGGCATGGTGGCCGCGCGAGCCGACGTAGAACAGGATGTTCGCGCCGCCTTCATCGAACACCGGGGTGACGACGGTCACGTCCGGCAGGTGCGTGCCGCCGTGGTACGGGTCGTTCAGCACATACACATCACCGGGCAACATCTGCCCCGCATTGCGCGCGATCACGGTCTTGATCGACTCGCTCATCGAGCCCAGGTGCACCGGCATGTGCGGCGCGTTGGCGATCAGGTTGCCGTGCGCGTCGAACAGCGCGCAGGAAAAATCGAGCCGCTCCTTGATGTTGACCGAGTAGGCAGTGTTCTGCAGTTGCAGGCCCATCTGCTCGGCGATGTTCATGAACAGGTTGTTGAAGACCTCGAGCATCACCGGGTCCACCGTGGTGCCGATCGCGCGGCGCGCTTCGCGCGGCTGCACGCGCTCGAGCACCAGGTGGTCGAGCGCGGTCACGCGCGCACGCCAGCCGGGCTCGACCACCGTGGTGGCGTTGCGCTCGGCAATGATGGCCGGCCCATCGACGAACAGCCCGGGCACGGCCTGCTCGCGCACCACCAGCGCGGCGTCCCACCAGCGCCCGCCGCTGAACAGCCGCACCGTCTCGGCCACCGGCGCCGCCTGCGGCGCGTGCATGGCCTGCACCGCCTCGGCCGGTGCATCACCTGCGCCCACGGCTTCGACCGACACCGCCTCCACCACCAGCGCACGCTCCGTCATCAAGAAGGCGAAGCGCTGGCGGTACGCGCCTTCGAAGGCCGACTGGAGTTCGGTGGGCGAGCCGAACGGCACGACCAGCGCCGAGTCGGTGCCCTCGTAGCGCATGTGCACACGCCGATGCGTGCGCAAGCGGTCGCTGCTCACGCCCTGGCGCAGCAGTTCGGCTTCGGCCTCGGCGGCCAACGCGTCGAGCCGCTGAGCCAGCGCCGGCATCGCGTCGGCCAGGCGCCGCTCGATAGCGGCCTCACGCATCACGCTCTGGTCGGCCAGCCCCATGCCGTAGGCCGACAGCACACCCGCCAGCGGATGCGCGAACACACGCTCCATGCCCAGCGCATCGGCCACGCGGCAAGCGTGCTGGCCACCGGCACCACCGAAACACTGCAAGGTGTAGCGCGTCACGTCGTAACCACGCGCGACCGAGATCTTCTTGATCGCATTGGCCATCGCGCCGACGGCGATGTCGATGAAGCCCTCGGCCACTTCTTCAGGCGAGCGTTTCACGCCGGTGGCGCTTTCGATCTGCGCCGCCATCTCGGTGAAGCGGGCAACGACCACGTCACTGTCGAGCGCCTCGTTCGCGTGCGGGCCGAACACCTTCGGAAAGTGCGCCGGCTGGATCTTGCCGACCATCACGTTCGCATCGGTTACCGCCAGCGGCCCGCCGCGCCGGTAGCAGGCCGGGCCAGGGTTGGCGCCGGCGCTCTCGGGCCCGGCGCGAAAGCGGGCGCCGTCGAACGACAGGATCGAGCCGCCGCCGGCCGCCACGGTGTGGATGCTCATCATCGGCGCACGCATGCGCACTCCTGCCACCTGCGTCTCGAACGCGCGCTCGAACTCGCCGGCAAAGTGGCTCACGTCGGTGGACGTGCCGCCCATGTCGAAGCCGATGACCCGGTCGCTCTTCAGGTCATCTCGCGCGAGTTGCGCCGTGCGCACCATGCCCACAATCCCCCCCGCCGGCCCGGACAGGATCGCGTCCTTGCCCTGGAAAGCGTGCGCATCGGTCAACCCACCGCTGGACTGCATGAAGTACAGCTTCACGCCCGGCATCTCGGCCGCCACCTGCTCCACATACCGGCGCAGGATCGGCGACAAATACGCATCGACCACCGTGGTGTCACCGCGCCCCACCAACTTCATTAGCGGGCTGACCTGGTGCGACACGCTGATCTGCGGGAAACCGATCGAGCGTGCGATGGCCTTTGCCGCGAGTTCGTGCGCGGTGAAGCGATAGCCGTGCATGAAGACGATCGCCACGCTTCGCAGGCCGGCGTTGAACGCGGCCTGCAACTCGTCGCACAGCGCGGCTTCGTCGAGCGCCTGCACCAGTTCACCGTTCGCGCCGACCCGCTCGTCGGCCTCGATCACGCGGGCATACAGCAACTCGGGCAATACGATGTGGCGGTCGAAGATGCGCGGCCGGTCCTGGTAGGCAATGCGCAGCGCGTCGCGAAAGCCGCGCGTGATGACCAGCACGGTCGGCTCGCCCTTGCGTTCCAGCAGCGCGTTGGTGGCCACGGTGGTGCCCATCTTCACGCACTCCACCTGCGCGGGCGTCATCGGCTGGTCGGCACGCAAGCCCAGCAGGTGGCGGATGCCGGCGACCGCGGCGTCACGGTACTGCTCGGGGTTCTCGCTCAGCAGCTTGTGCGTGACGAGTGTGCCGTCGGGGCGGCGGCCGACCACGTCGGTGAAGGTGCCGCCTCGGTCGATCCAGAATTGCCAGCGGTCGTGGGGGTTCATGTTCGTGGTTCTCTCGCAGTAAAGCGGCGGGCGATCAGGCTGGTGATGCCGTGCACCGGCCGCCCGGTGGCAGCGCGCACCGCCTCGGCGTACGGCGGCATGTTGGTGCACTCCAGCACGATGCTTGCCACCTCGGGGTGCCTGTCTACCAGGCGAAGTGCGGCGTCAATGGTGGCCTGGCGTGCGGCTTCGACATCGAGTTGAGCTTCGTCGTGAAGCAGCGTGCGCTGGAACGCGCAACCGGCGGCCAGGCCTTCGATGGGTGTGTCGGGCGCAGCACCGGCGCAGCGCAAATGATCGGCGCCCAGCGACGTGGCATCGACCGTCAGCACGCCCACCTTGCAGCCCGGGGCCAGCGCCGCCTGCAGTTCGGGCAGCAACAGCAGGCTCGACGTCCACACCGGCACCGGCAGCGCGGCTTGCAGTTCACGCTGGAACAAGACCAGGAAGCCGCAACTGGTGGTGATGGCGGTGGCGCCGTCGCGCACCAGTGCCAGGCCGGCGGCTATGAACGGCTGCAGCAGCGCAGGGTCGCGCTCGCGCACAACCCGCTGCGGCGAGGCCCCGCGCACGGTGGCATGGCGCACGGGCCAGTCGAAGGTCGCGGGGTTGCCGATGTCGCCCACGATGCGCGGGAATTGTGTGTCGAGCATCAGCACACCGAGCATGGCTACAGCGAGGTTGCCGCGCGGGCTGCCTGGTCGTACAGCCCCGACATCGTGCGCAGCAGGCGCGCCATCTCGCCGATGTCGGCATTGCGTTCGACGTCCAGGTTGTCCACCAGGCAGGCCTCGCGCACCTCTCGGTACTTGGCCACAGCCGCCTCTCCGGCCGGCGTCGGGCTGTAGAAGACTTCCTTGCCCACCTTCTGTGCCTGCGCCAGCTCGGCAGCGACGAGCTTCTTCAGCGAGTAGGCCACCACGTGCGTGTCTTCGTAGTTCAGCACGAAGCAGATGTCGGCCAGCTTCTTGTTGCGCGCGCGGTGGTTGATGTGGTGCAGCACCAGCACGTCGGTGATCGTCAGGTCGGGACAACCGGCGGCGGCCATGCAGCGCATGGCCCAGCGCGAGAACGCGTTCCACGCGACGATCAACCCGAACTCCAGCTCCGACAGTTCCACGCTGCGCGGCGACACCAGGTGCGACGACGACACGATGCCGCGTGCCGGCCTTTTCGGGGCGACCGGTGAGGGGGCGGCTGCTTTTCGGACCATGCGTGCTTTCCCTTGTTTTGGTGTTTTCGTATGCCTGAATCATCTACAAGTTATTGACAATTTATCGGAATAGTCTCTAGACTGCAAGCGCTGCCCGTCATCGAAGCACGGCCTCGACGTACGGGCAAGAGCGGATGCAAGGCCGCGCCGGCACGCTCTATGCTTTTCCTCGTTCAAACCCGCTGCCACTGAACTCACCGATGAATGGAGTGCTCATGAACCTGACCCGTCGCCCGATCTTCACCGCCGCCCTTCTGGCCTGCGCCGGTACCGCCTCGGCCCAGACCAAGTGGGACCTGCCCGCCGCCTACCCGGCCAGCAACTTCCACAGCGAAAACCTGGTGCAGTTCGCGGCCGACGTCGACAAGGCCACCTCCGGCAAGCTCAAGATCACGGTGCACGCCAACGCGTCGCTGTTCAAGGCGCCCGAGATCAAGCGCGCCGTGCAAGGCGGGCAGGCACAAATGGGCGAGATTCTGCTGGCCAACTTCCAGAACGAGTGGCAGATCTTCGGCACCGACGGCCTGCCCTTCCTGGCCGACAGTTACGACGCGTCGGCCAAGCTGTACAAGGCACAGAAGCCTGCCCTCGAGAAGAAGCTCGGCGAGCAGGGCATGATGTTGCTGTACTCGGTGCCGTGGCCGCCGCAGGGCATCTACGTGAAGAAGCCGATCGCTTCGGCGGCCGACCTGAAGGGCGTGAAGTGGCGCGCCTACAGCCCCGCCACCGCACGCATCGCCGAACTGGTGGGCGCGCAGCCGGTGACGGTGCAGGCGGCCGAACTGTCGCAGGCCATGGCCACGGGCGTGGTCGAAAGCTACATGTCTTCGGGCTCGACCGGCTATGACACCAAGACCTACGAGCACATCAAGTACTGGTACGACACGCAGGCCTGGCTGCCCAAGAACGCGGTGCTGGTGAACAAGGGCGCGTTCGACGCACTCGACAAGCCTACCCAGGACGCGCTGCTGAAGGCCGGCGCCGACGCCGAGGCGCGCGGCTGGGCCACCTCGAAGGCCAAGAACACCGAGTACATCGAGCTGCTGAAGAAGAACGGCATGAACATCGTGGCACCGTCGGCGCAGTTGACCAGCGACATGAAGAAGGTCGGCGACACAATGCTGAAGGAATGGCTCGACAAGGCCGGCCCCGAGGGCCAGGCCGTCGTCGACGCCTACAAGAAGATGTGATGTCAGGCGCGGCCGAGGTGCCCCCCACCAGCCTGCCGCGGCGCGTGCTGAACGCGCTGTACGACGGCGCGGCGGCACTCGCCGCGCTGTTCATGGTGCTGCTGCTGGTGATGGTGCTGCTGTCCATCACGAGCCGCCAGCTCGGCTTCAACGTGCCGGGCATCGACGCCTACGCCGGTTACATGATGGCCGCCTGCGGCTTCCTCGCGCTGGCGCACACGCTCAAGCGCGGCGAGCACATTCGCGTGACTCTGCTGATCGGCTCGCTCAAGGGCGGCGCGCGGCGTGCCCTTGAGTTGTGGGCGCTGTTCGCGGGCTCGCTGCTGGCGCTGCTGTTCGCGGCCTACAGCGTGCGGCTGGCCTGGCAGTCGCACGCCTTCCACGACATCTCGACCTCGAACGACGCCACGCCGCTGTGGATCCCGCAGCTCAGCATGGCGGTGGGCACGGCCATTCTGGCGCTGGCGCTGTTCGACGAGTTGCAGCTCGAATGGCGCGGCCGGCGCACGCAGGCTGGCAGCGACGAACTGCTGCGCAACGAATAGGCACCCCCCATGAACGACCTGGCCGTCACTGCGCTGCTGATCGCGGCGCTGTTCCTCATCCTGGGCAGCGGCGTGTGGATCGGCCTCACGCTGTCGGGCGTGGCCTGGATCGGCATGCAGCTGTTCAGCTCGCGCCCGGCCGGCGATGCGATGGCGGTGACGATCTGGGGCTCGGCGTCGAGCTGGACGCTCACCGCCCTGCCCCTCTTCATCTGGATGGGCGAGATCCTGTTCCGCACCCGGCTCAGCCAAGACATGTTCCGCGGCTTGGCGCCGTGGATGCAAAGCCTGCCCGGCCGGCTGCTGCACGTGAACGTGGTCGGTTGCGCGATCTTCGCCGCGGTGTCGGGCTCGAGTGCGGCCACCTGCGCGACCATCGGCAAGATGAGCCTGCCCGAGCTGGCCCGGCGGGGTTACCCCGACATGATCTCGATGGGTTCGCTGGCCGGCGCCGGCACGCTCGGGCTGCTCATTCCTCCGTCGATCATCATGATCGTCTACGGCGTGTCGGCCGACGTGTCGATCGCGCAGCTCTTTGTTGCCGGCATCCTGCCGGGCATTCTGCTGGCGCTGGTGTTCTCGGCCTACATTGCAATCTGGTCGCTGCTGCACCCGGGGCAGATTCCGCCCGCCGACGCGCCGATGAGCCTGCGCGAAAAGCTGCGCGAGTCGCGCAGCCTGATTCCGGTGGTGCTGCTCATTGCGGCGGTGCTGGGCTCCATCTACACCGGCATCGCCACCGCCACCGAGGCAGCCGCACTCGGCGTGCTGGGCTCGCTGATCATCTCCACGGTGCAAGGCTCGATGAGCTGGGACACCTTCAAGGCCTCGCTGATGGGCGGCACGCGGCTGTACTGCATGATCGCGTTGATTTTGGCCGGCGCGGCCTTCCTGACGCTCAGCATGGGCTACATCGGCCTGCCGCGCCACCTGGCAGAGTGGATTGCTAGCCTGGGCCTGAGCCAGTTCCAGCTCATCCTGGTGCTGACGGCGTTCTACGTGTTGCTGGGCTGCTTTCTGGACGGCATTTCGATGGTGGTGCTGACGATGGGCGTGATCCTGCCCACGATCCAGAAGGCCGGCATCGACCCGCTGTGGTTCGGCATCTTCATCGTCATCGTGGTCGAGATGGCGCAGATCACGCCGCCGGTGGGCTTCAACCTGTTCGTGATGCAGGGCATGACGAAGCGCGAGATCGGCACGATCGCCCGCGCGGCGTTCCCGTTCTTCCTGTTGCTGACCTTCATGGTCGTGCTGCTGTACGCCTTTCCGCAGATCGTGACCTTCCTGCCGCAGCAGATGAAGGGTTGACCCAAGAGTCGGCAAGTCTGGGTCAGGAAAACCGGCCTTTTCAGGGCTTGGCCCGGCGTGGCGGCCCCTAGGATCTCCCCATGGCTCTGGTCCGCATCGGCGCAAATTCAGCGTCGAGGCAAGCGGGCCAGTGACATTTGCAACCATGGGCGATTCCAATCCATTTTCAAACTGGGAGCTGACGCTTCCGCCGATTGAAATACAGAACATCGAAGCCGAGGCCAAGACCCGGCGCGAGGGATTTGCCTGGCCGACACCACCGTTTGCGAGTTACCCCGAGCCCGTGCTGCAGACCGACCCGCTGCCCTGCGAGGTGGTCGGCCGCAACGGTGCCAAGAGCCACAGCCGGCTGACCTTCTTCGTGCCCGAAGACTCGGTCGTGCACATCCAGTCGCCGCCGGCGCGCACCACTTTCCCGCTGCGCTTCCACCAGTTCCGCTGCATCGTGCTGACCACGCCGCTGCGCACGCGGACCCTGGCGGCCAGCGATCCGCATGCGCCGATGCTGGGCCAGCGCGGCGCGTCGAGTTACCGGGTCAAGCTGGGCTCGGGTGAAGAAATGAAAGGCGTGTCCATCGGGCACGTCGAATCGCCGTTCGGGCTGTTCCTGTTCCCGCCCGCCGGCGACGACGGCAGCGTGCTGCGCATGTTCATCCCGAAAGCGGCCTACACCGAGGTCGAACTCGGGCCGCGCATCGGCGAGGTGCTGATCGCGCAGGAGGTCGCCACCCCCGCACAGGTGAATCTGGCGGTGGCGGCGCAGGAAGAGTTGCGCAAACAGAAGATCGGCGACATCCTGGTGCTGCGCCAGATCGTCACTTCCGAACAATTGCTCGAAGCGCTGGAGCGCCAGGCCAAGATGCCGATGATCCGCATCGGCGATGCGCTGATGTCGATGGGCCTGGTCAACGATGCGCAACTGTCGGCCGCGCTGGAGCAGCAAAAGCTGGACCGCGGCGTGCCGCTGGGCGAGTTGCTGGTGCGCATGAACATCGTCTCGCGCGACGACCTGCAAGAGGCGTTGTCGCGCAAGATGGGCTACCCGCTGGTCGATCTGGACGTGTTCCCGGTCGAGCCCGAGGCGTTGCGCAAGCTGAGCCATTCGGTGGCCCAGCGCTTGCGCGTGATGCCGCTGCTGCTGCGCGACGGCCGCCTGGTGGTGGCGCTGGACGACCCGGCGCGGCGCCGTGCGGCGGTCGAAGAAGTCGAATTCAACTGCGGCATGAAAGTGCTGCCGGTGCTGGCCAAGTGCCGCTCGATGGACTCGCTGCTGCACGCCGCGTACGAGAAAATCGGCATGGACACCAGCGAGCGTCCCAGAGGCGACGCTCCGCTGACCCTGAACATGGAGATGGCCGACACCGGCAAGCTGGTCGAAACGCTGGAGAAGGAAGGCCTGGACAGCCTGAGCCTGGACAGCGGCGACAGCATCGAGCAGTCGGACAACTCGCTCGTGCGGCTGATCAACAACATGATCGTCGAGGCGCACAAGGACGGTGTGTCCGACATCCACGTCGAGAGTTACCCGGGGCGCGAGAAGATCCGCATCCGCTTCCGCAAGGACGGTGTGATGCGTTCGTACCTCGAGCTGCCGCCGAACTACCGCAGCGCGCTGATCGCCCGCATCAAGATCATGTGCGACCTCGACATCTCCGAGAAGCGCAAGCCGCAGGACGGCAAGATCAACTTCGCCAAGTTCTCGCCCCAGCACAAGATCGAGCTGCGCGTGGCCACCATCCCCACCAACACCGGGCTGGAAGACGTGGTGATGCGGATCCTGGCGTCGGCCAAGCCGGTGCCGCTGGACAACCTGGGTCTGTCCGAAAACAATCTGCGCAATCTGAAGGAAGCGATCGAGCGGCCCTACGGCATGGTGCTGTGCGTGGGCCCCACCGGCTCGGGCAAGACGACCACCTTGCACTCGGCGCTCAGCCACATCAACGTGCCGGAGCGCAAGATCTGGACCGCCGAAGACCCGATCGAAATCACCCAGCCGGGGCTGCGCCAGGTGCAGGTCAACCCGAAGATCGACTGGACCTTCGCGAAAGCGCTGCGCGCCTTCCTGCGCGCCGACCCGGACGCGATCATGGTGGGCGAAATCCGCGACGGCGAAACCGGCCAGATGGCGATCGAAGCTTCGCTCACCGGCCACCTGGTGCTGAGCACCTTGCACACCAACAGCGCGCCCGAGACCGTGACCCGCCTGCTCGACATGGGCATGGACCCGTTCAACTTTGCCGACTCGCTGCTCGGCGTGCTGGCGCAGCGCCTGGTGCGGCGCTTGTGCACCCAGTGCCGCGTGAGCCAACCCGCGAGCGAGGAACTGGTCGAAGAGCTGCTGGGCAACTACATGCATGCCTTCGGCAGCGGCGACGCCCCGATGGCGCGCGACGATGTGCTGGCCGGTTGGAAACAACGCAACAGCCGCGATGGCCGCCTGCAGGCGCACCACAGCGCGGGTTGCAAGAACTGCGACGACAGCGGCTTCAAGGGCCGCGCCGGGCTGCACGAGCTGATGCTGGTCTCGCGCGAAATGCGCCACCTGATCCAGACCGGCTCACGCGCCGAGGCACTGCAGAAACTCGCGATGGCCGAAGGCATGCGCACCCTGCGACAAGACGGCATCGACAAGGTCTGGGCCGGCATCACCACCATCGACGAAGTGCGGGCGACCAGCAACGGTTGAGCGTCGCCACGCTCAGCCACCGCCGCGCTGGGTGGCCAGGTCGAAATGGCGCATGAAGCCCTGACGGGCCGTTTCATCGACACCCTCGAACTCGAAAGACACCGCCAGGCGCGGCATGCGCAGCAGCGCGATCTGGCGCACCGGCAGGTCGTGCCAAAGCAGGGTCAGGCGACCGACGCCGATCGCCACCGCAGCTTCGCGGCTCCGCAGCTCCATGGCGTGCGGCGCGATCGCGACCGGAAGCCAGCGCAACAGGTCGGCCTCGGTGCACCCCATCTCTCGCTCGAACGACGCGGGGTACCAGGACTGCATCGGGGCTCAGCCGCCGGCAATCGGCGGCCAGATGGCCAGCACGTCACCGTCTTTCAGCACGTGCGTGAAGCGCTGTTCGGGCGGCACGTAGACGCCGTTGACGAGCACCAGGTGGACCATCTTCTGCGGCAGGCCGAAGGGTTCGATCACCGCGGCGATGGCGGTGCCGTCGGGCAGGTCCAGCGTCATCAGGTTGCTGGTACGCACCTCGGCGGGCAGGTAATCGGTGAGGCCTGCATAGAGCTTGAACGTGATCTTCATGCGCCGAAGTCAGGCCACTTTCAGCAGGGCCCGCTGGTCTTGTGCCTGCGCGCGCGCCAGGTAGGCCGCCATCAACTGGGTCGGGTCCTTCAGCAGCACGTCTTTCCATTCGCCTAACCTGATCTGCCCTTCGACCAGCCCGCGCATCACGCCCACGTGTTCGGTCCAGCCCAGGCTGTTGCAGCCCACCAGCACGTCGCCCTTGAACTGCAGGCTTAGGTGGCGGCCCGCCGCTCTGTCAGTCAGCTCCACATGTTCGCCGCCGGGCACGCCTTCCCAGTTGCCGAAGCTGGTGGAGATGAGGCCCAGCGTGTCCAGCACGTTGATCTGCGTCACGCCTTTCAAGGTGGCGCGGTGGCCCGCCATGTTCATCGCCGCCACATAGGCCTGGTCGGCCGCGTTCGGCTGGATCGCGCTGACGATGGTCTTGCCGCTGACCTTGTCGAACGCCTCGGCGCAATCACCGGCGGCGTAGATGCCGGGCATGCTGGTGCGCATGTGCTCATCGGTCAGCACACCGAGCAGGCACTTGACCGACGATTTTTCGAGGAACTCGATGTTCGGCTTCACGCCGGTGGCGCTGATCACCAGGTCGGCCTCGAGCGTCTGGCCGTTCGACAGGCGCACGCGCAGGCCCTTGGCGGCCGGGGCGGGGGCCGGCGACTGCGAAACCCGCCCATTGGCGGCGATGGCCTCTTCGGCGGCCGCAGCGGCCGGCGTGCCAGCGCCGAAGAACGACGCGATCTTGTGCAGCAAGCCCCCACCGCCACCGGCTGCGGCGGCGCTGGCGGCGTGCGATGGTGCTGCAGCGTGAGGTGCGGCACCGGCGGCTTCAATGGCCGTGACACGCGCGCCGGTGAACACCTTGACGCCCTTCTTCTCACACCAGTCCTTGATCATGCCGCCGGCCGTCGGGCCCATCATGCGCGGCACCATGCGGTCACCCATTTCGACCACCGTCAACTGCACGCCGCGTGCGGCCAGCGATTCCATGATGATGCAGCCGATGAAACCGGCGCCCATCTGCAGCACGCGCTGGCCCTTGGTCGCCTTGGCCTGAATGGCGCGCGCGTCGGCCAGGGTCCAGCAGGGGTGCACGTCGGGCGAATCAATGCCGGGGATCGGCGGGCTCACGGGGCGCGAGCCGGTGGCGATCAGCAGGGTGTCGAAGGTCAGCACGCTACCGTCGCTGAGCGTCAGAGAGCGGCGCTCGGCATCCACCGACGTGCAGCGCGCCTGCTTCAACTCGATGCGCAGCTTGCCGAAGTGCCCGGAGTCGCGGCGCAGGTGCGTGCCCGCTTCGGCCACGTTGCCGATCAGCAGGTAGGGAATGGCCATGCGCGAGTACGGCGCTTCGGCTTCGTCGCCGACGATCAGGATCTGATCGTAAGGCGCGTGTTTGCGGATCGTCTCGGCGGCAATCACACCGGCGGGCCCGGCGCCCAGGATCACGTGCTTCATGTTGTTGTCTCCAGCGCACTCTGTCCAGCAGAAAAGAACGAAGGCGGTCTTGCAACCGCCTTCTCGAACTTCACGAACCCACAGGAAAACTCAAAGGCCGAGCCGCGCGCGCGTCTCCGGCTTGAGCATGCCGTTGCTGTCCCAGCCGCGCACCTCGTAGTACTTGGGCAGCATCTCGGGCAGCTTGCTGACCAGGCCCTTGGCCGGGCCGGTCTTCGCCGGTTCGGTGAGCAGCCGCTTGGGCAGGGTGTCGTCCTTGGCGGTGAAACCGGCCCTGTTGTTGAAGTCGCGCTCCATGTTCCAGATGCGCTCGCCGATCAGGCTCAAGTTCTCCAGCGTGAACTCGTCGCCGCAGGCCGCCGCCACTTGGGGCTGTACATCGTTGAGGCCCCACGCGAAGCTGGTGAAAATGCAGATGCCTGCAGAGTCAAACGCCGCAGTCGCGTCCTGGAACGCCTTCACCAGGTCGGGCTTGCCTTCGGCCACCAGCGGGTCGGTCTTGACCGGGATGCCCAGCACTTCAGAGGCCACCGTGTAGCCGCGCAAGTGGCAGGCGCCGCGGTTGCTGGTGGCGTAGGCCAGGCCCATGCCCTGGATGCCGCGCCCGTCGTAGGCCGGGAACTCCTGGCCCTTCACGCTCATGCTCAGGTCGGGGTGGCCGGACTTGGCGGTCAGGCGCTTGGAGCCCTGGGCGATCTCCTTGCCGAAGCCTTCGCCCTTGGCCGTGATCTCGGCAAAGTGGGCCAGTGCCTGCGCCGAGCCGAACTTGGCGTCGGTGCCCAGCTGCTCCTTGGTCAGCACGCCCATTTCGTACAGCTCCATCACCGCACCGATGGTGGCGCCGAACGAGATCGGGTCCATGCCGTGTTCGTTGCACAGCACGTTGGCGTACTGCAGTGCGTCGAGGTCATTGACGCCGTTGGCCGAGCCCAGCGCCCACGCGGCTTCGTACTCCAGGCCACCGCTGGCACCCCAGTACTGCGGCTTGTTGGCCACGGTGAAGTGGCTCGGGTCGATCTTCTGGATGCGCCCGCACGCGATGGTGCAGCCGAAGCACGCCTGGTTCGTGACGAGCGGCTTCTTGCCGTCGCTGCCCGGGGTTGAGCGCGGCGTGGCCATGGCTTCGGCGGAGATGTCTTTCGCGCCTTCGAACTGGCTGTCGCGGTGGTTGCGTGTGGGCAGCGCGCCGATCTCGTTGATGACGTTCATCAGCACCTGGGTGCCGTAGGTCGGCAGGCCCTGGCCCGTCACACCGTTCTCGGCCAGGATCTTCTTCTTCTCGGCGGTGACCTTCATGAACTCTTTCGGGTTCACCAGGTTGCCCACGCCCTTGGTGCCGCGCACCGCAATCGCCTTGAGGTTCTTGCTGCCCATCACCGCGCCCACACCCGAGCGGCCGGCGGCACGGTGCAGGTCGTTCACCACGGCCGCGTACAGCACCCCGTTCTCGCCAGCGCCGCCAATGCTGGACACGCGCGACAGCGGGTCTTGCAACTGCTTCTTCAGCGTGGCCTCGGTCTCCCACACCGTCTTGCCCCACAGGTGTGCGGCGTCACGCAACTCGGCGGTGTCGTCGTTGATGTACAGGAACACCGGCTTGGCCGACTTGCCTTCGAAGATGATCATGTCCCAGCCGGCCATCTTCAGCTCGGCGCCCCAGTAGCCGCCCGAATTGGAGCAGGCAATGGCACCGGTCAGCGGGCCTTTGGTGACGACGGTGTATCGCCCGCCGGTGGAGGCCATGGTGCCGGTCAGCGGGCCGGTGGCCCAGATGAGCTTGTTGCCCGGCGACAGCGGGTCGACCTTGGGGTCGATCTCTTCGACCAGGTACTTCGAGGCAAGCCCGCGCGAGCCGAGGTACTGCTTCGCCCAGGTCATGTTCAGCGGCTCCGACTTGACGGTGCCGGCGGTGAGGTTCACACGGAGGATTTTTCCAGCCCAAGACATGATGTGCTCCTTAAGCTGCGGGTTATGCGCCTGGCTGCGCGGTTGCCTGATTACCGAGCTTGTCGGCCCAGGCCGCCATCTTGTTCAGCCCGGTCCAGTTGGCATCGACATAGGTGATCGCCGCGGTCGGGCAGGCATCGGCACAGGCCGGCTCGCCGCCGCACAGGTCGCACTTCTGGACCTTGCCGGTCTCCTGCACGTAGTTGATGGTGCCGAACGGGCACGCGATGGTGCAGACCTTGCAGCCCACGCAGGTGCTGTCGCTCACGACCTTGGCGCCGGTCATCTTGTCGATGCTGATGGCCTCGACCGGGCAGGCATGCAGGCACCAGGCTTCGTCGCACTGGGTGCAGGTGTAGGGCACCTTGCGGCCGGTGTGATGGAAGTCGAACACCTTGATGCGCGACTTGGCGGTGGCGTAGGTGCCGTAGTTTTCGAACGAGCACGCCATTTCGCACTGCAGGCAGCCGGTGCATTTGTCGGGATTGATGTGAAGGGTCTTCTGCATGAAGTTTCCTCAGGGGTTCACGAAGCCGGGTGACCGCTGCGCTCACGCCGGAGGGGACCGACGTTATGCAAGCGATTGCCTATCTTCAGGGCCTTGTGTGCGCCCGCCCACCTAGGCAAAACCCTAGATTGGCGGGCCGGATGCTCCACCTGCTCCATCCCCCTGTGGCAAGTGCGGACCGCAGCTCGCCGGGGAGGTCGATTCGACTATGCTTGCGGGCCGCAAAGAGCTGCTCTGGAACAGAACAATGCCCGCTGTCGCGTGCGGCGGCGCAGAATTTCATCGTTGGATTCGTTGGGACAGCCTGCCCGGACGCAGGGAACAGGAGCGCCACCATGGCTGCAGCAAACCGCCCCGTCGCACAACGCAACAAGGCCTTGGCCGAGGGTGCGAGCTACCGCAGCCCCAGCGCGCTGGTCATGCAGCCGGCCCACCTGGAACTGATCGAGCAGTCGCACCAGCGTTGCACGGCGCTCGGTCTGTCGCGCATCGAACGGCCCGACTTCACGCCGATGATGCGCAGCGACCTGGCCGTCGCGCGCGAGCGCAACCAGCGCCTGTTCACGCACGCCGCGCCGGTGATGGAAATGCTGTTCGAGCAGATCGTCAACACCGAAAGCATGATCATGCTGACCGACGCGCAGGGCACGATCCTGCACTCGGTCGGCGACGACGATTTTCTGGACCGCGCCGGCAAGGTGGCGCTGTCGCCGGGCGTGAACTGGGCCGAACATTCCAAGGGCACGAACGGCATGGGCACGGCGCTGTTCACCGAGTCGCCCACCCTGGTGCACGCCGACGAACACTTCATGTACGCGAACAGCTTTCTCACCTGTTCGTCGGCGCCCATCTTCGACCCGCGTGGCAACATGCTGGGCGTGCTCGACGTGACCGGCGACCAGCGCAGCTACCACCAGCACACGATGGGGCTGGTGCGCATGTCGGCGCGCATGATCGAGAACCACTGGCTGTCCGACGACTACGGCGACCGGCTGCGGCTGCACTTCCACAGCCGGGTCGAGTTCATCGGCACCTTGCTCGAAGGCATCATCGTGGTCGGCGCCGACGGCAAGATCCTGGGTGCCAACCGCAGCGCGCTCGACCAGCTCGACCTGAGCGGCGCGGCGCTGCGCCTGCACACGCTGACCAGCCTGTTCGGCACCACCGCGTCGGCCGTGATCGACCACTTCCGCGCGCCGCTGTCGGTGCCGATGTACCTGAGCCTGGACAACGGCCGCCAGTTCCACGTGGCGGCACGCTTCAACTGGCAGGCGCGCCCGCTGGTGGGGCACCCGCTGAGTGCCGGTGCCGCGGGCGCCGCGGTGCCCAACGCCGGTGCCGCGCCCGGCGCCGCGGCCGAGCCCGAAGTGCATGCCACCGGCCGCGCCGAACGCGGCGTGCCGCCGTCCGGCCTGCAGTACCTGCAGACCGGCGACGCGCACATCGAGGCGGTGGTGCAAAAGGTGCGGCGCATCATGAACCGCGACATCCCGCTCTTGATCCTGGGCGAGACCGGCACCGGCAAGGAACTGCTCGCACGTGCGCTGCACCAGGATTCGATCCGCTCACGCCAGCCCTTCGTCGCGGTGAATTGCGCGTCGATCCCCGAGGCGCTGATCGAGGCCGAACTGTTCGGCTACGAAGAAGGCGCCTTCACCGGCGCCAAGCGCAAGGGCGCGACCGGCCGGCTGGTGCAGGCCAACGCCGGCACCTTGTTCCTCGACGAGATCGGCGACATGCCGCTGGGCCTGCAGGCGCGCCTGCTGCGCGTGCTGCAGGAGCGTTGCGTCACGCCGCTGGGCAGCCACAAGTCGATCCCGGTCGACATTGCGCTGATCGGCGCGACGCATCGCAACATGCGCGAGATGATCGAGCGCCACGAGTTTCGCGAAGACCTGTACTACCGCCTCAACGGCCTGGTGGTGCGGCTGCCGGCGCTGCGCGAGCGCACCGACCTGGGCATGGTGGCGCGGCGCATCCTGCAGGCCGAGTGCCCGGTCAACACGCCCGAGATCAGCCCGACGGTGATGGACCTGTTCCGCCGTTACGGCTGGCCGGGCAACATCCGCCAGCTCGCCAACGTGCTGCGCACCGCGGCGGTGATGGCCATCGGTGAACGCCAGATCACCGAAGCGCATTTGTCCGACGATTTTCTCGAAGACGTGCGCCGCATCGCGCCGCCGGTGCACCCGATGGCGGCGCGGCTGGCGGCGTCGGAGCCGGGCTCATCGTTCTACGCGGCGCAGCCGGCCGGTGCGGCGACGCTGGGCTCGGCCGCGCTGGCGTCGTTCGGCGGCGCGGCCGCAGCCCCGGCCATCGAGCCGGGCCTGCCTGCGGACGCGACGCCTGGCGCCGAAATCAAGGTCGACAAGCCGGTGGGCACGCTGGAGCAGGCCGAAATCGAGATGATGCAGAACGCGCTGGCAGCGGCCGGCGGCAACATTTCCGAAGCGGCCAAGCGGCTGGGCATCAGCCGAAACACGATCTATCGCAAACTGCGCTGGAACAAGGCTCGTTGAACTCACGCCCCCTGTGACGTGAGCGCCGCGGCCCACTGGCGGGCTGCCTCGGTGAGGGCCTGGCGCATCGGCGGCGAGTCCATGTCGTGCCCCGCCGCTTCGACCCAGCGCACGCGGGCATGCGGCCAGCGGGCCGCCAGCCTCGCCGTCACATCGGGGTGGCACACCGCGTCCTGCAAACCATGCACGAGGCTCAGCGGACGAGTGTCGAGCGCGGTTCGAATGTCGTCGAGCCAGCCTTCGACGACCCCCGGTTGCACGAAGCAGTGCTGGCGCAAGTAGTGCGCTTGCACGGCCAGGCTGGCGGGCAGTTCATCGGGCTGCGCATCGGCCTGTGGTTTCGACGTCTCGGGCGGATTGAAGGCTGCATACTTCTCGGCCTGCAAGCCGCCGCTGCGGCCCTGCGCTGCTTCGAACGCCTGCCATGCCAATGCGACACGAGCAGGCGACACCGAGGTTTGAAGCAAATCCAACGGGTCGGCCGACACGGCGCCGAGCCACGCCGCACCGTCATCACCCAACCACGCCGCCCACGGCTCGAAGAAGCGCGCGACCTCGGCATCGCTGCCCAGAAAAGCACTCCGCAGGAACAGGCCACGCACCCGCTGCGGGTGCGCCGCCGCGTAGGCCACGGTCACCAGCGCGCCCCACGACCCGCCGACCACGCCCCAGGTCTCGATGCCCAGTTCGGCCCGCAGGCGCTCGATGTCGCCCACCAGATGCGCCAAGCTGTTGTGCTCCAGCCGCCCCGCGGGAAGGCTCTGGCCGCAGCCACGCTGATCGAAACCGATGCAACGCACCGGCAGGCCGTCGAACCACGCGAACGGCGCCACTCGCGTGCGCCCGCCCGGACCGCCGTGGAGCACCAGCACGGGCAAACCCCCGGGCAAACCCGTCTCGCACCACCAGACACGGTGGCCATCGCGTTCGGGCAAATACCGACCGTCGGGGAGGACTTGAATGGGCACAGTGGCGCCTTCCTGAGAGCAGGTGATTTGAGGCCTGCAGTGTGCGTGACGCGAGCACCCTCAGGCGTGAACCCTTGTCGAGAAAGAAGCTCCAACCCGCCGCCGTCCCGGCCAAGGGCCCGAGACAATCGACCATCCCACCCACCCACCACCCACCCGAACCGCATGCAATTTACGTCATCGCCATGAGCGCCCGGCAACCCCCATTGGTGCAGCGCACGTCTCGCCGCCAGGCCCTGCGCATGATGGCGGGTGCGGCCGCGCTCGCCGCCCCCGCACTGCGCGCCAGCGAGAGCTTCCTGACCCGCCCCGTCACGCTGTGGGTGCCCTGGCCTGCCGGCGGTGCCACCGACCTGACGATGCGCCTGCTGGCCGAACTGGCCGGCAAGCACCTGGGCCAGCGCGTGGTGACCGAGAACCGCTCGGGCGCCGGCGGCACCCTGGTGATGCCGGTGCTGCAGCAGGCCGCGCCCGACGGCTACACGATCGGCCAACTGCCGCAGCCGGTGTTCCGCGCGCCGCACACGCAGAAGGTGCTGTGGGACCCGATCCGCGACACCACGCCCATCATCCAGATCAGCGGCGTGACCTTTGGGGTGGTGGTGCCCAGCGCCAGCGAGTTCCGCAGCTTCGAAGACCTGCTGGCCTATGCGGCCGCTCGCCCGGGCGAACTCAGCATCTCGACCAACGGCGCCGGCACCACGCCGCACGTGGTGATGGACGACCGGTTCGGGCGCCGCAGCCTGCGCTACATCCACGTGCCTTACAAGGGCACCTCGGAGCAGATGGTGGCGGTGGCGGCCGGGCAGGTGATGGCGGGGGTCAACTCCAACGGCTTCGCGCCCTTCGTCGACGCCGGGACCTTGCGCCTGCTGGTGACCTTTGGCGAACACCGCACGAAGCGCTGGCCCACGGTGCCCACGCTGAAAGAGCTGGGCATGGGCATCGTCGCCACCTCGCCGTACGGCCTGGCAGGCCCGCGCGGCATGGCGCCCGGCATCGTGAAGACTTTGCACGACGCCTTCAAGGCCGCGATGTACGAGCCGCAGCACATGGCCGAGCTGGCCAAGTACGACCAGGAACTGGTCTACCTGAACAGCGAAGACTACGGCCGCGCGATGCGCGAGAACTTTGCCAACGAGCGCCGCATCGTCGAGAAGCTGGGGCTGGGCAAGACCTTGTAGCGTCATGGCCGGCCGGCTCAGCCGGTGACCAAGCCCTCCATCAGCACCACCTCGAAGTTCGAGCCCGCCACGCTGCCGAGCTGCTCGTTCAGCGTGTCGTTATTCCAGCGCTCGTCGGGTGCGCCGCTGACGAACCAGTTGCTGCCGTTGTCGGCCATGAACATGCCGTAGGTCTTCAGCGCGGTCAGGATCGCGCGCACCTCGGTGCTGAAGCTGGCCGGGATCACGTAACTCGCTTTCAGGCGCACGCGCATGCCCATCGGCGCCAGGTTGGCGCTGGTGCTGTTCGAGGCCCAGTGCGTGGCCGGCGGCAAGTAGGCGCGGCGCGAGGTCTGCACCGTGAAGCGCAAGGCGTGGCGGATGCCGCCCGGGCCGCGCGCCGCCTCTTCATAGCGCACCAGGCCGGGGAAGATCGGCAGGCCGGCGGCATCGGCGCTCGTCCAACCGTCCTGCCCGCCGGGGCGCACGGTGTTGCTGTCGAGGTGGAACACGGCGCCTGAATCGGCATTCCACGACCCGTTCACCTGCTTGAACGCGGTGAACAACTCGTACAGCCGGTTGTTGTCCTTGTCGATCACCACCACATGCCGGTCGCCCGGGTTGTTCGGGTTGTCGGCACCGCCTTCGACCAGCGCATCGGGGGGAATCGGGTACGGGCCCGGGTCGCTCTCGTCACCGTACGCCGTGAAGGTGATGGCCACGCGCGACTGCGTGCCGCTGACGATTGAATAGGGAATGCCGATGATGCCGCCGTTGTACAAGCCGGCACCGAAGTCGGGGTGCAGGCCGGTGGCGGTGCCGATGCTGGCGATGAGGTTGGCCGAGTTAGGGTCCACCGGTGCGGCCGAGATGTCGGTGTTCCAGGGGTTGCTGGCCGGGAAAGCGATCGCGCCATTCGTCGGTGCGCCGATGCCGAGCGCCGCTCCGGTGAACGAACCGTAGACGGGGGGAACGGGCGCAGGGGCTGGAGCGGGTGCGGGCGTCGCGGGTGCCGGCGGCGGCGAAGGAACCGGCCCCGGCGTGGCCGGCGGCGGTGGCGTGGGTGGCGGCGTTCCGCCGGTGGGTGGCGGCGCAGGTGCAGCGTCGCCACTGCCGCCACACGCGGCCAGCCACAAGGCAGAGAGTGCGGCCAGCGCCGCGCGTCGATCGGGGTCTTGCGTCATGCCGTGTGCTCCATCACTGGCAAGGGCTGGTGGTCGCCCTGGCCCTGGCCCTCGTCGTCGATCTCTTCACCGAGGAAACCGCCGCTCTGGTGAGCCCACAGCCGCGCATACAAACCGCCTTGCGCGAGCAAGCTGCGGTGGTCGCCCTCTTCGACGATGCGGCCCTTGTCCATCACCACCAGCCGGTCCATCGCGGCGATGGTGGACAGGCGGTGCGCGATCGCGACCACCGTCTTGCCTTCCATCAAGCGGTACAGGCTGGCCTGAATGGCGGCCTCGACTTCGGAGTCGAGCGCGCTGGTGGCTTCATCGAGCAGCAGGATCGGCGCGTCCTTCAGCATCACGCGCGCAATCGCGATGCGCTGGCGCTGCCCGCCCGAGAGCTTGACGCCACGCTCGCCCACGTGGGCGTCGTAGCCGCTGCGGCCTTTCGGGTCGGTCAGGCCCTGGATGAACTCGTGCGCCTCGGCGCGCGTGGCGGCAGCGACCATCTGCACGTCGTCGGCATCGGGACGGCCATACAGGATGTTGTCGCGCACCGAGCGGTGCAGCAGCGAGGTGTCCTGCGTGACCATGCCGACCTGCGCGCGCAGCGAGTCCTGCGTGACCAGCGCAATGTCCTGCCCGTCGATCAGCACGCGGCCCTGCGCCACGTCGTGAAAGCGCAGCAGCAGGTTCACCACGGTGGACTTGCCGGCGCCCGAGCGCCCCACCAGGCCGATCTTCTCGCCGGCGCGGATGTGCAGCGACAGCTTGTCGATCACCGGCGGCTTGCTCGTGTCGGTGCTGCCGTAAGCGAAGCTCACCGCATCGAAGCGCACCTCGCCGCGGCTCACCTTCAGCGGCACCGCGTCGGCCCGGTCGACCACCGCGTGCGGGCGCGCCAAGGTGTTGACGCCGTCCTGCACCGTGCCGATGTGTTCGAACAGCGACGACATCTCCCACATGATCCAGTGCGAGATGCCGTTCAGCCGCAGCGCCATCGCGGTGGCCGCCGCCACGGCGCCCACGCCGATCTGGCCCTGCATCCACAACGCCAGTGTGGCGCCGGTGGTGGCCAGGATCAGCAGCATGCTCAAGGCCTGGTTGGTGATCTCGAAGCCGCTGACCAGGCGCATCTGCGCATGCACCGTGGTGATGAACTCCTGCATCGCCGAACGCGCAAAGCCGGCCTCGCGCTTGGCGTGCGAGAACAGCTTGACGGTGGCGATGTTGGTGTACGCATCGGTGATGCGCCCGGTCATCAGCGAGCGTGCATCGGCCTGCTCGGTGGCCACCCTCCCCAGGCGCGGCACGAAGTACCACACCGCCACCACGTACAGCAGCAACCAGCCGATGAAGGGCAGCACCAGCAGCAGGTCGAAGCTGCCCACCACCGCGACCATGGTGACGAAGTAGATCACCACGAAGACCATGATGTCGCAGATGATCATCACCACGTCGCGCGCGGCCAGCGCGGTCTGCATCACCTTGGCCGCCACGCGGCCGGCAAACTCGTCCTGGTAGAAGCTCATGCTCTGGCCGAGCATGCGGCGGTGGAAGTTCCAGCGCAGCAGCATCGGCATGTTGCCGGCCAGCGTCTGGTGCTTCAAGAAGGTCTGCAGCGCGATGAACAGCGGGCTGACCAGCAGGATGCCCGCCAGCATAGCCAAGGTGCCGCGCTCCTGCGCCCACAACTGCGTGGGTGCCACCGCGCCGAGCCAGTCGACGATGCGCCCGAGCATGCTGAACAGCAGCGCTTCGAACGCGCCGATCACCGCCGTCAGCAAGGTCATGCCGGCGATGTAGGGCCGCAGCCCGCGCGTGCACGCCCACACGAATGCGAAGAAGCCGCGCGGCGGCTGGGCCGGCTCCGTGTCCGGGTACGGGTGAACCAGCTTCTCGAAATAACCGAACAAGAACCACTCTCCTCACGGGCAAGGCCGCGAGGTTAGCCGATCACGCCCGGCATTCGTGATGAAGGGGGTGAAAGACGCCCTACTTCCAGCGATCCCAGGCGCCGCAGCCCGGCACAATGCGAAGCTTCAAAGGCGACAAACCGACCGCGCGATTGGGCGGGCTTCCGGAACCCGTACCCGGCGCCAGAAAACCGTCTCTGCATCGACGCGGTGCAAGTGTCCGGAAGCCCATGGGCCACCTTGCGGTGGCCCTTCGCTTTTGCGGCGAGACTCTCATGTTGAGTTGTCTGTCGCAATACAAGCTTCGGGGTTCCTCATGCGCACCATCGCCATCCGACTCGACGACCGCACCGACGCCCTCTTTCGTGCGGCTTGCGAACGCCTGGGCCTGAGCCAGACCGACGCGGTGAAGGCGGCCATCGAGCAACTGGCCGAACTACACCGGCCCTCACCGGCCGAACTTGCCAGGCAGCTCGGCCTGATCGGCGGCTTCAGGAGCGGTGCGGGTGATCTGGCAGCCGACCATCCGCAGCATCTGAAACAACGGCTGCGCGCCAAGCTGCAGCGTGACTCGAAGGCCGCGCCTCCCGCGCGCCGCCGCGCCGACAGCACCTGATCGACCTGACCGCCGCCCTACTTCGCGCTCGCCGCCACCGGAATCTTGTGAAACACCCCCAACGCGGCCGTGTTCAAGTCCTTGCTCCCTGAATCCAATGTGACCTTGCCCGCTGGCCCGCTCGCCGCCGGCGCCGGCATCACCCCCGCCAGCACCGGGTAGTCCTTCAACGGGCTCACGCCATTGAGCGGCTTGTACGTGCCCTTGTGGCAGGTGGCGCAGCCGACCTTCGGGCCGTCGCCTTCGGCGCTGAGCCGGTTGGCGGGGAACAAGGGCTGCAGCGGGATCAGGTAAGCCGAGTTCAGCTCGCGCACCATGCGGATGCCGTGCCACGCGGTGGCGCGTTGCGGGGTGCTCTGATCCCAGCTCGCCAAGGCGCGCGAGGCGTGGCAGTAGGTGCAGTTCACGCCGAGCGAGTTGGACATGTACATCATCAGCGAGTAAGTCCACTCGGCCTGCTTGATGGAGTGGATGTTCTCACCCGCGAGCGCTTTGGTGCCCTGGATGCGGATGTTGTTGTCGCTGATCAGGAAGGTCGACAACGGGTCGGTCGGCAGCGACGAGCCGCTCGCGTGCGGGGTCGGCGTGTTCTGCCCGGCGCGGTTGCCGAGCAGGCCCGACGTGCCACGCAGGTCGGGCGCGGCAAACCAGTCGCCCGAGGGCACGGCCTGGCCGCGGTGGCAGGTCCAGCAGGTCACGCCGGTGCCACCCACGTGGGCCTTCCATTGGGTGTTGATCTGGCGCGTCATCGTCAGCATGCGGCGCGCCACGACCTTGGTGTACTTCTCGTCCGACTCCAGTTTGTCGGGGTTGTGGCAGTAGTCGCAACCCTCCACCGGCGCGACCCAGGTGGACAGGGCCTGCATCAGGCGCGAGAACTCGGTGGCGCTCAGGTCGTTCAGCACCTGCACGTTCTTGAACACCTCGCCCACCATCGGCGAGTCGGGGTCGGCCGGCTCTTCGGGCTCGGGAATCTTGTTCAGCTCGGCCACGCTGGCGAGCTTGCCCGAGGTGTAGAGCTGCGCCGTGTTCAGGCCGCGAAAGCCGTGCTGCACCGACTGCGGCCTCTCGCAAGCTGCCAACACCGCCAGCAGCGCCGACAGGCCCGCGCAGGCCGCCACTCGCCAACTGCGAGCGGTCTTCACGCCTTCGCCTTCTTGACCTTGAAGTTGCGGCACCAGCCGTCCACCGGCACCAGCCGGCCACCGTAGAACGAGCAGGGCCCGATCGGTTCGCCAGGCTTGCCGGAAAACAGCTGGCACTCGCTGCACTTCTGACTCACGTCATGGCGCGGGAACTTGACCTTGTCGGCGTTGGCGGTGTTGATTCGGAAGCCCATCGACTTGGCGTACGGGTCGGCTTCGGTCAACTTTTCCGTGCTGACCTTCACCTCCTTCTCCTGGGCCTGGAGCCCGGTGGCGGCCAGCAGCGAGCTGCCGGCGATCACGTGCAGGGTGAATACGCGGCGGTTGCAATGGTTCATCGAGAAGTTCTCCTTGGGTGACGTTGATTCATGAAATCGAGATTTGATCGGTGCGTTGTTCGCCCCGGGTGTCTGTCCAGGCGACGCTCACGCGCTCGCCGACCTGGCCACCCTTGAACCGCAACGACAGCAACGGGTCCTGCGACACCGCCATGCTCATCCGGGCGGTCAGCACCGGCCGGCCGGCCACGGTGATCTGCACGTCGGTGATGTGGTGGGCGGCCACGAGTTGGCCGCCCGCGTCGGCGCGCAGGCCGGTTTCCATCGGGTGCGGCATCAGCACATGAACCTCGGTGAGGCCCTCGCGCAGGCGGGCACGGATGCGGATCGGCGAGGTCGTCATCATGGGAGCACCGGGCAGGGCAGGCCAGGCCGATCAGCCGCAGCCGCCGACGGTGACCTCGATAGAACGCGACGCCGCGTAAACGCCGTGATCGGTCAGCACCGCAGCGACCACCGTGCCACTCGTGGCCATGCGGATGCGCGTGGAGACGAAGGGTTCGGTGCCGGCAGCAAAGCTGAACTGCACCGCCACTGGCAGCGGGTTGCGGTCGCACAGCAGCACGATCTCGCGCGTTCCTGGCAGCGCGCTCGACACCGTGATCGGCACGACAGCGCCGTTTTCCACGATCGAGGGGGAGTCGAATGTGATCAGCGCACTCGGAGACGGCGCGCCGCCCAGCGCGGCCATGGCCTCGGCAAAGGTCTGCGCCGCGAAAGCGCCGGCCACATTGGCTGAGACCGCTGAGCCGGCAACATCGGCCCTTGCCACCGGCAGGCCGGCGAGGCCCATGGCCGCCATCGCGCCGGCGCCTTGGAGCAGGCGCCGCCGATGCATGCACAGATGGCCTTGCATGCCGGTTCGCCTCAAGGCCCGGTGCGAACGAGCCGCACGTGAAGACGCTCGTCCTTGCGCGCCAGCACCACGCCTTCAGCACCGAAGCTCAGACCCAGTGCACGTTCGCCCGCGGTTTCGCCAGGGCGTGGGGTCGATGACCAGTACGCCGCCGCCGGGGTGCCGGGAAAGACCGACACGTTGGTCCGCGGGTTCTTGCACCCGCGGTCGGTGATCGTGGCCAGTTCGCGCAGCGAGGGCACGCGCCAGTCGTTGAAGAAGGCAGCTCCCTCGCGGCTGACCTGATCCGCGTGGCGCTGCGCATCGGCCCAGCCGTAGTCCGCGGCCGTGCTGGTGCAACGATTGCCGCTCCACTGCTGGCCACTGGAACACCGCATCCACATCAGTTTCGACTCCACATCGGTGACCGTGCCGTCGCCGTTGTCCTGGAAGCGTGCCGACGGCAACGACGAAGCGCTGCTGTCGCACGCCTGCTGGGCCTCGACGCGCTGCCAGGCGCAGGCTCCGGCAAGAAGCACCACCACCAGGAAGGCAGGTGGCCGCCGGGCGGCGACCCTCGTGTGCTGGAAGATCACTTGTCGAAGCCGATCCCGGTGCCCTTGACGTTCAAGCCGCGCGCGTTCTTGGGCGTCGGGCCGGCGGTCTGGCGGGTTTGCAGACCCGTGTCGAGCGCCACTCCCTTGTGCAGGTAGAACGAGTACGCCTCGAGCGCGACCATGTCGGCGCCGTTGACGTCAAGCGCCTTGCCGCCCTGCGGGTTCTCGATGCACCAGTTGACCATCTCGCGGTAGGCCACGACCCGGTTGAGCTGCGGCATGAACTTCGGGAAGGTGTGCGGATTGGTGGCAGCCGTATCGGGGTGGCAGTTGGCGCAGGCCAGGCCGTTGTTGGCCATGTCGGCACGGCCCCCGTACCACATGTCGTAACCGCGTTTGGCCGACTCCGTCAGCTTGTCGTCCATCGCTTTCAACTCGTCTTTGGTGAACGGCTCGCGCGCCGTCGCGATCGTCGCGGTGGCGATCACCGCGAGAGCCGCCAGCGGCACCGCCGCGCATCGAAGAAGCTTGCTGTGAATGTTCATGGTTGCGGTCCTGTGTTCTTTTGGCATCAAGCCTTGAAGCCGTTCTTGATCTTGGGTGGCAGCGAATCGGCGAACGGCTGGTACTGCACGAACGCCTTTCCGGCGCCGTCCATGCCGATCGAGGCGCTGCCCATGCCGTCGGAGGTGTTGCCCGGGTCGGCTCGGAACTGCTGAAACTCCGGGTACGGCAGCTTGATCGGCGGGTACGGCCAGGGCCACGACGTGCTCATCGTGCCGATCGACGTGAGGTTGCCGATTCGGTTGTAGACGGTGTGGTGCACATGGCCGTGAAATGCCGTGACGGCCTTGAACTTGCTCAGCATCTTGCGGATCTCCTGGTGGTCCGAGACCTGGAAGTTCCAGCGTGGGTAGTAGTCCCACAGCGGCGAGTGCGTGAAGATGACGACCGGCGTGCTGGCCGGCACCTTGGCCACGTCCTTGGCCAGCCAGGCGCGCGCCTTCTCGCCGCAACCCCACACACCCGGCACCGGGCTGTTCAGCGGCATGAACCAGTCACGCCGCTGCTGGGGCGTCAGCTTGGCCGCGGTCCAGAAGTCGGGCACGAGGATCGAGTTCATGCCGATGAAGTGCACGCCCTTGTGGTCGAACGACCAGGTGTCTTCGCCGAAGGCACCGCGCCAGGCGGCGCCCATGTCGAGGTACCAGTCGTGCTCGCCGGGGAACGAACGGATCGGCGCCTTGAGCTTGGACAGGATGCGCTTGCCCTTGTC
Organism: Methylibium sp.; assembly: GCA_031382215.1. GTDB lineage: Bacteria > Pseudomonadota > Gammaproteobacteria > Burkholderiales > Burkholderiaceae_C > LGRD01. The sequence continues at coordinate 52,922 of JANMYQ010000268.1, forward strand.
CATCTGGTCCTGTTCGCCGTGGTGCGCCACGTCGCCCATGATCATCACGAAGTCGGGCTGCTGAGCCATGCCGTTGACCTGCGTGACGGCATCTTCGAGCTGCTTGTCGAAGACATGGTCCTTGTCACTGTACAGGTGCGGGTCGGCAATGATGGCGAATGAAAACGGCGTGACCTTCGCGCCCTGCGCCGCAGCCACGCCGACCAGACCGAGGTTGACGCCGATGGCCTGCGCCGTCAGCGTGGTCAGGCCGGCTTTGCCGGTGAGCGCCAATAACTCGCGCCGGGTGGTATCAACCTTTTGGGACATCGGGTTTCTCGATTTGTCGAGAAACTGCCCTCTGCTCGTATCGTCCAGATCTGACATATTCAGTCTCCATGGGTTTGTCTATTGCCATGGCGATGGCCGAAGAGATTCGAAAGACACACGTTTCCATTGGTTGAAATCCGTTTGAATTTCAACCAGGACAAACTTCGGCTAAGAGTATTTCCCTATAGGGAATTCACCAGCTTCTGTTGCTAAAAGGTGCGACTTTCAATGCGCCGAGGCGACTGTAATGAAAGATTGACACAAAATGAAATTGATTGTTTTGACATCGGTGCCGCGTTTTTCTAATATCAGCCCATGACCCTGGCCAAGAGTTCATCGCTGCGCCAGCTCGCCACATTCCACACCGTGGCGCGGCTGGGCAGCGTGTCGCTCGCAGCCGACGCGCTGCACCTCACGCAGTCGGCGGTGTCGATCCAGGTCGGAGGCCTGGAACAGGCGGTGGGCTCAGCGCTGTTGTTGCGCACCGGGCGCGGCGTGCGCCTGACCGAAGCCGGCGAGCTGCTCAACGGTTATGCCGAGCGCCTGCTGGCGCTGTGGCACGAAGCGAGCGAAGAGATGGAGTCGTTCCAGGGTGCCTTCTCGGGCACGCTGAATATCGGCGCGGTGACGACCTCGGAGTACTGGCTGCCGCACCTGCTGGTCACGTTTGCCGGCCGCAACCCACGCGTGAAGGTCAAGCTGCACGTGGGCAACCGCGACGAGATCGTGCGCAGCCTGGCCGCGCACAAGGTCGACATCGCGATCATGGGTTACCCGCCTGACGAACTGAAGGTGTCCTCAGCCGCTTTCGCAAAGAACCCGATGGCCTTCATGGCCGCGCCCAATCACCCGCTGATGGCCGACCCGAAATTGAGCATGGCCACCCTGGCTGAAGCCCACCTGCTGGTGCGCGAGCGCGGCTCGGGCTCGCGCACCACCGTCGAGCGGCTGTTCAAGGAGGCCGGGCTGCGGTTACGCATCGGCTCGGAGATGTCGAGCAACGAATCGCTCAAGCAGATGTGCGCGTCCGGCTTTGGCCCGGCCTACCTGTCGATGCACACCTGCATCCTCGAAATGAAGGCCGGCCAGTTGAAGCTGCTGCCGCTGCCCAACAACCCGGTCGAGCGCGAGTGGTTCGTCGTGCGGGTGCCCTCCACGCCGCTGCCGCAAGTGGCATTGGCGTTCGAGAAGTTCCTGTGCGACGAAGGTCAGACACAGATCCGCAAGCACCTCGACGAGCGCCAGCTCGATCCTTCGGCCGCGCCGCGGCTCAAGGCGCAGCGCAGCGACGCCAGCGCGACGAACTGAGGCACGTGCGCGGCGGCTGCCGCGGCGAGCAGGGCACGGCGTGGCGCGGCGCGGCGGGCGCGTCAGGCGTCTGCGTTCAACAGCATCTCCAGGCACTGCTCGCGGATGCCGTAAAAGCGCTTGATCTCGTCGATCTGCGCCAGCACCTCGTCGGGCGGGCCGGGGTCGGCGCGCTTCACCGCCAGGATCATCTTGTTCTTCTGCGTGTGTTCCAGCGAGATGAACTCGAACACCTGGGTCTGGTAGCCGCGCGACTCGAGCAGCAGCGCGCGCAGGCCGTCGGTCAGCATCTCGGCCTCTTGCCCGAGGTGAATGCCGTGCTGCAGGATCGGCCGCAGCGGGTGCGGGCTGAGCAGTTGCGGGCGCAGTTGTTTGTGGCAGCACGGCGAACACAGGATGATCGCCGCGCCGGCGCGAATGCCTTTGTGGATGGCGTGGTCGGTGGCGGTGTCGCAGGCGTGCAGCGCGATCATCACGTCGACGGCGCGCGGCGCGAACGTGCTCACGTCGCCCTGCTCGAAGTTCAGGCCGGCCAGCCCCAGCCGCTGCGCCGCGGTGTTGCCCAAGACCACCATGTCCTGGCGCAGTTCGACACCGGTGACCTGCGCATCGCGCTGCAGCGCGTGGCGCAGGTGGTCGTGCACCGCAAACGTCAGGTAGCCCTTGCCTGAGCCGAAGTCCAGCACCCGCACCTGCGGCGCCTGCGCCAGCGCCGACGCCTGCAGCGCGTGCGAGAACACCTCGACGAACTTGTCGATCTGCTTCCACTTGCGCGCCATCGCGGGGATGAGCCGCTGCTGCGCATCGGTCACGCCGAGTGCCGTGAGGAAAGGCCGGTCGAGTTCGACGTGGCGGTGCTTCTCGCGGTCGTGCGGCTGCGGCGGTGCTTCGCCATGCGCGCTCGCGCTGCGGCGCAGGGTGCATCGGCCGCGCTGGCTGATGGAGAGTTGAATGTCTTCGGTGCTCGTCTGCAGATGCGCGTTGCGGAAGTCACCGCCGAGCAGCTTGCCGACGAGTTGCAGACCTTCTGCGACCGTTGGGTTCTTTGTGACGTCGCGCGTCCGGTAGCGGTACACCAGCGACAGGCACGGCTCGTCGCGCAGCATCACCTGGCGCAGCGCGAGTTGATTCAGGTCTTCTTCAGCGCCCTTGTACTTGGCCAGCACCAGCTTGACGAAGCGGCCCTGCGCCAGGCTGCCCGCCAGCAGGGCCAGGAAGTCTTCCCGGGCTGGCTGCGCCGGTGGCACCCGTATCATCGTTGCACCGTTTTCACTTGCGATTTCCATTCGAACTTTCTGGTCGAGCATGCCGCCCGCATTGTCCACCTCCACCCGCAAGGACCTCGCCCTGGTGCTGCTGGCCACGCTCGCGGCCTTCTTGCTCGCGGCGGCGGTGGAGCTGCATGAAGCCATGTCGCGCTGGACCTCGCGCTGGGAGTTCTGGCAGGTCGATGAAGTGCCGACTGCCGTCACGGTGCTGGCGCTGGGCCTGGCCTGGTTCGCGTTCCGCCGCCGCGCCGAAGCCGCCGCGGCGCTGCGCCTGCAGGGCCAGGCGCAAGCCGAAGCCCTGCGCCTGCTGGAGCACAACCGCGAACTCGCGCGCCAGCTGATTGCGGTGCAGGAGAACGAACGCCGCGCGCTGGCCCGCGAACTGCACGATGAACTGGGCCAAAGCTGCAACGCCATTCGTGTGGAGGCAGCGTACATCCAGCGCACCAGCGACCCGCAACAGATCAATGCCGCGGCGGCGCGCGCAGCGGCCAGCGCCGAGTCGCTCTACCAGCATGTGCGCAGCCTGCTGCGCCAGTTGCGCCCGGCCGAGCTGGACGAGCTGGGCCTCGTCGCCGCGCTGCAAGCCCTGTGCGAATCGTGGGAAGAGCGCAGCGGCGTGGCCTGCATCTTCCTGCACGACGGCGCCTTGGACGGCCTGGACGAGACCACCGCCACCGCGCTGTACCGCGTCGCGCAGGAGGGGCTGAGCAACGTGATGCGCCACGCGCAAGCGTCACGCGTGCGCATCGGGCTGCAGCGCGGCGCGTCCGGCACGCTCGAGTTGCAGGTCGAAGACGACGGCCGCGGCTTCGACGTTCAGCAGCACAGTCGCGGCCTGGGCCTGCTGGGCGCGGCGGAACGCGCGGCGGCGCTGGGCGGCGGCCTGCAGGTGCACAGCCAACCGGGCACGGGCACGCGGCTGCACATGAGCCTGCCCGCGCCCGTGCCGGCATCGGTTTCGATTTCGGTTTCGGTCTCGGTCTCGAACAAGGCCGCAGCGTGATCCGCCTGCTGCTCGTTGACGACCACCCGGTCGTGCGCGCCGGTTACCAGCGCCTGCTCGAACAGGCCGGCGACATGCGCGTGGTGGCGCAGGCCGGCAGCGCCGACGAGGCGATGATCGAATTCAACGATCACGCCCCCGACGTGACCGTGACCGACCTGGCGATGCCCGGGCTGGGCGGGCTGGAACTGATCCGCCGCCTGCTCGTGCGCAGCCCGAACGCGCGCGTGCTGGTGTTCAGCATGCACGACAGCGCCATGCTCGTGCGGCGCGCTTTCGAGGTGGGCGCGCGCGGTTTCCTGTCCAAGAGCAGCGCGCCCGAGAGCCTGCTCGACGCGGTGCGCCGCGTGCACGGCGGCGACAACTACCTGAGCCCCGACCTGCCGGCCGATCTGTTGCAGGCTGGTACACCGGCGGCCCAGCTCGATGGGCTGACGCCGCGCGAGTTCGAGATCTTCCGGCTGCTGGCGCGCGGCGAGTCGCTGGCCGACTGCGCCGCGCTGCTCAAACTCAGCCCCAAGACCATCTCCAACCATCAGACCATGATCAAGGAAAAGCTCGGCGTGAGCACCACCGCCGCGCTGGTGCACCTGGCCATCCGCCACGGCGTGATCGGGCCGGACGGGCGCTGATCAGGGCAAACGCGGAGCCTCCGGCTGCACGCTGGGGAAAGCGCGCAGGGAACAACACCGAGCGGGATCGGGAAGATTTCCCTGTTGCCGCGGCGGCGGGCTGGTTATGGTCTGGCGCACAACACAAACCTCAAGCCCGTCGGCTGCAGATCCATGTCCCACGCTCCTTCTCGTTCTCCTTCTCGTTCTCCTTCTCGTTCCACGTCACCTCGCCTCCACCTGTTCGCACACGCCGCGCTGACGGCGCTGTGCAGCGCGCCCGCCTGGGCCCAGAACACGCCCCCCCCCACGCCACCGCCCACGCTGCCGGCCGTCAACCTGCCGCAGGTCGAGGTCATCCGCGTCACGCCGGTGCCCGGCCTGGGCGTGCCGAGGGACCAGATCCCCGGCAACGTGCAGACCGCCAGCGACCAGAAGTTGCGCGACGCGCAGAGCCTGAACCTGCCCGACTTCCTGGCCGGCCAGATGCCCAGCGTCTCGATCTACGAAATTCAGGGCAACCCGTACCAGCTCGACGTGAACTACCGCGGCTTCTCGGCCAGCCCGCTGCTGGGCACGCCACAGGGGCTGTCGGTGTTCGTCGACGGCGTGCGCGTGAACGAGCCGTTCGGCGACGTGGTGAACTGGGACCTGATCCCGCGCGGCGCGCTGGCCAGCATCACCTTGATGCCGGGGTCGAACCCGCTGTTCGGCTTGAACACGCTGGGTGGCGCGTTGGCGCTGCAAACCAAGAACGGCCTGACGCACCCGGGCACCGAGGCCGAGATCAGCGTCGGCTCGTTCGGCCGTGTGAGCGTGGACGTGTCGCACGGCCAGAAGCTGGGCGCTTTTGGCCAGAGCAACCATCACCTGTTCCTGGCCGCCAGCCAGTTCAAGGAAGACGGCTGGCGCGACTTCTCGCCCTCGCGCGTGCAGCAGTTGTTCGGCAAGCTCGGCGGCAGCGGCGGGCCGCTGACCTGGGACCTGAGCGCGGCCTACGGCAAGACCCGGCTCATCGGCAACGGCCCGTCGCCCGAATCGGTCCTCGAACAGAATCGCAGGCAGGTCTACACCACGCCCGACATCACCCGCAACGACGCGCTGCTGGTCACCCTGCAGACCGGCTGGAAGCTGAGTGACACCCAGTCGGTGTCGGGCACGGTCTACGTTCGGCGGGTCGACACCAAGACGCTCAACGGCGACCTGAACGACGACTACGACCCGCCGCTGGTCACCGAGTCGGGCGTGGAGAACCGAACGAGCAGCAAGCAGCGCGGCGAAGGCACGGCCGTGCAGTGGAACCTGCAGGATCCGACCCACCGCGTCGCGGTTGGCGCGTCGTACGACCGCTCGCGCACGAAATTCGAGCAGACCGAGGCCGAAGGCGGGTTCGATGCCAACCGCGGGGTGGTGCCCACCGACACCCCCGAGGTCGACGCACTGCTGCGCGGCAAGACCGCCACCGCCAGCGTGTACGCCACCGACACCTGGGCGCTCTCGCCCGACATGCACCTGACGCTGTCGGGCCGCTACAACCGCACCCGCGTGCAGACCCTCGACGACGGCCGCGCCACGCTGGGCCTGCCCACCGCGCTGGACAACGACTACCGCTACAGCAAGTTCAACCCCGCAGCGGGTTTGACCTTCAAGCTCTCGCCGGCCATGACGGCCTACGGCGGCGTGAGCCAGGGCAACCGCGCACCGAGCCCGATCGAGCTGGGCTGCTCGGACCCGAATAACGCCTGCGTGCTGCCCAACGCCTTGCAGTCCGACCCGCCGCTGAACCAGGTGGTCTCGCGCACGCTCGAGGCCGGCCTGCGTGGCAGCGAGGCCGGCGTGCGCTGGAACGTGAGCGGCTTTTCGACGCGCAACCGCGACGACATCCTGTTCATCAGCAACTCGCTCGCTGCCGGCTACTTCACCAACTTCGGCCGCACGCAGCGCCAGGGGCTGGAGCTCGACGCTTCGGGGTCTTTGGGGTCATCGCGCGCCGGCATCGAATGGGGCGTGGCCTACAGCTTCCTGAAAGCGACCTACGAGTCACACGCCTGCATCGTCTCGGGCAGCAACAGCAGCGCACAAACCTCGGCCGCCTGCCCCGGCGACGACGAGATCGAGGTCAAACCCGGCGACCGCATTCCCGGCCTGCCGCGTCACAGCTTGAAGTTCAACCTGGGCGTGCGGCCGAGCGAGTCGCTGCGCATCGGCGCCCAGCTCGCCGCGTTCTCGGGCCAGTACGTGCGCGGCAACGAGAACAACCAGCATGCGCCCGACGGTGTCGGCTACTTCGGCGCCGGCTCGCTGCCGAAGTACGCCGTGCTCAACCTCACCGGCGAATGGCGCTTTGCACCGGATTGGGCGCTGTTCGGCCGCATCAACAACGTGCTCGACAGGCGCTACTCCAGCGGCGGGCTGCTGGGCGAAAACGCGTTCGACGCGGCCGGCACCTTGCAAGCGCCGGCCGACTGGCGCAACGAGCAGTTTTCGACACCCGGCGCGCCGCGCTCGGCGTGGGTCGGCGTGCGCTGGACTTTTGGCGAGGGGCAACGCTGAACGTCGGCCGCCGCCACGTCACGCGCTACTGTGCAGCGCACTCGCGCGCATAGTCCTGCTGCGCCCTTTCGTGGGATCGAGCCCATTGCTCTGGTCGTGCCTCCGCCCGGGCGCGAAACTGCTCGACACTCTTCGCCATCTGGGCGCACCGGAATGCCTTCCGGTCCAGACGAGCGGCCACCACCGGCGCTGCGTTCGCCTGCGACGGTGCCGGTTCCGCTGCAGGTTCCGGAGAAGGTTCAACGGTTGTTGTCGTTGTGGCTGCCGCCAGTTTTGCTCGCAGGGCAGCCGCCTCTCGCTTCCCGTAAGCCTGATCCTTTGCCGCGGCCTGATCCCATAGTCGCAGGGCTTCGGCGTCGTTGGTTGTCACAGACGCAGGCACATTGGCTTGGCGTGGCGAAGCGTAGTAGTAAGCGAGGCTGGAGATGCAGTAGGGTGTCCCGCGATCAGCACAGCGCTTCAACATGTCGAAGGCCTCTTGACGCTCCCCTTCGCTCGCTGAGGCTCCCAGACATTGGCTCGTCAGTTGACCCATTGAAGTCCAATCCCCAAGCTCGGCGCCTTTGAACCAGTACGGACAAGCAAGACTCAATCGCTCCTTCCTTGGAAGATGACCAAATGTCGTCATGGTGATCATTGCCAGTCCGTTGTACGCGGTCACGTCGCCTGCCTTGAGTCTCCCGGCGAACCGATCTTTTTCCAACTTGTAAATGCCATGCGCCATGGCTTTGGTTCTCTCTTCGTTCATCCGTGCACACAAGGACGAGATACCAAACAGCTTGTTCATCGCGCCAACGGCAGGGTTGAAGTCCTCTTGGGCAGCCATGAAACCGCCGCAAAGAACGGCCTCTTCCTTGTCGAGTTTCGCTTCAAGCTGGCTCACCTCGCCGCCAAGCCGACTTCGATCGGCACAGTTGCCGCATTGAGCCAGGCGCTGCTTGAGTTCCTCCAGCTTGCCTCGTTGCTGCTCAACACCCTGGACATAGCCGTTGAATCCGGCAGCCTGACCGCCCAGCTTCCCCGCCTCCTTTCCCATCGAGTAGGACCAAAGATCGGAGCGCTTCACATAGTCGACCTGCTGCGCACTGACTGACGGCGCAACAATGAGCAGCAGGCCCGCAAGCAGCACTTGCCACATTTCATTTCCCCCTTGAGGCTTTTGGCGGGTTGAGCTTATCTGAGGCCGGGCTTCTGGCAAGCGCTCACATGCAGGGTTGCCTATCGACCCCCCGGCGGCCGACGATGGCCAGGGCACTCGGGCCTTGGGCTGCGCGGCTAGAGCAGCGTCTTGTCGAAGAACGCCGTGATTTCGATCGCGAGCTGCTTCTGGAACGCAGCGCGATCGAAGCCCGGCGGATTCGCGGCGACGTCGCCGTCCGGGCTGGGCAGCGGCATGCTGGGCGAGTCCATGAAAGCGAAGTGCCAGGCGTTGGGCACCCGGTGCAGGTTCGCTGCGGGCAGATGGCTGGCGACCCACTCGGCATGAAACTTCGGCACCAGGAAACGATCGAGTTCCGCCTCGTAGATCAGGGTCGCCGGGCGAACCGCGGCGAGCGATTCGGCAGTGAGCACCACACCCGCCGGGGCCATCGCCACGACTGCCCGAACGCGCGCGTCCTTGAGTGAAGGCGTGGCCGCTGCCAACGGCGGCGTTGCTTGCCCCGACCGGCCCAGGCTGCAGAAGATCGGGTCTTCGGAGGCTTCGTCCAGGCAGTGCTTCTTGATGCGCGACACATCGGGCATGGCGCCTGCCAACGCCAGCACCGTGTAGCCGCCGGCCGAGTGCCCCAGCGCGCCCACGCGAGGCCCCTGGCTGTCGGATCCAATGCGATCCTTCCACGCCGGGTCGGCCAGGATCGCGTCGATCACCCGCGAAGCCTGTTGCGGCCGCTCGTCGAAGTAGCGCTCCGGGCTCTTCTCGATCAGGGACCGGTCCTGCCAGTTGTCGCCGGGGTGGCGAAGTGCGGCCACCAGATAGCCGTTGCGGGCCAGGGCTTGGGCCAGCACACTGTGCCCCATCTCGCTGCCGGCGATGCCGTGACTGAGCAGGATCAGCGCCTTGACCTTGTCGACAGGCTTGCCGCGGATGGCGGCGTCGATTGCGAACGGCCCCATGGCGGTGACTCGCGGCGCGGCCATCGTCGGGTAGTACAGGGAGACCGTCGTCGGCGGCGCGTCGGGTGTCGCGCCCGCCGCCTGGATCTGCATCCAGCCGGCCTCGTAAGCGTGCGCGTGTGCTGCGACGAGCAGGGTGGCCAGCGAGGCCAGGGTGCGAAGAAGAAGGCGGCTCATGTCGTACTCCAGATCGTGTCGGTGCGCGATTGTTGGAGCCAGCTGCGAGAGCACGACACGGCTTGCGACGAAGCGCCGGCGGGAAGCGCGAACCGACCGCCGGGTGTCGCCGCCGGCGTGCTGGCAAAGGTCCCTGCTCCGCATCGGATCCCGCCTCCCTTTTCCGCGGCGCGGATCGTCGTCGAACTGGCCATGTCGTCTGCCAGGCAAACGCTTTGCCGAAGCGCAGGAATGTGTTCCGCGCCCGCGTCTTGCGCCTTCACGCCGCGAGCCTGCAGCCCGTCGCAATTCGCTTCGGCCAGGCCAGGGGCATTGATAGGGTCGGCTGCTTCTCCCAAAACCATTCCAAGGAATCACGATGAAGCTCTTCACCACCGTCTCGATCTGTTGCGCCGCTCTGGCCGCGCTTTCGGTTCATGCCCAGGCACATGCGCAGGCCAGCGCCTCCAAGGATGTGACCGGCCCCTACATCGGCGCAGCACTGGGCCCGGCATTTGGAGATCGCGGGATCGACGACTCAAGCAGCAGCAACGACGAGCACATCGGCCGCGGCACCAAGTTGTACGGCGGGTACCAGGTGACCGAGAACTTCGGCGTGCAGGTCGGGTACGTGCGCCTGCGTGAACTCAATCGCAACACCGGGTCCGGCGCCACGCTCAACGTGCAGACCGCCACCGGCCACAGCACCTATGTGGCGGGCACCGGCCGGCTGCCCTTGGGACAGTCGTTTGCTCTGACCGGCAAGGTCGGCGTCTCGTTCGGCAAAGTCACCGATGCCAGCCCCGCCACGCCCGCGACGAGCTCGCTTGTGGGCCACAAGACATCGCTGCTCATCGGCACCGGGGTCGAGTACGTGGTCAACCACAACGTGGCGTTGTCGGTCGAACTGGAAAGCTACGGAAAGATCTCGCAGCAGGTCAAGGGCAACACGCTCACCGTCGGCACGCGCTTCACATTCTGAAGTTGCTGCGATCCAGACCGGCAGCGAACTCCTGCAACATGACCACCCCTGCAAAGGCCGATTGGTTGATGCCCATTGCGCTGCTGGCGCTTGGCTTCGTTCCGATCGTGGCAGGCATCTTCCGGCTGTCGCAACTCGGCGCCGGTGCGGCGATCACGCCCGAAAACGCCAGGTTCATCGCCGCTCCTTTGCCGGTGGTGGTGCATGTGGTCAGTGCCACCCTCTTCAGCACTTTTGGCGCCCTGCAATTCGCGCCCGGCCTGCGCCGCCGCCAACCCGGCTGGCACCGCCTGGCAGGCCGGTGGCTGGTCCCGCTCGGCCTGGTCACCGCACTGTCCGGCCTGTGGATGACCCAGTTCTATCCGGCCGGCATCGAAGCGCCCGCACGCTTCGACGGTGCGGCCGTCTACGGTATCCGGCTCCTGGCAGGTTCGGCGATGGCCCTGTGCCTGTGTCTCGGCGTTGCCGCTGTCTTGAGGCGCGACATACCGCGCCACCAAGCCTGGATGATGCGCGGCTATGCCCTCGGACTTGGTGCGGGTACGCAAGTCTTCACCCATCTGCCCTGGTTCCTGTTCCCGAGCATTCAGGGGGAAATGGCAAGGGCCCTGTTCATGGGGGCAGGCTGGGCCATCACCTTGCTGTGGCTGAATGGCTGATCCTGGAGCTCGCAGGTCAGGTGAAGTTGACAATGGTTGTCAAACTGCGCAACATCCTCCCATGAGTCGTCAAACCATGAGCTTCGCATTGCCCGAGTCGATGCGCGAGTACATCGACAACCGGGTTGCTTCAGGCAATTACGGCAACACCAGCGAGTACATCCGCGACCTGGTTCGGCGCGACCAGGAAGAGCAGGCCAGGAAGCGGCTTCGCGATCTCATACAAGAAGGGCTGGCCTCCGGGCCCGGTCGGCGGCGTACCAAAGCGGACGAGAAAGAACTGCTGGCGATCGCTCGCGGCGAGATCGATTGAAGCCGGCGGTTCTGCGCCCGCAGGCGCTGCGCGATCAGCAGGGCGAGGTGCGGTACTACCGCAAGGTGGGTGGCACCCGCGTCGCAGTGAAGGTAGCCAGGGCGACCCACTCCGCGCTTGACCAGATCGAACTCGAACCGGGCGTGGGCTCGCCGGCGCTCGGAAAGCACCTGGGCATTCCAGGGCTTCGGACCTGGCGGGTGCAGAAGTTTCCGCTGCTTTGGTGCTACTTCGAGCGCGGAGGTCATCTGGATGTGGCCCGGCTGCTGGGCGAGCGCCAAGACATCGCTTCGATCTTGGGCGACGAGTTCGCTTCGAACTGACGTCGCTCAAGGGCGGACCGGTATCGCCCATCGGCTGGCGCCGCGCCGCCAGCACACCATCAATTCAGCGAAACCCGCCCGCCACCCTGATCCGCTCACCCGTGATCCAGCGCGACGCATCGGAGGCCAGGAACACGCGACGTCGTTTGCGAGGTTGAGCAAGGACCATCAACAGGTGCCTTCAGTCACCGGCGATGATGCCCTGCGCGCTTCCCCAGGCGAACCAGTCGACAGTTTCGGTGTTCACGAGCTCGAGAGTTGCGTCGGCGCCCAAGCGCTCCGGGAACAACATGAGGTTCTCGCAGTCCCAACGCGCTGACGGTGCAATCAGTCCGTCGCAGCCCAAGAACTCGACCGCTGCTCCGATCGCCTGGGTGCGCGGCAAGTTGGCTTCCTGATACTCGGATTTCGGCACGCCCATCGCCGAAATGTCAGCGCGAATCAATCGCAGCGTCCGATGCGCGATGACGCGCAGGCGATGCACGAGCACCGGTTTCGTGGGTCGCGGATCGAGTTGCGACCAATGAAACGCGATCTCCGCCAGCGCACCTTCACGCTCCAGGCTCGTGTACAGGATGGCCGCGACGTCGCGGGCCATCCACCGCCCGCCGTTGTATGACCCCGCCAACGGGTCAAGGCTCAACCGGGTCGCGCGATAGACCTGGCCGTCAAACGACTCCTTGGGCAGCGCATCCAGCCGATCGAGCAGGTCGGGATCATGGATCACTGCCGGGCGCTCCGATCAAAGATGCACACCGTCAAGCAATTGATTGACCGCAGTCAGCACGTCATCGACATGACCTTGCTGGATCAAGTCGGCAGGCGTGCGACCTTGAAGCAGGCGCTGACGCGAAAACAGCCACAGCCGCGCATCGTGCGGCTCGTAGAGATCGGCCAACTTGTCGACGATGAACTCCAGTTCCAGCAACTGTCGCTCGGTGCTTGCATGCGGAAGCGCCTTGCCGTTGTTCCATCGGGAGACGGTCTCCGGCCGGACGTTCAGAACGTTGGCCACGTCCGCGGAGCGCAACGCTCCCTTCGCCTGGATCGACTCCAGACGACGCGCGATTGCATTGCTGCTCATGCTGTGCCTCATCAAATGCCCCAGGAGCTGGGGTGACGAAAGTGTAGCGTTTTATTGTGCGCTTTAACAAGTCATATAAATTGACATTTAGATAGACATACTGAGAGAAAGCACTGCTGGCGACCGCTCGCAGCGGCCGCCAGCGCACCCGCCGGTCAGCGAAACCCGCCCGCCACCCTGATCCGATCGCCCGTGATCCAGCGCGACGCATCGGAGGCCAGGAACACGGCCACGTCGGCGATGTCGCCTGGCTGGCCCATGCGGCCGAGCGGTGTGCCGGCAATCATCTGCGCCTCCATGTCGCTGCCGATGATGCCCGCGCTGCGCGTGCCCTCGGTCTCCACGCCACCGGGCGCGATGGTGTTCACGCGGATCTTCCGCGGTGCCAGCTCGACCGCGTGGGTGCGCGTCACCTGGTCGAGCGCGCCCTTGGTGGCGCCGTAGATCGTGGCGCCCGGCAGGCCCTTTTCACTCACGATCGAACTCACGTTGATGACGCTGCCCCCTTCCGCCGGGAACAGCTTCACCGCCTCCCGCGTGGCGAGGATGGGCCCGAGCACGTTGGTGTCGAACTGGCGATGGAACTCGGCCTCGGTCACGTCTTCGAGCGCGTTGAACTGGTAAACGCCGGCGTTGTTGACGAGGATGTCGAGCCGGCCGAAGGCCTCGTGCGCCTCGACGAACAGCCGCTTCACTTCGGCCTCTTTGGCCAGGCTGCCCTGCACCGCCACCGCCTTGCCGCCGGCACGCTGGATGCTTGCGACGACCGCGTCGGCCCCCGCCTTGCTCGACGCGTAGTTGACCACCACCGACGCGCCCTGCGCCGCGAACGCCTTGGCGATGCCCGCGCCGATGCCCTTGGATGCCCCAGTGACGACGGCGACCTTGCCTTGCAACAACCCACTCATGAATCTTCTCCTCAAGATGACCTGCCTGTTTGACAGTTAGACAAGTGTCGAACTAAAGGAGTGCCCTTGGCTGCGGTGGGGAGAAGTCGGGACGAAGCGCCGGATCAGAGGATCCGGGCGAGGTGTTCGAGGTAGGCCTGCAGCACGTCGCGCTGCATCACCAGGTTCATGTACTTGCCGTCGCGCTCGGATCGGATCAGGCCGGCCGTCTCGAGCTCCTTGAGATGGTGCGACATCGTCGCCGGGCTCACGTCGTGGCTCTGCTGCAGCGCGCTGCAGGGGCACGGGCCATCGGCACTGCCGATCTCCTGCAGCAGACGAACCCGGCGCGGCTCGGCGAGGGCGCGCGCGATGCGGGCGAGTTGGCGTTCGTTGAGGGATTCAGGGCTGGTGCGTGCCATGGAAGCTGGATTGTCCTGCTCATCGTAGAGAGTTGCGATATCTCACGCAATGAGTTTGCTTGCGAACTGAGCAAGGCGCGCGCACCGTGCCTTCAGAAACGGGATGTAGTCATCGTTGAATTCGGCCATGTCGCAAAAGGCCGTCGCCAATGTGGCCGCCCGGGTTGCAGGCAATCCGAGGTCACTCACGTACACCGATGGTCGCTTCTTGCCGATGTTCTTGTTCTCTGCTGCGCTTAGGAAGCAAAAGTTGCCAAGCACATTTATTTGTGCATCTGGGATGCCGCCGTCGCGGAGAAAGGCTCGCGGGTAGATGTGGTGAAACTCTGAACGGTTGTAGCGCTGCAGCACCTTGTCGAGATCTATGCTCTTTCCAGACAGCAGGCTTTGTGGATCGTTGTTCGCCAAGAGCAACACGAAGGTCTTCGTTGCCGCTGCACCGACCCGAAACGAGCTGGTGTAGAAAAACTCTGGCTCGACCTTCGCATCGATGAAGTCGAATGTATTCGCCTTGCCCTGCTTGAGCAGCGCGATTTGCTCGATATCGCCAATCGTAGTCTTCCGGGTTTGACTGGTGTATCTGCCAGAGAAGCATGTGCGCCAGAACATCGCCTCAATGCTTGAAGAGTAGCGCCGTCATAGACAACTTCTTTCCCGTCAGGGGCAGCAAAGAACACCGCCAGCGGGACGAGCATCGACGGGTACGGCAACAACTTCAGATGCACAACCTTAAGTTCCGTGCGTAGGAAGTCGATTGCCCCACGAATGCCATTCTCTACAGTTGAGAACTGTGCTCGAACATCCGCGCCATTCAGGCCCAGCAGCTTCTCTGCGCCAGGTTCGCCAGTCAGAATTCCTGCCACGCAACTGAGCACCAAATCTGCGTCGTCTCCCACGCCCTCGAACCCGAAGTCGGAGAGCTCTTCGCGCAGCTCCTTGAACTTCTCAAGCAGATCGAATTCTTCGCTCCACGTCCATGCTGAAAGCAGTTGTAGCGTATCGAGCGCCACACCGAGATGGTTAATCCGCTCGAAGACGATGGCGACGATTGAGCGGTCCTCGCTCTTCAGGAGCTGCACTGGAATCTGAACTTCCTTGAACTTCTCCTGGAGCTTGTCAACGACAGCGATTTGATCGGGCTTGAGATGTTCTGTCGTCGCACGATAGCGCACGGAGTCGAACAGTACGTTCATAGGAAAGTAGCGATTCTTGTCAAACACCTCGCCCTCGGGGATTGCGATGAATACGCTGTCTTGAGGATTGCCCGTCGCTTCTAGGTCGAAGTAGATGTCCGCCCAATCGGGATTTGCCTCCGGCTTCAGGTCGGTCTGGAAAACAGTGAAGATCGAGGTCAAGCGTTGCTGCCCGTCGAGCACATAGTCGATCGGATAGTCAACCTGCGGGTCGGGCAATGTGAACGTTCCCAACTTGCGTTCCGTAAGGAGTTGCTGCTTCGTGCGCCAGAACAGCAATGAGCCGAACGGATAGCCCTTGTAGATGCTGTCGAGCAGGTATGCAACGCGATCCATCTCCCACACAAAGCCGCGCTGAAACGCAGGGATCCGGATCTCGCCGCTTACCACCGAGTCAAGGATCTTTCGAATCGAGTAGTGCTGATATTCCATGAAGGCCTCTGCCGTGGGATCGACGCAATGTACCCGGTCGCTACTCTCGTTTTCCGTCGTTCGAGATCGTCAGCAACTGGCCGAGATCGTGGGTTCACGGTGCGGCCGCCTCCGCGACAACGAATAGCTCAGGCGTGGTGCCGCGGCGGCATGCACTCGACATTCGAGATGCAGACGATGTTCAAGTCTGCTTGGCGTTCAGGGCGCCGGGCTACGATGACCATGAGCCCACATGCAAGGTGCACCAAGCCGTTGGACATTCGGAGCGCCGTCGAAGGCTCGTGCTCCATCTCACTGTCGTGGCGGCGGAGCGGGTGAAGACCCGCATGCACGTACGAATTGGTAATGTCCCATGAGCTCGTTCGGAACTCGCGCATGCTGCGCTTCAGATCTGATGGCGCGGTCTGTGACTTCTCGACTGCTTCGAGCAGGTTGATTGGCAGGCCGCCAACATTCTTCGCCGTCTTGGCCGTACCCGGAGTCAGTGGCGCGGCCATAGCAGCAACTTCGCTCGAGCTTGCGGCGAACAGAGCCCACACCGCGCGAAGCACTGCCTCGTACTGCATGCGCAGCAACCCCATCGCTGAAGGGCCGAGGCCGGCCTCTACAAGCAGTCTCAGTGCCTGACTGTGCTGAGCGGACAGCAACAAGGCATCCATCGGAACAGTGGCGCGCGGTTCAGCTGGCACTTCGAGTTCGCCCGTGGCCTCCGACAGCGCAGCATGAAGGGCGTTGGAGCGAGAGAGGAGTGTGGCGAGTCGCATGACACCATTCTGCCCAGGCACCGAAGCGTCCGAACCCTCATCGTGACGTCCGGGCGCCCCGAAGTCAGCGCAACACCCAAGCGTCGTTCCCCGCCAAGCCTGCAGCCCGCCACCCGCCCACCTTGCCCACAACGCCCGCCAACGCCCCTCTCCCCGCCTCATACCCCGCCTCCATCGCCGCCTCCTGCTCGTCCTTCGCCCCCATGCCCGACACCTTGACGCCGGGTGCGATCAGCACGTCGGCTTCGGCCATCTCGGGGGCGGCGACGAGGCAGTTCTGGGTCTGCATCACGCGGCCGATGATGGCCGGGGCGCTCAGGCCCTGGGCGCGAGGGCCGTGGCAGTGGATGTCCACCGCCGATCACCACGTCGGCGCCCATCGCGCGGGCGGCGCGCACGGGCACGAGGCTGCTCACGCCGCCGTCCACCAGGTGGCCGCCGCGGTAGGGCACGGGCACGCCGGGCACGGCGACAGACGCCTGGATGGCGGCGCCGGCGGGGCCGCTGTCGATGAGCATGGCGGTGCGGCTCTGCAGGTCGGTGGCCACGGCGGCAAAGCGGATCGGGAACTGCTCGATCGGCACGCCGGCCGTCAGCGTGTCGAACCACGCGGCCAGCACGCTGCGGATCGGCGGATGACCGGTCACGCCAACCCGAAACCACCCACCGACAACTCCAGCGTCTCGATCAACGGCGCGTTGCCCATGGCGTGCAGGTTGGAGAGGCCGTAGGCCAGCGGTTCGCTGTCGTCGAAGGTCCAGCGGTGAACGTCGGCGCCCTGCGCGTCGAGCAAGATCACGGCCACCGCTCGCTTGCGGCGGGCGCGCGCCTTGCGTGCATGGTCCCACCAGTCGTACCAGTCGCGCGAGCGCGTCACGCCGCGGCGCAGCACGAGGGTGCCGTACTGGACCGAGCGCTTTCGGTTCGTTGCCTTGGCGATGCGCGCTTCGGGAAAGATCACTTCAACCGCGCCGGTCTGGGGCAGGCCCTCGACCTCGATCCGAAAGTGCATGTTGCCGAACGGCTCGCGTAACGTGTTCATGCGCTCCGCTCGATGCCTTCGTTCACGAGTTCGAGCAGCTCGATCAGCACCTCGTTGCCTTTGGCGTTCAGGTCGCTGGGGTCGTACTTCACCGGCCAGGCCTGGCTGACCACAAAGCGCGCCTGGTCCTGCCCGGCCTCGTCAGCCACCACGATCACGACGTTGCGGCGGCTCGCGCCGAGCTGCCCGTTCACCACCTGCCGGTGCCAGTTGAACAGCTCCAGCGAATCGGTCACGCCGCGCTTGAGCGTGATGTTTCCGTAGCGGGTGAGGCCCGAGAGTTTGCGCACGTGGGGCGGGTCGGTGCCCTCGCGGTAGTCGATCACGTCAGTCGTTGTGGCGCCGATGCCCACCTCGCTGAAGCCGGCCACCGCCAGGTTGTCGATCTCGAGCCGGTAGCGAAAATTCCGAAGCGGGTCTTGGCGTGCCATGGGGTGCTCTCCTGCTGGTGCGGTTTTTGTACCATGCGGCGGCCGATCTGGAGACCCCCATGAACCCACCCATGTTCGAAACCCTGCTCTACAGCGTCGAAGACGGCATTGCCACGTTGACGCTGAACCGCCCCGAGAAGATGAACGCGTTCACCGCGCAGATGCGCGACGACCTGGTGGCTGCCTTCGATGCGACCGACGCCGACGACGCGGTGCGCGTGGTCATCGTCACCGGCGCGGGGCGGGCCTTCTGCGCCGGGGCCGACCTGTCGGGCGGCGGCAAGACCTTCGACTACGCCAGCCGCGGCGAAGCGGCGCGCGACAAGTACAAGGTGGGCGAGGTGTACCGAGACGGCGGCGGCATCGTCACCTTGCGCATCTTCAACAGCTTGAAGCCGGTGATCGGCGCCATCAACGGCGCGGCGGTGGGCATCGGCTTGACGATGCAGTTGCCGATGGACATCCGCATGGCGTCCACCGACGCGCGGTTCGGCTTCGTGTTTGCGCGCCGCGGCATCACGCCGGAGGCGGCGTCGAGCTGGTTCCTGGGGCGGCTGGTGGGCATGCAGACGGCGCTGGAGTGGTGCTTCACCGGCCGTCTGTTCAATGCGCAGGAAGCCAAGGACCGCGGCCTGGTTCGCAGCCTGCACGCGCCCGACCAACTGTTGCCCGCCGCCCGCGCGCTGGCACGCGAGATCGCCGACCACACCGCGCCGGTGTCTATCGCGCTCACGCGCCAGATGCTCTGGCGCATGGCGGGCCAGGACCACCCGATGCAGGCGCACCGCGTTGACAGCCGGGCGATCCAGTCACGCGGCCAGTCGGCCGATGCGCGCGAGGGCGTGAGCGCGTTTCTCGAGAAGCGGCCGGCGGTGTACGGCGACAAGGTGTCCACCGACATGCCGGCGTTCTTTCCGTGGTGGGACGAACCGGGTTTTGAGTGAGCCGCACAGCCCGAAGGGGTATGCTCCTTTCGTGCAGCGCGCCGCCGCGATCATCGGTTCAGCGATCTTCCTGGTCATCGCTCCGGGCACGCTCGCCGTGTACCTCCCTTGGTACCTCACGCACTGGCACTTCGCGTCTGCGCTGTTCCCGATCGCTCGCGTGCTCGGCGCCGCCCTGATCGTCGCCGGGTTGCCCATCTTGCTCGATTCGTTCGCTCGCTTCGCGTTGCAGGGCCTCGGCACACCGGCGCCCGTGATGCCTCCCGAGCGCCTCGTCGTCA
>JANMYQ010000280.1:0-1657 GCA_031382215.1 Methylibium sp.
GTGACCTTCAGGCCGACCGCGTACTTGATCGAGTCGATCGCCAGGTTCGACACACCGAGGTGGTCGAAGCGCTGGCTCAGGCCGATGTCGCGGTTGTCGAAACGGATCACGCGAAAGCCGCGCGCCACGAGGCTCGCGACGAAGTCGTTGTGCCAGGCCACGAGCTGCATGCCCAGGCCCATGATCAACACCAGCGGATCGCCGGTGACAGGGCCGTGGTCTTCGACTTCGAGCTGGATGCCGTTGGCTGAGACTTGCATGGGTCAGGGACTCGTGATCGACGCTTCGGGGTGGCCGGTGCGGAAGAAGTGGCGGCGGCCGCCGTGCGGCTCGAACGGCTTCCAGTCGCCCGGCGCCTGCGCGAGCCGGTCGGCCACGGCGTAGAGCGCGAGCGGGTTCATGCCCATGCCGACATGGCTGGCGTGCACCTCGATGTTTTCGGTCAGCGGGCCGGGCGGGTTCAGGCTGCAACGCCACGAGACGATGCCGTCGGTGCGCGAGTAGATTGAGGTCGTGGGCACCGGTGGCGGCGTGCGCAGGCGCTGGACCATGGCAGCGTCGTGCGCCTTCTGCCCGCTCAGCAACTCGAAGATGCGCCACGCGTTGGTGGCGCGCGGGTGGCCGCTGAAGGGCGTGCCGAGCGTGACCACGCAGCGCGTGTGCCCGGGCAGCTCCTTCGCCATCTCGCGGGCATAGAGCCCGCCCAGGCTCCAGCCGATCAGGCTGACCGGCTGGCCGTGCTGCTCGGAGAGTGCGCGCACGTCGGCAGCGCATTTCTTCAGCACCCCGTTGCGCGGGCCGAAGTTGAAGCCCTGGCCCCAGGCCTGGGTGGCGTAACCCAGGCTGGCCAGAAAATTGCGCAGCGGAATCGTGGTGAAGTCGTTCGCGCCCATGCCGGGAAACACCAGCACCGGGTGCCCGTCGCCGCGCGGCACGCGGCGCAGCCAGGGAGTGGCTGCGAACAGCGCGGCGAGCTCCCACGGCGCGCGGCCTTCGAGCATCATCAGGAACGCACTGGGGGGCCGCAAGTCGTCGGCGGCGTGGGGAGTGGAAGCAGCGGCTTGGCGCGTTCTCGGCATGCGGGGAAACAGGGCGGGTGGGATCGAAGCATGTTAGCGGCGGGCCGCTCTTTTCTTTGGAGCGCTTGCCCTAGGCGCCGGTGTCGCGCTCGCGACAACTTTGGTGGTTTTCCTGGGCGTGGCTTTGCGCCCAGGCGTCTTCCGTGCAACGGCTTTTTTCGCTGCGAGCGTCTTCGCGGACAGTTTTTTGGGCACCGGTTCGGCAGCCTTTGGCAGCGCCTCGGGCTCGGCCGCGACGCTCGCCGGCAGCGCCTGGAACTCGTCGAACGCGGCCTGCACGTGGCGCGCAAGCTCGGCCACTTCGGGCATCGCTTTGCCACACGCGATCAGGCCGAACTCGAGCGACTCGTTGTAGGTCTGCACCGTGATGTTGAGCGCCACGCCGTGCACGACGATCGAGGTCGGGTAGTTGGTCAGCATCTTCGCCCCGGCCATGAAGAGCGGCACGGTCGGGCCGGGCACGTTCGAGATGGTCACGTTGGCGATCGCCGGCAGGCGGTCGGCCACACGCGCCTTGGCGTACAGGTTGCTCAGCGACTCCATCAGCCAGGGCACGCCGAGCGAAGGAAAGTCGGTCG
>JANMYQ010000289.1:0-3612 GCA_031382215.1 Methylibium sp.
GACAACCTGCACAACCGCAAGCAGGTCAGCGCCAACCTGCTTGGGGAAACCGATGTGCAGCCGATCCGTCTGGATGGCCGGGCGGTGTTGCAGGTGCGGGTGCCCCGCGCCACTCGCCAGCAGCGGCCGGTGCACCTGGGCGCCAACCCCTTCGGCGGCACCTGGTTGCGTCGCTACGAGGGCGACTATGCGGCCGACGATGAAGCGGTGCGGCGCATGGTGGCCGAACGCGTGGAGGACTCGCGTGACGAGCGCGTGCTCGAAGGCTTTGATTTCGCGGACCTGGACATGGAGTCGGTGGCGGCTTATCGCAACCGATTCGCGGCAGTTCGCCCGGGGCATGTGTGGACGGAATTGCCAGTGCCGGAATTCCTTGAGCGCATCGGTGCCTGGGGCAAGAACCGCGAGAAGGGCATCGCGGGCCTGCGTGTCGCCGGGTTGCTGATGTTCGGCCGGGCTGAGGTGATTCGGGACGCGTTGCCGCACTACATGGTGGACTTCCAGGAACGCCCGGAAGCCAGAACGGAACGACGCTGGATCGACCGGCTGGTGCCCGACGGCACGTGGTCCGGCAATCTCTACGACTTCTTCCGGCGTGTCTACCAGAAGCTCACGGCGGACTTGAAAGTGCCGTTCCAGTTGCAGGACGGCCAGCGGGTGGACGACACGCCGGTGCACGAAGCGCTGCGCGAGGCCCTGGCCAACACACTGATCCACGCGGACTACTCAGGCCGTGTTTCGGTGCTGGTCGTGAAGCGGCCCGACATGTACGGGTTTCGCAACCCCGGGCGCATGCGCATTCCGCCGGAGATTGCCATCCATGGCGGCAACAGCGATTGCCGCAACCGGCGCCTGCAGACCATGTTCCAGCTGGTGGGTTACGGCGACCACGCAGGTTCGGGGCTCCCCAAGATTTACACGAACTGGGCGGGTCAGCACTGGCGTCGCCCGGTGCTGTATGAGTTGGCGGAGCCCGAGCAGACGCTGATGGAGCTGCGCATGAGCAGCCTTGTGCCGGCAGACGCGGTGACGCAGTTGGAGAATCGTCTGGGCGCACGATTCAACAACCTTGCTGAAACCGCCCGGCTGGCGTTGATCACGGCGCAGGTGGAAGGGGTGGTGAGCCACGATCGGCTCAAGCAGATCTGCACTGACCATCCCGCCGATTTGACCAAGATGCTGGGAGGGCTGGTGCGTGATGGGCTCCTGTCGCCAAACGGCGCCGGCAGGGGCACTGTTTACTTTCTGCCTTGGCAGAGGCGGTCGTCTGTGACCGTGTTCGATACCACCGATCAGACAGGCGCGCCGCCGGAGTTCGGTGCCATACCACCGGAGCTAGCCGGTCAACCACCGGAGCTAGCGGCGCTATCACCGGAGCTTGTCTCGACGACCTCCACTGTCGTCCAGCCATTGCTCGACTGGTCCGCCATCTCGCCAGCGCTCCAGGCTCAGCTGGTGGAGCTAGGGCGGGCGGTAGCGGGCAGGGGGCGCGTGGCGCCAACGACCCTTCGAGCGACCATTCTGGCGCTCTGCACGGGCCGCCACATGGGCCTTCGGGTGCTGGCCCACGCGCTGGAACGTGACCCGGACGATTTGCGCAAGCGCACCCTCACGCCCATGGTCAGAGAAGGCGTCCTGCGCACGGCTTACCCGTCCTTGCGCGATCCGAGACAAGCCTACACCGCCGCCATCAGCCCCTCGGACGAAAAGAGCAACGCATGAGCTGCTACCCCGAGTCAGATCGTCTGGATGCCTGCGGGCCCCGGGGCGGCTTCAAAGCTGCGCAGGTACGTGCCGGAGTGGGCGTGAAGGTGGGCGCTTTGGTTGATGGGTATTTGATGCGGTGCTTTCCAGTCAGCATGAGTTCTGAAGAAAAGTTATATAAATCAATGGCTTGTCCGCCAGTTCTGTACTTGATGGCTACTTGATGAACGCTTCCTCCCTCGTCCAGAAGATCTGGAACTTCTGCCACACGCTGCGCGACGACGGCGTGGGCTACGGCGACTATCTGGAGCAACTGACCTATCTGCTGTTTCTGAAGTTGGCGCACGAGTACGCGCAGCCCCCCTACGACCGGCCGGCCAACATCCCGAACGGCTTCGGCTGGCCCAGCCTCAAGGGAAAGACCGGCGAGCCGCTGGAAGCGCACTACCTGGCGTTGCTTCATCGGCTGGCGCAAGAGCCGGGCATGCTGGGGGCGATCTTTTTCAAGGCGCAGAACAAGATCCAGGACCCGGCCAAGTTGTCGCGGCTGGTACAACTGATCGACGCCGAAAGCTGGATCAGCCTTGACGCTGATACGAAGGGCGACCTGTACGAAGGCCTGCTGCAGAAAAACGCCGAAGACACCAAGAGTGGTGCGGGCCAGTACTTCACGCCGCGCGTGTTGATCGAGGCGATGGTCGCGTGCGTGCAGCCTCAGCCGATGAAGACCATCGCCGATCCGGCCTGCGGCACGGGTGGGTTCTTCCTCGGCGCCTACGATTGGTTGACGCACAAGAGCGGGCGCAAGCTCAACATCCGGCAGCAGGAGTTTCTGCATCGCGAAACTTTCTTCGGTAACGAGATCGTCGCGGCGACGCGGCGGTTGTGCCTGATGAACCTGTTCCTGCACAACGTCGGCGAACTCGATGGTGAGCCGGCGGTCGACCGCGCCGATGCGCTCATCGCAGCAAGCGAACAGCGCTTCGACTATGTGCTGGCCAACCCGCCCTTCGGCAAGAAGAGCAGCATGACCATCACCAATGCCGAAGGCGAAGAAGACCGCGATGCGCTGACCTACGAGCGACAAGACTTCTGGCAAACCACCTCGAACAAACAGCTCAATTTTCTGCAGCACATCGTCACCATCCTGAAGACGACAGGCCAGGCGGCCGTGGTGCTGCCCGACAACGTGCTGTTCGAGGGCGGGGCCGGCGAGAAGATTCGCCGCAAGCTGCTTGAAACCTGCGACGTTCATACCTTGCTGCGTTTGCCCACCGGCATCTTCTATGCGCAGGGCGTGAAGGCCAACGTGCTGTTCTTCGACAAGAAAGCAGCCGACGGCAAGGTGCACACGAAGGGCGTGTGGATCTACGACCTGCGCACCAACAAGCACTTCACACTGAAGACGCGGCCGCTGGCGGCGCCTGACCTGAGCGACTTCATCGCTTGTTACAAACCGGCCAACCGGCATGAGCGGGCTGAATCTGAGCGCTTCAGGTATTTCACGCACGCCGATCTGGTGGCTCGCGACAAGGCCAGCCTCGACATCTTCTGGCTCAAGGACGACAGCCTGGACAATCTCGACGACCTGCCGCCACCCGAGGTGCTGCAGCAGGAAATCATCGAGCACTTGGAGGCCGCATTGGCCTCGTTCCGCGGCGTGGCCGCAGGGCTGATTCGTCCGGCGGGCAGGGGTTGAGCGCGCACAGGGATAATCCGCGTTTTCCCTTAAAGCTCCACGCGTGACGCGTGGCTGCCGCGTGTGATCCCATGGCTGTTCTTTCCCTTTCCAACGCCCACCTGGCCTACGGCCACGTGGCCCTGCTCGACGAAGCCGCTTTTTCGCTCGAAGCCGGCGAGCGGCTCGGCCTGATCGGCCGCAACGGCGCCGGCAAGTCGTCGATGCTG
>JANMYQ010000291.1:0-2608 GCA_031382215.1 Methylibium sp.
ATCGATTCCGAGTTTGTTGCTTGAATCCCAGGAGCGCGCGTATGAAAGTTCTCGTCCCCGTCAAACGTGTCGTCGACTACAACGTGAAGGTTCGCGTGAAGTCCGACGGCAGCGGAGTCGACATCGCCAACGTCAAGATGAGCATGAACCCCTTCGACGAGATTGCCGTTGAAGAGGCGGTGCGCTTGAAGGAGAAGGGCGTGGTCACCGAAGTCATCGCCGTGAGCTGCGGTGTCACGCAATGCCAGGAGACCTTGCGCACCGCGATGGCCATCGGCGCCGACCGCGCCATCCTGGTCGAGACCAGCGAAGAGCTGCAGCCCCTGGCCGTTGCCAAGCTCCTGAAGGCCCTGGTCGACCGCGAACAACCGGGCCTCGTGATCCTGGGCAAACAAGCCATCGACGACGACTGCAACCAGACCGGGCAGATGCTGGCTGCGCTGGCCGACATGCCGCAGGCCACGTTTGCGTCCAAGGTCGAAGTCAGCGACGGCCAGGCCCAGGTCACTCGCGAGATCGACGGCGGCCTGGAGACGCTCAGCATCCGCCTGCCCGCCGTCATCACCACCGACCTGCGCCTGAACGAACCGCGTTACGTCACCTTGCCCAACATCATGAAGGCCAAGAAGAAGACGCTCGAAGTGCTCAAGCCCTCCGACCTCGGCGTCGATGTGACGCCCCGCCTGAAGACCCTCAAGGTCAGCGAACCGCCCAAACGCGGCGCTGGCATCAAGGTGCCCGACGTCGCCACCCTGGTGGCCAAGCTGAAGAACGAAGCCAAGGTGATCTGATGACGACTCTCGCGAATGTTCTGGTCGTGGCCGAACACGACCACGGCACCCTCAAGGGCGCCACCTACAACACCGTTGCTGCCGCACTCCAGTGTGGTGGCGAGGTTCACGTGCTGATCGCCGGCCTCAACGCCAGCGGCGCCGCCCAGGCTGCCGCGCAGATCCAGGGCGTGGCCAAGGTGCTGCACGCCGACGGTGCCAGCCTGGCCGAGCAACTCGCCGAGAACGTCGCCGCGCAGGTGTTGGAGATCGCACCGTCCTACAGCCACATCCTGTTCCCCGCCACCGCCCACGGCAAGAACGTTGCTCCGCGCGTGGCCGCCAAGCTCGACGTGGCCCAGGTCAGCGAGATCAGCAAGGTCATCAGCCCCGACACCTTCGAGCGCCCCATCTACGCCGGCAATGCCATCGCCACCGTGCAGAGCACTGACAGCGTCAAGGTCATCACCGTCAGAGCCACCGGCTTCGACCCGGCCGGGCCCGGTGGCAATGCCACCATCGAGACGATCAGCGCCGTGGCCGACAGCGGCCAGAGCCGCTACGTCGGCAGCGAGATCGCCAAGAACGACCGGCCCGAGCTCACCGCGGCCAAGATCATCGTCAGCGGTGGCCGCGCGATGGGCAGCAGCGAGCAGTTCAATGCCGTGCTCACGCCGCTGGCCGACAAGCTCGGCGCGGCACTCGGCGCCAGCCGCGCCGCGGTGGATGCGGGCTACGCGCCGAACGACTGGCAGGTCGGGCAGACCGGCAAGATCGTCGCGCCCAGCCTGTACATCGCGTGCGGCATCAGCGGCGCGATCCAGCACCTGGCCGGCATGAAGGACAGCAAGGTCATCGTGGCCATCAACAAGGACGCCGAGGCACCCATCTTCAGCGTCGCCGACTACGGGCTCGAAGCCGATCTGTTCACGGCCGTGCCGGAGTTGGTCAAGGCGCTGCACGGCTGAACGGCTCTGCCTTGGTTGGGTTCACGCCTGCTGGAGCGTCGTGCAGGCGAGTCGAGCCCAGCCTCGGTCTTGGCGGCGCGATCATGGGCAGGAAGTTTCAGGGCATCAGGTCGGCAATCTTGTCCCAGGCCTCGGCCGGAATGCGTCCCTCGAAGCGTGCCGCCACCCGGCCCTGCGTGTCCAGCACCAGCGTGAGCGGTAGGCGCGCGGGCAGGGCGGCCAGGCTGTCGCTGTAACCCGGGTCGCCGCGCCACAGGTTCACGAAGCGCTGTTCGGGCGGCAGCGTCGCCGCCACCGTTTGTTGGTAGGCCACGAAGTCGGCGCGTTGGCGGTCGACGCTGACCAGCACCATCTCGAACGGCTTGCCGCGCCAGCCTTGTGCGTTGGCGCGCAGCTCGGGCATCTTGTCGCGGCACACCGCGCAGTCGGTGCGCCAGTAGAACAGCACGACCACCTTGCCGCGCAGCGCGGCCAGCGAAACGGTGCGGCCGTCCAGCGCCGTGCCACGCAATTCCTGCGGCGCGCCAGTCTGGGCCACCGCGCCGGGCGCCGACACGCTGGCCGCGAGGGTGAGCAACAGCGCGGCCAGGCAGCGCGGCGGGGGAAGAAGGGTCAGCGTCATCGGTGTGTCTCCTGGTCCGTGGTCGGGGTGATGGGGCACGACCTTTCAGCGCGGGGCCCAGCCGGCACAATGCGCCGTGAAGGAATCCACATGCTGACTGTCCACCACCTGAACAACTCGCGCTCGCAGCGTGTCTTGTGGCTGCTCGAGGAACTGGGCCTGCCCTACGAGATCCGCCACTACCAGCGCGACGCGCAGACGATGCTGGCGCCGCCCGAGCTGCGCGCGGTGCACCCGCTGGGCAAGTC
>JANMYQ010000324.1:0-15810 GCA_031382215.1 Methylibium sp.
CGAAGCCATCATCAACTACATCCGCCGCAACTACGGCATGTTGATCGGCGAGCCCACCGCCGAAACCATCAAGAAGACCATCGGCAGCGCCTTCCCCGGCTCCGAAGTCAAGGAGATGGAAGTCAAGGGCCGCAACCTCAGTGAAGGCGTGCCGCGCAGCTTCACGATCAGCAGCAACGAGGTGCTCGAAGCGCTGACCGACCCGTTGAACCAGATCGTTTCGAGCGTCAAGAACGCGCTCGAACAAACGCCCCCCGAACTGGGCGCCGACATTGCCGAGCGCGGCATGATGCTGACCGGCGGCGGCGCGCTGCTGCGCGACCTGGACCGGCTGCTCGCCGAAGAGACCGGTCTGCCGGTGCTGGTGGCCGAAGACCCGCTGACCTGCGTGGTGCGCGGCTGCGGCATGGCGCTGGAGCGCATGGAACGGCTGGGCAGCATCTTCACCTCGGAATGACCGCGAAGGCAGCGCCGGGCCACTCCCCAGGTCGCTCGCCCCGCACGGGCCACGCAGGGGCCCCTCGGCGCCCGAGCCAGGCAGGCGCCGCCCGGGGCCCAGGAGGCCGGGTGTGGCCATGACGCTGGGCACGATCGACCGCAGCCCGCCGCCGTTCTTTCGGCAGGGCCCCACGGCGCTGACCAAGCTGGTGGTGTTCTCGGCCCTGGCCCTGCTGATGATGGTGGCCGACACGCGCTTTCAGATCACCCAACCGGTGCGGGCGGTGTTTGCCACGGTGCTGCACTTTCCGCAACGCTGGCTGGCGCTGCCGGTGCAGGCCTGGTCAGGTGCCCAGGAATATTTCTCCGGCATGCAGCAGGCCCGCAGCGCTGAAGAAGCGGCGCGCAGCGACTTGATGCTTCAGGCCGAGCGCGCAATGCGTGTCGAGCAGCTCGAGAACGAAAACACCCGCCTGCGCGCCTTGCTTCAATTGCGCCCGGCCCTGCGCGCGCGTTCGATGGCCGCCCAGGTGCTGTACGACGCACCCGACCCGTATTCGCGCAAAGTGATCATCGACCAGGGCTCGACCCACGGCGTCGTGATCGCCTCGCCGGTCATCAACGAAGCCGGCGTGCTCGGGCAGGTGACGCGGGTCTACCCGCTGTCTTCCGAAGTCACGCTGCTGACCGACAAGGACGCCGCGATTCCGGTGCTCAACACCCGCACGCAGGCACGCAGCGCGGCCTTTGGCGGTGGCGCCTCGCATGCCGGTGCGCTGGAGCTGCGCTTCATCGCCGGCAACGCCGACGTTCAGGTCGGCGACCTGCTCAGCACCTCGGGCGTGGATGGCGTCTACCCGCAGGGCCTGCCGGTGGCGCGGGTGGCCAGCGTGGACCGCAAGCAGGACGCCGGTTTCGCCCGCATCCTGCTCGCGCCGGTGGCGCTGGCCGACAGCGTGCGCCATGTGCTGGTGCTCGAACCCACCGGCGCGCAGTTGCCGCCTCCGCCCGAGCCGGAGCCGGTCGAAGCCAAGCCCGCCAAGGCCAAGCGGGGGCCCAGAAAATGATCATGCCGGTGGCCTCTGACCAGCTCTTGCTGCCGGTCAACCCGTGGTTCCTGGCCTTCACGCTGCTGCTGGCGTTTGCCTTCAACCTCGTGCCGATGGGGCGCGTGCCCTGGATGCCCGACTTCGTCGCTGTGGCGCTGGTGTTCTGGAACGTGCACCAGCCGCGCCGCGTGGGCGTGGGCGTGGCCTTCCTGCTGGGGCTGCTGATGGACGTGCACGACGGCGCCGTGCTCGGCCAGCACGCGCTGGCCTACACGCTGCTGAGCTACCTGGCCATCTCGATCCACCGGCGCCTGACCGGCTTCACCCCGCTGGCGCAGATGTTCCAGGTGCTGCCGCTGCTGTTCGCGGCGCACGCCGTGTCGCTGACAGTGCGCCTGTTCGCCGGCGGCATGTTCCCCGGCTGGCCCATGCTGCTGGCGCCGATGTTCGAGGCGCTGCTGTGGCCACTGGCCGACTGGCTGCTGCTGGCGCCGCAGCGGCGTGCGCCCGATCGGGACCAGAATCGGCCGTTGTTGTAGGCACGCGCCTGACACACTCGCCATGACCGAACTGAAGAACGTCGAGATCGAACAGTCGCGTTTCCGCACGCGGCTGACGGCGGCGGCCGCGTTCGTGCTGCTGGGTTTTGCGCTGCTCGGTGCGCGGCTCGTGTACCTGCAGGTCATCAAGCATGACGAGCTGATGGCGCAGGCCGAAAGCAACCGCATCGCGGTCAGCCCGATCGTGCCCAACCGCGGGATCATCACCGACCGCAACGGCATCGTGCTGGCCAACAACTACTCGGCCTACACGCTGGAGATCACGCCGTCGCGCGTGGTCGATCTCGAAGCGACCATCGACGCCCTGGCCGAACTGGTGGATGTGCAGCCGCGTGACCGCAAGCGCTTCAAGCGCCTGCTGGACGAAAGCAAGAGCTTCGAGTCGCTGCCGATCCGCACCAAACTCAGCGACGAGGAGGTAGCGCGCTTCACCGCCCAGCGCTTCCGCTTCCCCGGCGTGGACGTGCAGGCACGCCTGTTTCGCGAATATCCGCTCGGCGAGGTGGGCAGCCATGTGCTGGGCTACATCGGCCGCATCAACGTGGCCGAAAAGGACCGCATCGACGAGTCGGAAGACCCGGCCAATTACCGCGGCACGCAGTACATCGGCAAGCTCGGCGTGGAGCAGAGTTACGAGGCCGAGCTGCACGGCATCACTGGTGTCGAAGAGATCGAGACCAGCGCCGGTGGCCGGCCCGTGCGGCGCTTGCGCAGCCGGCCGGCCACGCCGGGCAATACGCTGGAGCTGTCGATCGACATCCGACTTCAGGCGCTGGTCGAAGACATGTTCGGCGAGCGCCGCGGTGCGCTGGTGGCGCTGGACCCGCGCAATGGCGAGGTGCTGGCCTTCGTCAGCAAGCCGACCTTCGACCCGAACCTGTTCGTCGACGGCATCGACGTCGAATCGTGGCGCGAGCTGAACGAGTCGATCGACAAGCCGCTGCTCAATCGCGCGCTGCGTGGCACCTACCCGCCCGGCTCCACCTACAAGCCCTTCCTGGCGATGGCCGCGCTCAACAGCGGCAAGCGCGATCCGGGCACGATCATCCAGGACAACGCCACCTTCCAGTTCGGCAACCACACCTTCCGCAGCCACGGCGACGCCGGGCTGGGGCCGGTGGACATGGTGCGAAGCATCGTCAAGTCGAGCAACGTGTACTACTACTCGCTGGCCAACGAGATGGGCGTGGACCTGATGCACGACGAACTCGAGCCGTTCGGCTTCGGGCGCCGCACCGGCATTGACATCGAAGGAGAGGTCACCGGGTTGCTGCCCTCCACGGCCTGGAAGCGGCGCGCGTACAAGACGGCCGAGCAGCCGCGGTGGTACCTGGGCGAGACCATCTCGCTCGGCATCGGCCAGGGCTACAACCACTTCAGCATGCTGCAACTGGCCAGCGCCACCGCCACCTTGGTCTCGGGCGGGCTGCGCTTCAAGCCGCGCATCGTGCGCAACGTGCAGGACGTACTGACGCGCGAGCGCCGCGTGCTGGCCAGCGACGCGCTGGCGCCGCTGCCGTTCAAGCCCGAGCATGTCGAGCTGATCCGGCGGGCGCTTTACGGCGTGACGCAGGAAGGCACCTCGGTACGCTCGTTTGCCGGCGCGCCGTACAAGAGCGGTGGCAAGACCGGCACGGCCCAGGCGGTGGGCATCAAGGCGAACGAGAAGTACGTCGCGTCCAAGCTCGAAGAGCACAAACGCGACCACTCGCTGTACATCGCCTTCGCTCCACTGGAGGCGCCCCGCATCGCGGTAGCGGTGGTGGTGGAAAACGCCGGCTTCGGGTCCGAGGCCGCCGCGCCCATCACCCGGCGTGTGTTCGACTACGCGCTGCTCGGCCTGGTGCCCAGCGTGGAGGACATGGCGGCCACGCGCGAGGGCAAGTCAGGTGCGCCGATCGGCCTGCAGCGGCCGGCCTTGTCGGTGCCGCTGGGCGGTCTGGCGGTGGTGATCGGTGCGGGCGGCGCGGCGTCGGAGGCGGTGCCGCTGCCGACGCTGGCGCCGCTGTCGACGCCGACGCCGCAGCGGGTCGCAACCCGGTCGAACCGATGAACATCGATTTCGAGAAGCCCTCTCTGTGGCAGCGTGCCAAGCCGGTGTTCACCGGTTTCGACGGGCCGCTGTTCGTGGCGGTGCTGGCGCTGGCCGCCGCAGGGCTGATCACCATGTATTCGGCCGGTTTCGACCACGGCACGCGCTTTTCCGGGCACGCCCGCAACATGCTGCTGGGCCTGTGCGTGCTGTTCGTCGTGGCGCAGGTGCCGCCGCAGCAACTGATGCGCCTGGCCGTGCCGCTCTACGCCTTGGGGGTGGCGCTGCTGATCGCCACCGCAACGGTGGGCATGACCAAGAAAGGCGCCACGCGCTGGCTCGACATCGGGCTGGTGATCCAGCCGAGCGAAATCCTCAAGATCGCGGTGCCGCTGATGCTGGCGTGGTGGTTCCAGCGCCGCGAGGGCCAGGCGCGTGCGAGCGACTTCCTGGTCGCGCTGGCGCTGCTGGCATTGCCGGTCGGCCTGATCCTGAAGCAGCCCGACCTGGGCACCGCGATTCTGGTGCTTTCGGCCGGCCTGTACGTGATGTTCTTTGCCGGGCTGACCTGGGGCGTCATCGTTCCGCTGCTGCTGATGGCGGCGGTAGCCATCACGTCACTGGCGGTGTTCAGCGAAAGCCTCTGCCAGCCCGAGGTGAACTGGCCGGTGCTGCGGGGCTTCCAGAAGAACCGCGTCTGCACCGTGCTCGACCCTGGCAGCGACCCGCTCGGCAAAGGTTTTCACATCATCCAGGGCATGATCGCCATCGGCTCCGGCGGGGTCGACGGCAAGGGCTTCATGAAGGGCACACAAACCCACCTCGAATTCATCCCCGAGCGCACCACCGACTTCATCTTCGCCGCCTTCGGCGAGGAGTTCGGCCTGCTCGGCTGCATCGGTTTGCTGGCGGCGTTCAGCCTGCTGATCCTGCGCGGGCTGATGATCGCGGCCGATGCGCCCACCGTCTTCACGCGATTGCTGGCCGGCGCCATCACCTTGAGCTTCTTCACCTATGCGTTCGTCAACATGGGCATGGTCAGCGGCATCCTGCCGGTGGTGGGCGTGCCGCTGCCGTTCATCAGCTACGGTGGCACGGCGATGGTCTCGCTGGGGCTGGGGCTGGGCATCCTGATGTCGATTTCCAAGAGCCGTCGCCTGATGCAAAGCTGACCCGGCAGGCCGGCACATCATGGCGCGGTGTCGTCCGGTTCGGTGCGTTCGACCGGCTCTTCCGCCGGGGCGGCCGCAAAGCGCAGCGTGAAGCGCGCACCCGGGCCGAAAGCAGCGCCGGCCTGGTCGCTCAGCCCGGTGCGGTGGCGCAGGTTGGCGTCGGTCAGGGTCAGTTCGGCGTCGTGCTGGAGGGCGATCTCGCGCACGATCGCCAGCCCCAGGCCCGAGCCGTCGACGTTGGTGCCCAGCGCGCGGTAGAACGGCTGGAACACCTGCTCACGCTCGACCGCCGGAATGCCAGGGCCTGAATCTTCCACCTGCAGCACCACCACCTGGCCGAAGGGGTCGTCGATCACCCGCACCGTCACCGTGCCGCCGGCCGGCGTGTAGAGCAGGGCGTTGTCGACCAGGTTGCGGATCAGCTCGCGCAACAACACGGCGCGGCCGCTGACGACCGGGCCGCGCGGGTGCCGGGTTGCAGCGGCCGGCTCCGGCGCTTCGTACCCCAGGTCGATACGCCGTTCGAGCGCGCGCGGAACGAAGTCCTGCACGGTTTCGATCGCCAGGTCGGCCAGGTTCACCGCCTGCACCGGCGCGGCGTGCTCGCGCTCCTCGGCGCGCGCCATCGCCAGCAACTGGTTCACCATATGCGCCGCACTCTGGCTCGAGCGGGCGATCTGGCGCAGCGACTTTTTCAGCGCCTGCGGGTCGCGTTCGCCCGCATCGATGTCGCGCTGCGCCAGTTCGGCCTGCATGCGCAGGCCCGCCAACGGCGTCTTCAACTGGTGGGCGGCGTCGGCCAGAAAATGCTTCTGGGCCCGCAGCGACTGGTCCAGCCGGGCCAGCAGGTCGTTGATGGCGCGCACCAGCGGAGACACTTCCTCGGGCACTTCGCGTTCGTCGATGGCGCTCAGGTCGTTGCTTTCGCGTTTGCGGATGCGCTGCTGCAGCTCGTTCAGCGGCGCAATGCCGCGCGACAGCGCCAACCACACCAGCAGCACCGCCAGCGGCAGGATCAGGAACTGCGGCAGGATCACGCCGCGGAAGATTTCGGTCGCCAGGCGCGATCGTTTGCCGAGCGTCTCGGCCACCTGCACCAGGCAGGCTCCCTCACCCGCGCCGTCGGGCAGGTCGACCCACAGGTAGGCCACCCGCACGTCCTGGTTGTCGATCTCGTCGTCGCGGTAGTGAACCTCGCCGACCTGTGTGCGCTGAGCCTCCACCGGCACCCGCACCCGGCGGTCGCCACTGAGGAACTCGCCGCGCAGGCCCAGCACTTGGTAATAGATGTCGTCGGCTTCGTCGGTGCGCAGTAACTCCGACGCGCTGGGCGGCAAGGTGAATTGGGCCAGCGGTGGGCTATTGGGGGTGATGGCGACCGACACCTGCTTGGAAAGCACACGGGCCTTTTCGCCCAGTTCGCGGTCGAACGGCCCGTTGGCAATGCCCTGCGCCACCAACCAGATGCTGGCAATGCTCAGCGGCCACAACAATAGCAGCGGCGCAAGCAGCCAGTCGAGAATTTCGCCGAAGAGGGAATGCTGTTCGGGTGCTCGCGTGAAGGGGTTGAGCATGAAGCCGGGCGGGCAGTGCGCGGGTCAACGCTCAGGCCGCGATCTTCTCCAGGCAATAACCCAGCCCGCGCACCGTGGCAATGCGCACCGGGCCCTGCTCGATCTTCTTGCGCAGCCGGTGGATATAGACCTCGATCGCGTTGTTGCTCACCTCTTCGCCCCACTCGCACAGCCGCTCGACCAACTGGTCTTTGCTGACCAGCCGGCCGGCGCGCTGCAGCAGTACCTCGAGCAGGCTGATCTCGCGCGCCGAGAGTTCGACCATCTGGTCGTTCAGGTAGGCCACCCGGCCAGTGGCGTCGAAAGTCAGCGGCCCGTGCTTGATGATCGTGGCGGCCGTGCCCAGGCCGCGCCGGGTCAGTGCACGCACGCGCGCTTCGAGTTCTTGCAGCGAAAACGGTTTGGCCATGTAGTCGTCCGCGCCCAGATCCAGGCCCTTGACGCGCTGCTCGACGCTGTCGGCCGCGGTCAGGATCAGCACCGGCACGCTGGAGCCGCGTGCGCGCAACTTGCGCAGCACCTCCAGGCCGTGCAGCTTGGGCAGGCCCAGGTCGAGGATGAGCAGGTCGAATTCGTGCGCCGCCAGCGCCGCGTCGGCTTCGGTGCCGCTGCCGACCTGATCGACCGCATAACCGGCATTGCGCAGCGCGCGCAGCAGGCCGTCGGCAATCACTTGATCATCTTCGGCGATCAGGACGCGCATGCAGACCTCCGCAAATCGAAACCTTCGAAATTCATTCTAGAGGTCGGCTCCGGCCCGCCGCAGCAGGGAAAGCCAGCGACCCCGGGGCAACCCGAAGGCGCTGAAGACACGACGAAAGGACACAGTGAAAAGACACAGCGAAAGGTACTGTACAAACATCCAGCTTTTGCGATAATGCGCTCCAAACCCCCCAGGAGAACCGCATGGATGCACCCGTCAAAGTCAGCAACTCCACGCTCAACGGCGAAAAGGCCAAGGCCCTGCAAGCTGCCCTCGCACAGATCGAAAAGCAGTTCGGCAAGGGATCGATCATGCGCCTGGGCGAAGGCGAGGTGATCGAGGACATCGAGGTTGTCTCCACCGGATCGCTCGGCCTGGACATCGCGCTGGGCGTGGGCGGCCTGCCGCGCGGCCGGGTGGTCGAAATCTACGGCCCGGAATCGTCGGGCAAGACCACGCTGACCCTGCAGGTCGTGGCCGAGATGCAAAAACTCGGCGGCACCTGCGCCTTCATCGACGCCGAACACGCACTCGACATCCAGTACGCGCAGAAGCTCGGTGTCAACCTGCAGGAACTGCTGATCAGCCAGCCCGACACTGGCGAACAGGCGCTCGAGATCGTCGATGCGCTGGTGCGGTCCGGCTCCGTCGACCTGGTCGTGATCGACTCGGTCGCCGCGCTCACGCCCAAGGCCGAGATCGAAGGCGAAATGGGCGACTCCCTGCCCGGCCTGCAGGCGCGCCTGATGAGCCAGGCGCTGCGCAAGCTCACTGCCATCATCAAGAAGACCAACACCATGGTCATCTTCATCAACCAGATCCGCATGAAGATCGGCGTGATGTTCGGCTCGCCCGAAACCACCACCGGCGGCAACGCGCTCAAGTTCTACGCCTCGGTCCGGCTCGACATTCGCCGCATCGGCTCGATCAAGAAGGGCGAAGAGGTGATCGGCAACGAGACCAAGGTCAAGGTCGTGAAGAACAAGGTCTCGCCGCCGTTCAAGACGGCCGAGTTCGACATCCTGTACGGCCAGGGCATCAGCCGCGAGGGCGAGATCATCGACATGGGCGTGGAAGCCAAGGTGCTCGAAAAGAGCGGTTCCTGGTTTGCGTACAAGGGCGAAAAGATCGGTCAAGGCAAGGACAACGCGCGCGAGTTCCTGAAAGAGAACCCCGAACTGGCGGTCGAGATCGAGAACAAGGTGCGCGACGCGCTGGGCATCCGCCTGCTGCCGGGGGCCGAGGTGGTAGACATCAAGACCGCCAAGGTCAAGGCCGCGAAGGAATAAGCGTGGCCAGGGGCGCGCCCGCGGTGCCCGCGGTGCCCGCGGTGCCCACGGCGCCCGCGCGGTCGCTGAAGGCGCGCGCGATCCAGTGGCTGGCGCAGCGCGAGCACAGCCGCACCGAGCTGCGGCGCAAGCTGCTGCGGCATGCTGCCGATGAGTGCGCTGACGTCGCTGGCGTCGATAACGGCGATGCTGAAAACGGCGTCGATGCCCGGCTCGACTCGTTGCTCGACTGGCTCGAGGCCAACCACTATCTGTCGCAGCAGCGTTTTGTCGAGTCGCGTGTGCATGCGCGGTCGGCTCGTTTCGGCAATCTGCGCATCCGCCTGGAACTGGCGCAGCATCAACTGGGCTTGCCGGCCGACGTCGAATCGGCCTTGCGCGACACCGAACTCGCTCGTGCCCGCGCCGTCTGGGCGGCGCGGTTCGGGGAGCGCCCGGCAAGCGTCGCCGAACGCGGCAAACAGGCCCGCTTCCTGGCCGGCCGGGGCTTTTCGGGTGACGTGATTCACCGGGTGCTGCGCGAGGCCGGCGCAACACAGGCCGGCGAGACAGTGTCTGGCCTGGACGCCGACTGATCCTCAGCGTGTGTACCGGCGCTGCAAGCTGAACGTCAGCTTTGGTGCAGAGCAGCATGCTACATTCGGCGGCTGTTTTCGCACCCCAACCTGATGGCCCTGCCCACCGCCGCACCCAGCCGCCAGCTGAAGCATCGTCGCAGCATCGACGTCCATATCTATTCGCGCGACGATGGGCTGTGGGAAGTCGAAGCCGAACTCCGCGACACCAAGACCCGTGACGCCCAACTGGCCGGCGGCGTGCGCCCGGCCGGCCAGCCGATCCACGACATGCTGCTGCGCCTGGTGGTGGACGAACGCTTCAACGTGCTCGAATCCGGCGCCAAGACGCGCGCGATGCCTTACCCCGGTGTATGCGACAAGCACGGCGGCAAGGACGGCGACGAACACAGTGACGCTTATGGCCGCCTCGTCGGCCTGAACCTGCTCAAGGGTTTCCGCCAAGAGGTGCGCCAGCGCTTGGGTGGTGTGCTCGGCTGCACCCACATGACCGAGCTGAGCCAGGTGCTGCCCACCGCGGTGGTGCAGGCGTTTGCCGGCGAGGTGATCGACACCCGCGGCGACAATCCCGAAAGCCAGCAGCCGTTCCAGATCGACCGCTGTCACGCTCTGCGCTCCGATGGCCCGGCCGTGCAGACTTACTACCCTCGCTGGTACCGCACGAGCGGCCCCGGTGCGGCCACCGTTTCGAAAACCTGAGCAAGCGAGCCTGCGATGAAGATTCATGAATACCAGGGCAAGGAAATCCTGCGCCAGTTCGGCGTGCCGGTGCCGCGCGGTTACCCCGCCTTCAGTGTGCTCGAGGCGACCGAAGCCGCGCAAAAGCTCGGCGGCCCGGTGTGGGTGGTGAAAGCGCAGATCCATGCGGGCGGGCGCGGCAAGGGCGGCGGCGTGAAGCTGGCTCGCTCGCTCGACGACGTAAAGAAGCTCTCGTCCGAAATTCTCGGTATGCAGCTCAAGACCCACCAGACCGGCCCGCAAGGCCAGAAGGTGCGCCGCCTGCTGATCGAAGAAGGCGCTGACATCAAGAAGGAGTACTACGTTGCCGCGGTGACCGACCGGGCCACGCAGAAGGTCGCAATGATGGCCAGCAGCGAAGGCGGCATGGACATCGAGGAGGTGGCGCACGCCACGCCCGAGAAGATCCTGAAGGTCTTCATCGACCCCGCCACTGGCCTGACCGACGCGCAGGGCGCCGAACTCGCCAACGGCATCGGCGTGCCGGCCGCCAGCCAGGCGCAGGCGATCGACGTGTTCCGCAAGCTCTACAAGACCTACATGGACACCGACTGCTCGCTGGCCGAGATCAACCCGCTGATCCTGGAAGGCAATGGCAACATCAAGGCGCTCGACGCCAAGTTCAACTTTGATAGCAATGCGCTGTTCCGCCACCCCGAAATCGTGGCCTACCGCGACCTCGACGAAGAAGACCCGGCCGAGATCGAGGCCAGCAAGTTCGACCTGGCGTACATCCAGCTCGACGGCAACATCGGCTGCCTGGTCAACGGCGCCGGCCTGGCGATGGCGACGATGGACACCATCAAGCTGTTTGGTGGCGAGCCCGCCAACTTCCTCGACGTGGGCGGCGGCGCCACCGCCGAGAAGGTGACCGAAGCCTTCAAGATCATGCTCGGCAATCCCAAGGTGAAGGCCATCCTGGTCAACATCTTCGGCGGCATCATGCGTTGCGACACGATCGCCGCGGGTGTCATTGCCGCGTGCAAGGCGGTCAAC
Source organism: Methylibium sp. (assembly GCA_031382215.1). Classification (GTDB taxonomy): domain Bacteria; phylum Pseudomonadota; class Gammaproteobacteria; order Burkholderiales; family Burkholderiaceae_C; genus LGRD01. The sequence goes on from JANMYQ010000324.1 coordinate 11,127, forward strand.
CTGAACGTGCCGCTGGTGGTGCGCATGAAGGGCACCAACGAAGACCTGGGCAAGCAGATGCTGTGCGACAGCGGCCTGCCCATCATCAGCGCCGACTCGATGGCCGACGCTGCGAAGGCGGTCATGGCCGCCTTGGCCACCAAGCCGTGATGGCCGCCCTGAAGAATTGATGGCCGAGCGCTGAAGGAACAATCATGAGCATCCTGATCAACAAAGACACCAAGGTCATCACGCAAGGCATCACCGGCAAGACGGGCCAGTTCCACACTCGCATGTGCCGCGACTACGCCAACGGCAAGAACTGCTTCGTCGCCGGGGTCAACCCGAAGAAGGCCGGCGAGAACTTCGAAGGCATTCTGATCTTCGCCAGCGTCAAAGACGCGGCGACGAACACCGGCGCCACCGTCAGCGTCATCTACGTGCCGCCGGCCGGCGCGGCGGCGGCGATCTGGGAAGCGGTCGAGGCCGACCTGGACCTGGCGATCTGCATCACCGAAGGCATTCCCGTGCGCGACATGCTCGAAGTGCGCAACCGCATGAAGGCCAAGGAAGCCCAGGGCGGCAAGAAGACGCTGCTGCTGGGGCCGAACTGCCCGGGCCTGATCACGCCCGACCAGATCAAGATCGGCATCATGCCAGGCCACATCCACCGTGCCGGGCGCATCGGTGTGGTGTCGCGCTCGGGCACGCTCACGTATGAAGCGGTGGCGCAACTCACTGAAATCGGCCTGGGCCAGAGCAGCGCCGTGGGCATTGGCGGCGACCCGATCAACGGCTTGAAGCACATCGACGTGATGAAGCTCTTCAACGACGATCCGGGCACCGACGCTGTGATCATGATCGGCGAAATCGGCGGCCCCGACGAAGCCGAAGCGGCACGCTGGTGCCAGGCCAACCTGAAGAAGCCGATCGTCGGCTTCATCGCCGGTGTCACCGCGCCCCCGGGCAAGCGCATGGGCCACGCCGGCGCGCTGATCTCGGGCGGCGCCGACACGGCCGACGCCAAGCTGGCGGTGATGGAAGAGTGTGGCTTCACCGTCACACGCAATCCGTCCGAGATGGGCCGTCTGCTCAAGGGCCTGCTCTAACCCGGGCGAGTCCGGCGCAGCGTTTGCGCAACCGTCAGTAGTAATACGAAGATTGCCCCCGCGGGCCCTGCCTAAAATTCTCGACGGTTGGCCGGGCGTGCAACCGCGCGCCTTCAATTCCTCTTACTACAAAGACAGGCCTCGTCATGGATTTCACCTCGACGGCATTCTGGGCCGCGCTGGGCTCGATCATTCTTGCCAACATCGTGCTCTCGGGCGACAACGCGGTCGTCATCGCCCTGGCGGCGCGTTCGCTGCCACCGGAGCAGCAGAAGAAGGCCATCTTCTGGGGCAGCGCCGCCGCCATCGTGATGCGGATCGTGCTGACCCTCATCGCGGTCGAGATGCTCAAGTGGCAGTTCCTGAAGATCATTGGCGGCCTGCTGCTGCTCTATATCGGCGTGTCGTTGCTGATGGAAGAAGGTGACGGTGAAGGCGAGCACAAGGAAACCGGCGGCTTGATGGCCGCGATCCGTACCATCCTGGTGGCCGACCTCGTGATGAGCCTGGACAACGTGCTGGCGGTTGCTGCCGCAGCGAAGGGCAATACGCCGCTGCTGGTCATCGGCCTGGCCATCAGCATCCCGCTGATCATCTTCGGCAGCACGCTGATGATCAAGGTGATGGAGCGCTTCCCCATCATCATCACGCTCGGTGCCGCACTGCTCGGCTTCCTGGCCGGTGAAATGCTGCTGACCGACCCGGCCGTGACCCTGCGCTTCGGCGAACTGTCCCACGATGTCGTCAACGCGGCCGGTGCGATCGGTGCGGTATTCGTGGTCGCGGTCGGTCTGTGGCTGCAGAAGCGGGCTCGAGCCAAGGCTGTGGTCTGAGGGATTCCAGACAACCGCGTTCCTTTTCCGCTTTCTTTTTCGGGCACGGCTCCCTATACTGGTGCCAGAAGGGGAGTAGCTCGACTCCAGCGTAGCTGGCCTCAAGGGCCGGCAACAGGGTTTCAGCAGATCGACAATACGAAGCACAACGCTTCCGGTCTGTTGGGCAACAACAAACACTTCACGCCGAGCAAGACCTTCGATGCAGGCCGCAACAGCGGCAGGCTCGAAGGCGACCCACCGCCCCGATCCTGTGCTCCATGCGACTTGCACCGTTTGTCGTGCAACTTGACGTGGAGCGTTCATGGAAATCTTCTCTTCAGCCTGGCTGTCTGCACTCGCGGCCATCATCCTGATCGACCTCGTGCTGGCCGGCGACAACGCGATCGTGATCGCCCTGGCGGCCCGCAAACTGCCGCCTCATCTGCAGAAGAAGGCGATCCTCTGGGGCACGGTCGGCGCGATCGTCGTGAGAACAGCGATGACGCTGTGCGTCGTCTGGCTGCTCAAGATTCCCGGGCTGATGTTCGTCGGCGGCGCTGCACTGGTCTGGATCGCCTACAAGCTGCTGGTGCCGCAGCCCGAGGACACGTCGGGTGAGCACTCGCACGCAGACACCTTCATCGGCGCGATGAAGACCATCGTCGTTGCCGACGCCCTGATGGGCGTGGACAACGTGCTCGGCGTGGCCGGCGCGGCACATGGCAGCATGGACCTCGTCGTGATCGGCCTGCTGATCAGTGTGCCCATCGTCGTGTGGGGCAGCACGATGGTGCTCAAGCTGGTCGAGCGCTTTCCCGCCATCATCTACGCGGGTGCCGGCGTGCTGGCATTCACCGCCGCGAAGATGATCGTCAGTGAACCGCTGCTTGACGACTTCTTCGACCCCAACCTTGCGATCCGCGTCCTGACCTACGCGGTTCTGGTCGTCGGCGTTCTTGCTGCCGGGCGGTGGGCGGCCCGCCGCGAACCCGCGTCGAACCGTTCCGTCGCCTGACATCTTCGATTCCCCCCCACGCTTTTTCCAACAAGGAGTACCACAATGGAAAAGATTGCCGTGTTCGTCAACGATGCGTCACATGCGCGCCGCTTGCTGCAACCTTTGCTGAACGGCGAAAACCCGGTGCACTGGATCGTGGTGGCCTATGCGCCAGTGCTGAGCCGCCACATCGGCCGCTGGGTGACCCAGAGCGCGCGCGAACAATGGCGCCAACGCTGGGCCGCGGACTGCTTCGAGCAGATCGAAATCGACCTGAAGGCCAACCCGCGCAACAAGGTCGAAAAGCTCCTCGCCACGCGCCCGCCGATCGAAATGGCAAGCCGACTGGAAGCGCGCCTGGGCCGCGTGCGTCTGCTGGACGCGCGTCGTCCGCGTCTGGGCACACCGGAGGCGCCGCTGACCACAGCGCAGCCGGCAACCGAGCCCGGCTGGACGCTCCCGCTGGCCGCGACCACCGGCCTCAGCGCAATGCTGTCGCTCGCCGACTGAGCCTCCAGAGCCGCGCGCAAGCGCGCGCGGCATGCTTGCGGAGCCCCCGTCAAAAGAGGGCTCGCGGCCGCGCGAAGCGTGATCTCCCCCTGAAACAGGTGTGAGCCCGCCCGCCGGATCGGTTTCGCGCCTGAATCCAAGGCACAATTCTGAGCCTTGACGAGCTTCCGTGCGGCTCCAGTCCTCAGCCTCAGAACCCTCGACCCATGAACCATGAGTTCTTCAGCGCAACCGACACCGGCCGGGCGCGCAACAACAATGAAGATTCAATTGCGGTCGATGACGCTTCGGCGCTGATGGTTCTGGCTGACGGCATGGGCGGCTACAACGCCGGCGAAGTGGCCAGCAGCATGGCCACCTCGTTCATCAAGACCGAACTCGGCCGCTGGTTGTCCGAAGCCGCAGGCAATGCCTCCGACACCGACGTGCGCCGCGCGATGGACATCTGCGTGGACAACGCCAACCGTGCCATCTTCAATGCGGCCAACTCCAACCCGCAGTACGCCGGCATGGGCACCACCCTCGTGATGGGGGTGTTCCGCGAAGGGCGGCTGCTGCTGGGCCACGTGGGCGACTCGCGCGGCTACCGCTTGCGTGCCGGCCGGCTGACGCAGATCACCCACGACCATTCGCTGTTGCAGGAGCAGATCGACGCCGGCCTGATCACCACCGAACAGGCCGCGTTCTCGTCGAACAAGAACCTCGTGACCCGCGCTGTCGGTGTGGAAGACACGGTGCTGCTCGAAACCCACCTGCACGACGTGTTGCCCGGCGATATCTACCTGCTATGCTCCGACGGACTGTCCGACATGCTCGACGACGAAAGCATTCTGCAGGTGTTGCTGGGCTGCGATTCGTTGGCGGAAGGGGCTGCAGCGCTGGTCGATGCCGCCAACGACGCCGGTGGAAAGGATAATATCTCGGTGATTCTGGCGCGCCTGCGCGGCCAGCCTGGCTCGGCCCGATCGTGGTGGCCGTTCCGGCGCTGAGGCCGGCTTCGGCTGCAGACGATCACGACGGGGTCCTCCTTCAGGCCGGCCAAAAGACAAAGACAGCAGAGGGATAAAGCATGGGCAAGTTGGTCGTATCGCTCGACGGTGTGGTGATCAAAGAGGTTCAGATCACCAAAGACAAGACCACGCTCGGCCGGCGGCCCTACAACGACATCGTGATCGACAACCTGGCGGTCAGCGGTGAGCACGCCGTGCTGCAGATGGTCGGTGCCGATGTGTTCATCGAAGACCTCAACAGCACCAACGGAACCTACATCAACG
>JANMYQ010000345.1:0-2970 GCA_031382215.1 Methylibium sp.
TGCGCAGTCTGCTGGAACTGCATAACGCAGAGCTAACGGCGGTGTTGCATGCTCCTGCGCAACCCTTGCAACCGATGCTGGAACAGGCGCTCTCAGCCGCCGAGCACCTGCGCCCGCTGATGGCCGATGTGGGCTACCGCCTGCACCAGGCGCACCAGGCTGGCGACAACCTGTTGTTTGAAGGCGCACAGGGCACGCTGCTGGACATCGACCACGGCACCTATCCGTACGTCACGTCCAGCAACTGCGTGGCCGGCAATGCGGCGGCCGGCGCGGGCGTCGGGCCGAACCTGCTGCACTACATCCTGGGCATCACCAAGGCCTACACCACGCGCGTGGGCGGCGGCCCGTTCCCGACCGAGTTGCCGATGGACGAACCCGGCACGGTGGGCCACCACCTGTCCACCGTGGGCCAGGAGCGTGGCACCGTGACGGGCCGGCCGCGCCGCTGCGGCTGGCTCGATGCGGCGCTGCTGAAGCGCTCGATGATCATCAACGGCATCTCGGGTCTGTGCATCACCAAGCTCGACGTGCTCGACGGGCTGCCACAGATCGAGGTCTGCGTCGGCTACGAATTGCGCGGCCAGCGCATCGACATCCTGCCACTCGACGCCGACGACATCATCGCCTGCTTGCCCGTCTACGAAAGCTTTCCCGGCTGGACGCAGAGCACCTTCGGCATCACCGACTGGAACGCGCTGCCGCTGAACGCACGCCGCTATCTGGAGCGCGTGCAGGAGTTCATCGGCGCGCCGATCGACATGGTCTCCACCGGCCCGGACCGCGCCCACACGATCCTGCTGCGCCACCCGTACACCGCTTGAGCATTGCCCCTCTCTGAAGTCCACCTCTGAAGTCCCTCTCTGAACACCGCCTGGAGCCCGCATGCTGACCGACGACGGAAAACACCTCTACGTCTCCTGGGACGAATACCACATGCTCACCGAGCGGCTGGCGCTGAAGGTGCACGCCTCGGGCTGGGAGTTCGACCAGATCTTGTGTCTGGCGCGCGGTGGCATGCGGCCGGGCGACGTGTTGTCGCGCGTGTTCGACAAGCCGCTGGCCATCATGTCCACCAGCTCCTACCGCGCCGAAGCCGGCACGATCCAGGGCCGGCTGGACATGGCCAAGTACATCACGCTGCCCAAGGGCGAGCTGGCTGGCCGCGTGCTGCTGATCGACGACCTAGCCGACTCGGGCATTACCTTGCGCGCGGTGGTCGACCGGCTGCGCGGCATGCCCTCGATCAGCGAGCTGCGTTCGGCGGTCATCTGGACCAAGGGCGTGTCGACCTACACGCCCGACTATTTCGTCGAACTGCTGCCCACGAGCCCGTGGATCCATCAGCCGTTCGAGGAGTACGACGAACTGAGGCCCGAAGGGCTTGCCAAGAAGTTCGTCATCTGAGCGGCCGCGCGCGGCCGATTGTTTTTGGCAACGCGCCTTGGCATCGCGCTTTTGGCAACGCGCTCTTGGCAATCCGCTGCGGCCAACAAAAAAGGCCGGCACTTTCGTGCTGGCCTTGGCTGTGAGCAGCTTGCTGCTTCTTCTTTTTTTCACTCGATCTCTGGTGCCCAGGAAGGGACTCGAACCCCCACGGAGTTACCCGCTAGTACCTGAAACTAGTGCGTCTACCAATTCCGCCACCTGGGCATTTCAGGAAGTCTTGGACTATATCATCAAAACAACTCAATTGAAGAACTCACCCCCCGTCGGCGCCGAGCTGATGAGCGAAGTGGAGGGCACGGTGCAAGGCCACCGCGACGGACACGGTTTCGTCGTTCGCGACGACCGTCAGGCCGACCTCTACTTGTCGCAACAGGAAATGCGCGCGGTGCTGCACCACGACCGCGTGAAGGCGCGCGTGATCCGCTACGACCGCAAGGGCCGCCCCGAAGGGCGCGTGCTCGAGATCCTGGCGCGCAAGAAGTCGCCGATCATCGGCCGGCTGCTGCACGAAAGCGGCGTGTGGCTCGTGGCACCCGAAGACAAGCGTTACGGGCAGGACATCCTGATCCCTAAGAACGCGACGGCCAACGCGGCCGCCGGTCAGGTGGTGGCCATCGAGCTGACCGAGCCGCCATCGATGTACTCGCAGCCGGTCGGCCGCGTGACCGAGGTGCTCGGCGAGATCGACGACCCCGGCATGGAGATCGAGATCGCGGTGCGCAAGTACGAGGTGCCGCACCGCTTCACGCCGGCCACCCTGGCGCAGGCGGCGAGCCTGCCTGACAAGATCCGCCCCGCCGACCGCAAGCAGCGCATCGACCTGAGCGACGTGCCGCTGGTCACGATCGACGGCGAGGACGCGCGCGACTTCGACGACGCGGTGTACTGCGAGCCGGCCGTCGTCGGCACGGCCACCGGCCGCTCGAAAAGTTCGAAGGGCTCGAAAGAAGAGGCCAATGGCTGGCGCCTGATCGTGGCCATTGCCGACGTGAGCCACTACGTCAAGCCCGGCGAACCGATCGACGCCGACGCCTACGAGCGCGCCACCTCGGTCTACTTTCCGCGCCGCGTGATCCCGATGCTGCCGGAGAAGCTCTCCAACGGCCTGTGCTCGCTGAACCCGAACGAAGACCGCCTCGCGATGGTGTGCGACATGCTCGTCACCGCTGCCGGCGAAGTGCACGCCTACCAGTTCTACCCGGCGGTGATCTGCTCGCATGCGCGCCTGACCTACACCGAGGTCGCGGCGATGCTGGCCAACACGCGCGGGCCCGAAGCCGCGCGCCGCAAGGAGCTGGTGCCGCACCTGCTGCACCTGCACGAGGTCTACCGCGCGCTGCTGAAGGAGCGCACCGCGCGCGGCGCGATCGACTTCGAGACCACCGAAACGCAGATCGTCTGCGACGACAACGGCCGCATCGAGAAGATCGTGCCGCGCACGCGCACCGAAGCGCACCGCCTCATCGAAGAAGCCATGCTGGCGGCCAACGTCTGTTCGGCCGACTTCATCGCGCAGGCCAA
>JANMYQ010000368.1:0-2708 GCA_031382215.1 Methylibium sp.
ATCGGCGAGTTGATCGAGCCCAGCGCGAAGTGCCCGGCCTTCAGGTGCTGTTCAAGTGCCGTGTGGCGTGCCTGCGCCACGGCCGCCATCATGCGGTCCGAGCCGATGACGATGATGCGGTCGGCCTTGGACATCTCGATCGGCGTGCCGCCGAGCCCGCCCTGCGCATACGCAAGCATGGCCTGCACGATGTTGCCGACGAAGCGTTTGTCTTGGGTGCGGGTGGGCGTGAATCCCGGGACCTCATCGCAGCACCAGACGATCACGTCCGATGCGGCCTCGATTTCCTCGACCTTGTAGCGGTCGATCATCCTTTTGTAGCCGGCAAAATAAAGCACCTTCGAGCCTTGTGCACGGAACGCCGCGCCGATCGAGAACAGCACGGCATTGCCCAATCCGCCGCCCACGAGCAGGACGGTCTCGTTCGGCGCAACGTGGGTGGGCGTGCCGGTGGGCCCCATCAATACGACGGGCTCGCCAGGCTCCAGATCGGCGCACAGGTCGGCCGAGCCGCCCATCTCGAGCACGATCGTCGACAGCAGGCCTTGGGCCTTGTCAGTGGAAGCGCCGGTCAGCGCCAACCCTTCCATCGTCAGCAGCGTGGCCGGCAGCGCGCCGGCGACGCGCCGGCTGTAAGCCTCGAAATTCTGCAGGCGGTAGAACTGGCCCGGCTTGAAGGCGCGCGCCGCGGCCGGAGCTTTGACGACGACCTCGACGATCGTCGGCGTCAGGCGCCGCACGGCATGCACCCTGGGGCGCCAATCGCCGTTGAGCCGGGCGAACAACGCGGCGTCGCTCGCGCTCGATGCCGGCGGCTTCTGGCGCAGCACTGCGCTGACGATCGGGAATCCCTGCTTGGCCGAACCCAGCGCCTTGACCACGTTGCCGAAGTACGATGGGTGCAGGTCACCGAAGCACGAGACGAAACGGCCGTCGCCGGACTTCGACATCAGCACCCAGGCTTGCCTGGGCTTGCTGCTCGCCGCTTCGGGCTTGACGGTTTGCCCGGCCTCGTCGACAGCGCTGAAGTACCGGCCGTCGAGCTTGAAATTTTCTGCGTCCTCGCGCGCCAGCACCGTGTTGGGTGAGGTGCCCGCGGCGATGAAGATTGCGCGCGCCGGCAACGTGATCTCGTCACCGGCGCGCCAACTGCCATCGTCGCCCCTGGTCTGCTTGCGCAGGGCCAGCGCGCGCGCGGCGCCGAAGCCATCGACGTGCACGGCGCTCGGATTCAGGCACTCGGCGAACACGATGCCCTCCTGCAGCGCCAACTCCACCTCTTCGTGGTTAAGCGTGTAGGCCGGGCTGTCGACCAGGCGCTTGCGGTAGACGATCGTCGAGCCGCCCCACCGGCGCAGCAGCTCCATCACGCGCGGCGCGCGTGCTTGTGCCGCCGCAGCAGTGCGCTCGGCGCGCAGCGCAAGCGCGTGGGCGATAAACTCGTCGGCGACCTCGCGCTCCTCGGGTGGCAATGCGTCGACAAACTCCTGCACGCCCAGCACCTCGGCGCGGCTGAGGAACTTCTCGACCTGCACAGCGTAGTAGGCCAGCGCTTCGGTCGCCGTGTCGATCGCTGTCAAGCCGCCGCCGATGACGACGATGGGCAGCCGCACCTGCAGGTTGGCGATCGACTCGCGTTTGGCCGCGCCGGTGAGCTGCAGCGCCATCAGGAAGTCGCTGGCGGTGCGCACGCCGCGCGCCAGCCCGTTGGCAATCGCCAGCGTGGTCGGCTTGCCGGCGCCCATCGCCAGCGCAACATGGTCGAAGCCGAGCGCCCAGGCGTCGGGCAGCGTCACCGTGCCGCCGAAGCGCACGCCGCCGTACAGCGCGAAGTCGGCCCGGCGTTCGAGCAGCAGGCGCACCACCTTCAGGAAGTTCTTGTCCCAGCGCACGGTGATGCCGTACTCGGCCACGCCGCCGAAGCCCGCCATCGCCCGGTCGTCGAGTTCCTCGTGCAGATCGGCGTAGCACTCGATGGGTTCGAATGCCGTGCGCGAACCGTCGCGAGCGACGCCCGAGACCTGCGGCGCCAGCGGCTCGATCTTCAAGCCGTCGATGCCGACCACGGCATGACCGTCGTTCAACAGGTTGTGCGCCAGGCCGAAGCCCGCCGGCCCCATGCCCGCCACCAGCACGCGATAGCCGCTGCGCGGCGCGGGCAGTGGGCGCTTGAAGTTGAGTGGGTTCCAGCGCGTCAGCAGCGAATAGATCTCGAAGCCCCAGGGCAGCTCGAGCACATCCTTCAAGGTGCGGGTCTCGGCCTGCGGAATGTCGACCGGCTCCTGCTTCTGGTAGATGCACGACTTCATGCAGTCGTTGCAGATGCGGTGCCCTGTGGCGGCCACCAGCGGGTTGTCCACGGTGATGATGGCCAGCGCGCCGATCACATGGCCGCTGAGCTTGGTCATGTGGAACTCGGAAATCTTTTCCTCCAGCGGACAGCCCGCCAGCTTGACGCCCAGCGCCGAGCTCTTGAAGACCACGCTGCCATCGGCCGCAGGTTTTTCCTTCAGGCCCGTGGAACATGAATCCTTGCCCTGCTTGTGGCACCAGATGCAGTAGTTGGCCTGGTCCAGCGCACCCGCGAGATCGGTTCCGCTGTCAGTGAGCTTGAAGCCGACGCGGCGGCGAATCTGCTCGGGCTTCATCGTGAAGGTGGTGGTGCCGTCCTGCATGCGGCGGTCGATCGCATGATCGATCACGGTCAA
>JANMYQ010000037.1:0-2921 GCA_031382215.1 Methylibium sp.
GTGCGGCCTGCGACGGCGCCGGCCACCACAGCGCCGCGCTGGCCAGCAGCAAGCCCAGCCAGACCACGAGGCGCATCAGTTTTTGTTCGGTTTGCATGGGGTCGTCAGAAAGCATTTCGGCTGATTCTGGACAGACCTGAGTGCGCAGAACGTTCAATAAGGCGCGCCTAGCCCCGGCTATTCCCCGCCCTGCTTACGCAGGGCCGGACAAAGAAAGCCCCTCTAGAGGGGCCTTTCCAGTGCCAACCGACGGTGGTCAGGCGCTGTAGTTGCGGCGCCGGCGCGCGACGAAGCCCACCACGCCCAGGCCGGCGAGCAGGAGTGCATAAGTCTCGGGCTCGGGAATCGGTGCCGTGGCGATGAAGAATGTGTCCGGGCCACCCGTGGCGTCCGTCAATGTGGCCGCCAGCCCGACCCGGAAGTCGGCAAAGCTGGTGCTCGACCCTGCCATGAAGCTGGCCGCCGCGGCCGCCTGGGCTGCGTCCAGACCGAAGACAAAGCCGGCCGTTCCGATGCCGGTGAGCGTGGATGCAATGACCACCGGGGCCGCCAGACCGAAGGTCATCGAAGCGGCGCCGACGGCGTCATAGAACGTCAGCCCGAGGTTTTGCACGGTGATGGAATTGCCGCTGGGCTCATTCGCATTCAGCACGATGCGCAGCAGGGAGGTGTCGGCGATGTTGAGCGAGCCGAGCGTGGGCAACGCCACCTGCGAGCTGCCGGTCGCGGCGTCGCCACTGGTCGAGAAGCCGGTTCCGTTGGCAAACACTGCACCGCTTTCAGTGCTGCTGTTGCCCGGGCTCCTCAATGTCAGCACCGTGTCGACCGCCCCCAGGCCCGAGCCTTGGTAGAGCGCATTTTCATCGGGAAGATAGACCAGGTCGGCATGCGCCGCCATGGCGGACAGGCATGCCCCGGCCACAACGGCCGACCTGACCATGAGATGGATGACTGATTTCACTTGATGACCCCCACTGACGTTAGCTTGGGCAGCACGGCTGCCCGCCGAAGGACCGTTGGCCCTTGGCAGGAGGGTAGAGACAGCTCGAACGCCCGTTCATAGGCGCCATCCACGTCGGCGTGTAGGACAACACCGGAGACGACACCGGGGCGCCTCGCCGGGCCTCACCGAGTGCCGCTCGGCGACTCAGATTGGCAGAACGTTCAGGAAGAAGCGGCTCAGCCAGCCGATGCCGTTCGCCTCGGCCTGCGCGCCGCGGCCGCGGTGTTCGATGCGCACGTTGGCGATTTGCGCCGACGCGACCGAATTGCCCGGCTGGATGGCGCGCGGATCGACCTGGCCCGAAAAGCGCAGCACATCGACGTTGTGGTTCACGCCGATCTGCTTTTCGCCCGAGATCATCAAGTGGCCATTGGCCAGCACCTCGGTGACGGTGGCGGTGATGATGCCGCTGAAGTCGTTGGTGTTCTCGGTGCCCCCCTTGTTGGCGAAGGTGTTGCTCGACGAGCCGCCCACGCTGGCGCGACCCAGCCCGAACGAGTTGGGCTTGATCATGGGCAGTGCGGTGATGCTGCCCGACAGGCTGCCGCTCTTGTCGATCGAGCTGGTGCTCTTCTGGCTGGCGCTGACCTTTTCGATGATCTGCACCGTGAGCGTGTCGCCGATCAGGCGCGCGCGGTAATCTTCGAACAGCGGGCGGTACTGGGTCGACTGGAAGATCGAGCCGTTGTTGATGACCGGCGCCACCACGACCACCGGCTTGGCCGACGTGGGCTCGCGAATGTCCACCGGTGGGCGCGGGTTCATCATCTCGCAGCCCGACAGCAAAAGGGCCGCGCACACCAGGCACAAAAGCCACCAGCGGATGTTCATGAAAAGCTTCACGGCAGCGCCTTTTACAGCTGGCCCAGGCGCGCCAGCATCTGGTCCGACGTCTGGATCGCCTTCGAGTTGAGTTCGTAGGCGCGCTGGGTCTGGATCATGGCCACCAGCTCTTCGACCACGTTGACGTTGGACGTCTCGACATAACCCTGCTGGATCGCCCCCAACCCGTTCTGCCCCGGCGCACCGGAGTTGGCCGTGCCCGACGCCGCGGTCTCGGCAAACATGTTCTGGCCCTTCGGGTCGAGCCCGGCCGGGTTGACGAAACTGGAAATCTGCAACTGCCCCACGCTGCTGGGCAAAGCCTGGCCCGGCAGCGCCACGCTCACCGTGCCGTCGGCGCCGATCGTGATGCTTTGCGCATTCGCCGGAATGGTGATGCCGGGCTGCACGATGTAGCCGTTGTTGGTGACGATCTGCCCCTGCGCGCTGACCTGGAACGCACCATCGCGCGTGTAGCCGGTGGTGCCATCGGGCATCTGGATCTCGAAGAAGCCGTTGCCGCGCACCGCCACGTCGAGCGGGTTGGAACTCTGCTGCAGGTTGCCCTGGCTGAAGTTGCGCGAGGTCGCCACCGCACGCGTGCCCAGGCCCACCTGCAAGCCGGTCGGCAGGGTCGTCTGCTCGGTGCTGTTGGCCCCGGCCTGGCGCAGGTTCTGGTACATCAGGTCTTCGAACACGGCATGCGAACGCTTGTAGCCGTTGGTCGAGACGTTGGCCAGGTTGTGCGAGATGGTGTCCAGCTGAGTCGCTTGGGCTTCCATCCCGGTCTTCGAAATCCACAGGGAACGCATCATGGCGGTACTCCAGTCGTTGTTGCGATGGTGTCGGGTGTGTGGATTTCTTAAGCGTTGAAAAGACGGGTGGATGGGCGGCATCTTTTTGCTCGCGTGCATTGACCTGTCCGTACGTCGGCGAAGCGTCCTGCCACCGTTTTCGCGCGCCCAGCCGCAGGCGGGCAGCCGTCGGCGCTTCGCTGAGACGGTCGGCGGGTACACCGACTCCCCTGCGGTGCTCGGTCTCGCGGCCCGTCGCCGAACTCGCTCCGCTTGCTTCGCGGCGCTACGCTCAAACAGGC
>JANMYQ010000052.1:0-2095 GCA_031382215.1 Methylibium sp.
CGGCGCGTGCTCTCACTGGCCACCGGCGTCGAGTCCCAGCGCGCCGCACCGGGCGCGCGCGAGCCGCGCGTGTGGTTGCGCGTCGCCGACACCGGCCCGGGCGTCAGCGAGGCCGTGCGCGAGCGCCTGTTCGAGCCCTTCTTCACGACCAAGGACGCCAGCTTCGGCACCGGCCTGGGCTTGTCGGTGTCGCGCTCGATCGTGCGCGAGCACGGCGGCGAGTTGGTGCTTGAGCAGCACGACCCGTTGGCCGCAGCCACCGGCGCGTCGTTCCGCCTGAGCCTGCCGATCAGCGGCGAGGTGGGCGCCGGCAGTGCACCCCTGCCGCTGGACACCGCCGGCGGCGAGCTGCACTCGCGCGTGCTGGTCGTCGACGACGAAGCCGAGATCGCCGAACTCATGCGCACGGTGCTCGAAGGCGCCGGCTTCGACGTCGCCACCGCCGAGTCCGGCGCGGTGGCGCTGGAGCTGCTGGCCGAGGCGCGCTTCGACGCCATCGTCAGCGACGTGCGCATGCCCGACCTCGACGGCGCGGCGCTGTGGCGCGCGGTGCGCGAGCGCCAGCCGCACCTGGCGCGGCGCGTGCTCTTCGTCACTGGCGACACGCTGTCGCTGCAGGCGCGCCAGGTGTTCGAGGAGACCGGCTGCGCCAGCCTGGACAAACCCTTCGTCAACGCCGACCTGCTGGCTGCGGTGCGCGCGACGCTGGAGCGCTGAAGGCGCGATCAGGTCGGGCGGCTGCGCACCGGCGCGTCGCGCGCCGCCGCCCCCGGCCGCGCCACGCCCTGCGCCGCACGCAAGGCCTCGGTGGTGAACCCGGGCCCGTCGGGCGACCAGCCCGGCGGCATGAACAGGTAACCCAGCACCGCGCGCGGGCTGCGTGCGCCGGCCAGGTCTTGCGCTAGGCTGATCCACTGCGCGAACTCGACCTTCAGCGGGTTGTAGCTGGTCATCGGGTGCACCAGGCCGTAGCGGCAGGGCAGGTCGTCGCGCTCGGCGATGTAGGTGCCGAAGAGGCGGTCGAAGATCAGCAGCACGCCGCCGTAGTTGCCGTCCAGGTATTCGAGGTTGGCGGCGTGGTGCACGCGGTGCGCCGACGGCGTGTTCAGGATGCCCTCCAGCCAGCCCAGCTTGGGGATCCAGGTGGCGTGGATCCAGAACTGGTACAGCAGGTTGAGCGTCAGCGCGCCGATCAGCAGCCGCAGGTCGAAGCCGATCCAGACCATCGGCAGCAGGAAGACCCCGTTGCCGATCAGGCGGCCCAGCGAGCCGATGCGCAGCGACGCGCCCAGGTTGAGCTGGTTCGGTGTGTGGTGCACCGCATGGTTGCCCCAGAACCAGCGCACCCGGTGGCCGGCCCGGTGCAGCCAGTAGTAGAAGAACTCGAGCGTGATGAAGAGCGCAAAGCCCGAGGCCCAGTCGTCGACCCTGATCGTGGCCAACCGGTGCGCCTCGACCCAGGGCACCAGCGGTGCGATGATCGAAAAGGGCAGGAAGATGGTGACCACGATGCGCAGCACGTAGTCGAACATCGAGACGCCGAAGGCGCGCCAGTCGTAGCCGCCGCGCCAGCTCAGCACCAGCCCTTCGAGCAGCGCGCAGGCCAGCACGGTGGGGGCGGCGACGAAGAGCAGGAATTTTTCGAGCGGGCTCATGGCCGAAGTGTCCGGTCCGCTGTGGCCGGGGTCAAGTCGACCCGGGCTCGAATGTCCCGGGCGCTCTCAAGGAAGTGTCGCTCTGCCACTTTCATTGATCCCCGCGGGGGACGGCCGGCCCCGGCTACGATGCGCTTTCCTGCGCAGCTGAGCGAACTCTCGAAAGGCCCCGCATGACACGAGCCCGAGCAGCCCTGATTGTCGGCGCCGGCGACGCCACCGGCGGCGCCATCGCCCGTCGCTTTGCACGCCAGGGGCTCACCGCCTGCGTCACCCGGCGCAGCGCCGACAAGCTGCAGCCGCTGGTGCAGCGCATCCAGGCCGATGGCGGGCAGGCCCAGGGCTTTGGCAGCGACGCACGCAAAGAGGACGACATGGTCGCGCTCGTCGAGCAGATCGAGCGCGACATCGCACCCATAGAAGTGGCGGTGTTCAACATC
>JANMYQ010000099.1:0-2053 GCA_031382215.1 Methylibium sp.
CCTGGCTGCTGGAACGCACCACGCCGATCTGAGGCCGGCCAACGCGCCTCGGCGCGCGTTTCGGCCACGGCACGGGAACCGTTGATCGGCGCACGCTGCAGTTCATCCGCGTAGCACCGCAACTCGTCGCATGTGCCTTGGCGGGCAAAGGTCACGCTCCTAAAGTTCGTTTCAAGCCAGCCCCACAACGAACTTCCCAGGAGCCCACCATGATCAGCCGTCTCACCGCTTTCGCCGCCACCTTCGCCGTTCTCGCCGCCGCCACGCTGACCTTCGCGACCGCCGCGCAGCAGCCCGCCGCGAGCACCACGCCGCAAGCCAAGCCAGTCCGCGTGATCCAGCTCGAAACCGTGACCGTCATCGGCCACCGCTCGGACCTCGCCCAGCGCTGAGCCGCGGCACCGAATACCCCGCGAGTCGCAACCCGACTCCGGCTCACACGCCCCAGGCCTCCCGGACTCCGGGCCTCGGGCGTTTTTTATGCCGGACGGGCTGATACGCTCGTCCCATGTCCCTTCCCCCCTCGCACGCCAATCCACCCTTGCCCGCCATCGGCGTGGACCTGGGCGGCACCAAGATCGAAGCCGTGGTGCTCGACGGCCAGGGCACCAGCCTGTGGCGCGAGCGCGTCGCCACCCCCGCCGGCGACTACCGGGGCACGCTCGCGACGGTTGCGGCACTTGTCGCCCGCGCCGAAATCGAACTCGGTTTGCACAACTGCAGCGTGGGCGTCGGCACGCCAGGCTCGCTGACACGCTCCGGCCACATCAAGAACGCCAACTCGACCTGCCTGAACGGCGAAGCGCTGGAGCGTGATCTGACGCAGGTGCTCGGCCGCCCGGTGCGTGTCGCCAACGACGCCAACTGCCTGGCGCTGTCGGAGGCGACCGATGGCGCCGCGGCCGATGCAGCGGTTTCGTTCAGCGTGATCCTGGGCACCGGGGTCGGCGCCGGAATCGTCGTGAACGGCCGATTGTTGGGCGGCTCGAACGGGCTGGCCGGCGAGTGGGGTCACAACCCCTTGCCGTGGGCGGAAGCGAACGAGCATCCGGGGCGGGCCTGCTACTGCGGTCAACACGGTTGCATCGAAACCTGGGTCAGCGGCCCGGGCATGGCGCACGACCACCTGGCGCACACCAGCGTGTTGCTCGACGCGCGCCAGATCGGCGAAGCTGCGGCGCGTGGCGACGCAGCCTGCGAGGCCACCTTGCAACGCTACGAAGCGCGCCTGGCACGCAGCCTGGCCCACGTGATCAACCTGCTCGACCCGGATGTGATCGTGCTGGCCGGCGGCGTCTCGCAGTTGCAGCGCCTGTACGTCGACGTGCCCCGACTGTGGGCGCAGCACGTCTTCAGCGGCGGCATCAAGGACAGCGTGCACACCCGCCTGGTGCAGAGCCGGCACGGTGACTCTTCCGGGGTGCGTGGCGCGGCGTGGTTGTGGCGCTGAGGGCAACGTGAGCTGCGCTCGTTCATCGCGCACAAGCGCGCTTCGGCCGACAAAAAGTGCAGCCTGTCGCATGCCGCTTTCAGAGCAGGGGTGACGCTCCTAAAGTTCACTCCAACGCAGCAGACAACCGCTTGCTGCCACCCCAGGAGCCCACCATGATCGACCGCTACTTCACCGCCGCCCTGACCTTCGCCCTCTTCATCGGCGGCACGCTGGCCATCGGTTCCGAACTGTTCGGCATGGACCGCCCGGGCGCCCACAAAACCGCGGTGACCGTGCAGGCAGCCGTGGTGCAACTGCCTACCGTCGTGATCATCGGCCGGCGCATCCCGCCCGCCTCGACGGTGGCCCGGACCGACATGAACGAGCCGGGCGCGCAGCGCCTGCAGTGAGCGGCGTCTACAGACCCGACCTCAATAATCGCGCCGACAGGGCCTGCGACAAGGTATCGGCGCCATCCATCAGATGGGCATGCGCATCCGCGCTCAGGCCGCTGCGCGCGGCGGCAGCCACGATCCGAGGCAACAAGGCCGGCGCCCGTGAGCGCACCAGGCTGCGTGCAGCGGCCCGGCCCGACGGGCTGGGCCGCAGCAGCATCGCCGC
>JANMYQ010000157.1:0-27077 GCA_031382215.1 Methylibium sp.
TGTTGACGTCAGGTCCGGCCTGCGCGGTGGAGTACTGCTTGAGCACTTGCGGGCGGCCCGTCTTCATGTCGACGTGCGAGGCCCAGTTCACCTTCGGGTCGTACTTCTCGGCCACCAGCAGCGCACCGGTCACGCGGTCCAGCGTGTAGCCGAAGCCGTTGCGGTCGAAGTGCACCAGCGCCTTGGTCGGCTTGCCCTTGACGTTGATGTCGGCCAGGATCATCTCGTTGATGCCGTCGAAGTCCCACTCGTCATACGGCGTCATCTGGTAGACCCACGCGGCCTTGCCGGTGTCGACGTCGCGGGCGAAGATGGTCATGGACCACTTGTTGTCGCCAGGGCGTTGTGCCGGGTTCCAGGTCGACGGGTTGCCGGTGCCGTAGTACATCAGGTTCAGCGCCTTGTCGTAGCTGTACCAGCCCCAGGTCGTGCCGCCACCGATCTTCCACTGGTCACCCTTCCAGGTCTTCAGCGAAGAGTCGGCGCCCACCGGTGCCATCTTGCCGTCGGTCCAGGTCATGGTCTTGGCCGGATCGATCAGCATCTCGGCGTCGGGGCCCACGCTGTAGCCCTTCCAGGCCGGCTTGCCGTCAGACAGGTTGTAGGCGGCGATGAAGCCGCGCACACCCCACTCACCACCGCTGATGCCGGTGATGACTTTGTCTTTGAAGACGTGCGGTGCATTGGTGTTCACGGCACCCAGCTTCGGGTCGCCGTTCTTCACGCTCCAGACCACCTTGCCGGTCTTGGCGTCGAGCGCCACGAGCATGCTGTCGGCCTGCTGCAGGATGACCTTGCCTTCGGCATAGGCCAAGCCACGGTTGACCGTGTCGCAGCACATTTGCGGGATCACGGCCGGGTCTTGCTTGGGCTCGTACTTCCACAGGATCTTCTGTGTGTCGAGGTCGACCGCGAAGACCTTGTTCGGGAACGGCGAATGCAGGTACATCTTGCCGTCGATCACCAGCGGCGAGCCTTCGTGGCCGCGCAGCACGCCGGTGGAGAAGGTCCAGGCGACCTGCATCTTGCCGACGTTGCCCTTGTTGATCTGCTTCAGCTGGCTGTAGCGCTGGTTGTACATGTCACCCGCTTGCATCGCCCAGTTCTTGGGGTTGGCGATGTTCTTCTCGACGTCGGCGTTGGCAAAGGCCAAGACCGGCAGAGAAAGCAGTGCGACGCCCAAACAACGCGCGAGGCGTCGGTTTGAATGCCGGGGATCGTTCATTAGTGTCTCCTCAGTTAAGGGTGGTCAAACCTCGGCCGCAGGGGTCCACCTAAAACCCATCACGACCTGCCAACGCTGACTGCTGAGGCGCCCGCACCGCAAATGACCCGCCTCACCAGCAAGCCACCACCAAAAATATGCGGCTTGCGTGAAACACGATGATCAGGAATTAGTACCGACCGTCAAACATGGGGGAAACCCCGAAACTGCGACGCCTTGGGCTTGAACGTGTCGCGCATTGCGACAGATCGAGGGATGCTCCGATTAGGGAAAGCCCGGTCGGCCAGAAACCTTGCGCGGCGCCGCCTTGGTGGCGCCCGCGCGCGGGCGCTTGCGCCGGGCGAGCTGCGGGCGGATCTGCGCCTGGCCGTGGGTGCCCAGAAACTCCTCGAAGGCCGACGCCACTTGCGGCAGTTGCCGCGTGGCCAGGTGCATCACGAACCAGTCGCGCTCGATCGGGTTGTCTTGCAGCGGCAGGATCTTCAGCAAGCCGGCCTCGAGTTCGAGCACGCAGGTGTGCAGCGACAGGAACGCCACGCCGAAACCGGCCGCGCACATCTGCTTGATGGCCTCGTTGCTCGACAGCTCCGAGCCGATGCGCAAGGGCGTGCCCGCGTCCTTGAACAGGCGCTCGACCGTGGTGCGCGTGCCCGAGCCGCGCTCGCGCACCAGCAGGTTGGCGCCGGCCAGCGCGGCAAGGTTGAGCCGGGCCTCGCGCATCAGCGGGTGCGCAGGAGCGGCGATGAAGGCCATCGGGTGCTTGGCGAACGCGGCCGACACGGTCTTGAGCTCGGCGGGGGAGCGGCCCATGATGGCCACGTCGATCTCGTGGCCAGCCAGCAGGCGAACGATGTGATCGCGGTTGCCGACCTGCAGCTTGACCTTGACCCTGGGGTGTTCGTTGACGAAGGCCACCAGCAATGGAGGCAACAGGTACTCGGCGGTGGTGACCGCGCCCACACGCAAGGTGCCCGAGAACACGCCGCGGTGCGCCGCCATTTCGTCGCCCGCCTCGCGCCACAAATCGAGGATGCGGCCCGCATAACCGGCCAGCAGGTCACCCGCTTCGGTGAGGCGGATGCCGCGGCCCACACGCGCCAGCAGCGGCGTGCCGGCGGACTCTTCGAGCAGGCCGATCTGGATCGACACCGCCGGCTGCGTGAGGTGCATCTCTTCGGCCGCCTGAGACACGCTGCCGAGCCGCGCGACGGCGTGGAAGGTGGCCAGCTGGCGAAAGCTGGCGTTCTTGGACAAAGGCATAGTCGAATAATAGAAGGCAAATACCAAACCTAAAACAATTAATTTTCGCAAATCAATTGCGCTGCGTACATTCCATTCAGACCAAGCGGCCTGTCAACGTCAACTGCCAAGTGCAAGGAGAGACTCTGTGGGAAACATGAACGACGAAAAGCAAATCACCGACGCCAAGAAGCGCTACTCCGCCGGTGTGCTGAAGTACGTGCAGATGGGCTACTGGGACGCCGACTACGAACCCAAGTCGACCGACCTGCTGGCGATGTTCCGCATCACCCCGCAAGAAGGCGTTGACGCCATCGAAGCCGCCGCCGCCGTGGCTGGCGAGTCGAGCACCGCCACCTGGACCGTGGTGTGGACCGACCGCCTGACCGCCTGCGAGCTGTACCGCGCCAAGGCCTACCGCGTCGATGCCGTGCCCAACACCGGCCCGGGCACCGCCACCGAGCAGCAGTACTTCGCCTACATCGCCTACGACCTCGATCTGTTCGAGCCGGGCTCCATCGCCAACCTCACCGCGTCGATCATCGGCAACGTGTTCGGCTTCAAGGCGGTGAAGGCCCTGCGCCTGGAAGACATGCGCATTCCGGTCGCCTACCTGAAGACCTTCCAGGGGCCGGCCACCGGCGTGGTGGTCGAGCGTGAACGGCTCGACAAGTTCGGCCGCCCGCTGCTGGGCGCCACCACCAAGCCCAAGCTGGGCCTGAGCGGCCGCAACTACGGCCGCGTGGTCTACGAAGGCCTGAAGGGCGGGCTGGACTTCATGAAGGACGACGAGAACATCAACTCGCAGCCCTTCATGCACTGGCGTGATCGCTTCCTGTACTGCATGGAAGCCGTCAACAAGGCCAGTGCGGCCAGCGGCGAGGTCAAGGGCCACTATCTGAACGTGACCGCCGGCACGATGGAAGAGATGTACGAGCGCGCCGACTTTGCCAAGAGCCTGGGTTCGGTGATCATCATGATCGACCTGGTGATCGGCTACACCGCCATTCAGAGCATGGCCAAGTGGGCACGCAAGAACGACATGATCCTGCACCTGCACAGGGCCGGCAACAGCACCTACTCGCGGCAGAAGAACCACGGCATGAACTTCCGCGTGATCTGCAAGTGGATGCGCATGGCCGGTGTCGACCACATCCACGCCGGCACGGTGGTGGGCAAACTCGAAGGCGACCCGCAGATGATCCGCGGCTTCTACGACACGCTGCTCGACACGCACACGCCCATGCAGCTCGAAAAGGGCCTGTTCTTCGAGCAGGACTGGGCTTCGTTGAACAAGGTGATGCCGGTCGCCTCGGGCGGCATCCACGCCGGCCAGATGCACCAGTTGCTGACCTACCTGGGCAACGACGTGGTGTTGCAGTTCGGCGGCGGCACCATCGGCCATCCGCAGGGCATCCAGGCCGGTGCGACGGCCAACCGCGTGGCGTTGGAAGCCATGGTGCTGGCCCGCAACGAAGGGCGCGACATCTGGAATGAAGGGCCGCAGATTCTCAAGGACGCCGCCAAGTGGTGCTCGCCGTTGAAGGCCGCGCTCGACACCTGGGGCGAGGTGAGCTTCAACTACGAGTCCACCGACACCGCAGACTTCGTCGCCACGCCCACCGCATCGGCCTGATCGTCACGAGCGCACCACACAGGAGAAAATTCACCATGATGACCAACCACGGCAACCGCCTGACCCAGGGGCAGTTTTCCTTCTTGCCCGACCTGACCGACGTGCAGATCTCCAAGCAGCTCGAGTACGCACTGAAAAACAACTACTCGGTCGGCATCGAGTACACCGACGACCCGCACCCGCGCAACACCTACTGGGACATGTTCGGCAACCCGATGTTCGACCTGAAGGACCCGAAGGGCATCCTGCTGGAGATCAACAGTTGCCGGAAGACCTTCCCCAACCACTACATCCGCGTCACCGCGTTCGACTCGACGCGCGGCGTGGAGTCGCCGACGATGTCATTCATCGTCAACCGGCCGGCCAAGGAGCCGGGCTTCGGTCTGGTGCGGCAGGAGGTGGAGGGCAGCCAGCTGCGCTACCGCATCTCGTCCTACGCCACCGACAAGCCCGAAGGCGAGCGCTACTAAGCGCGGCGGCGACATGCGCTTTGCAGCCATGGGCTTCACAGGGGTAACCAAGTGAACGCGATGACGCAGCCAGAGCCGGCCGCGGAACCGGCGCGCACCGTCAACGACGTGCTGGCGCAAAGCCAGGTGCTGTCGGTGATGGACGAGCTGGAGCGCGACCTGATCGGTCTGGCCCCGGTGAAGCAGCGTGTGCGTGACATCGCCGCGCTGCTCGTCATCGACAAGCTGCGCGCCAACATGGGGCTGGCGGCCGAGGGCCAGGTCGCCCCGAGCCTGCACATGTGCTTCACCGGCAACCCCGGCACCGGCAAGACCACGGTGGCCATGCGAATGGCCGAACTGCTGCACCGCCTGGGCTACAGCCGCAAGGGCCACCTGGTGGCGGTGACGCGCGACGACCTGGTGGGGCAGTACATCGGCCACACCGCGCCCAAGACGAAAGAGGTGCTCAAGCGCGCGATGGGCGGGGTGCTGTTCATCGATGAGGCCTACTACCTGTACAAGCCCGAGAACGAGCGCGACTACGGGCAGGAGTCGATCGAGATACTGCTCCAGGTGATGGAAAACCACCGCGAAGACCTGGTGGTGATCCTGGCGGGCTATAAAGACCGCATGGACACCTTTTTCAACAGCAACCCTGGCATGGCGTCGCGGATTGCGCACCACATCGACTTCCCCGACTACAGCGAGGGCGAGCTGATGCAGATCGCGCAGCTGATGCTCGGCCACCTGAAGTACAGCTTTGACGACGGCGCGAAAAGTGCGTTCTCGAAGTACGTCGCCCTGCGCAAGCAGCAGCCGCACTTTGCCAATGCGCGATCCATTCGCAATGCGCTCGACCGCATACGGCTGCGCCACGCCACGCGCTTGTTCTCTGCCGCCGATGCGTCGCTGACGCGAGAACAGCTGTGCACGCTGCAGGCCGAAGACATTCTGGCCAGCCGTGTCTTCGGCTCGCCGAGCAGCGCCAAGGGAGCGTGAGATGAGCATCCACGCCCTCATCTTTGACGTGGACGGCACGATGGCCGACACCGAAGAAGCGCACCGCACCGCCTTCAACTTGGCCTTCGATCGCTACCGCCTGGGCTGGGTCTGGAGCCGGGCCGAGTACCGCGAGCTGCTCAAGGTGACCGGCGGCAAGGAACGCATCACCGCCTACATCCACTCGCTGAAGCCGGCGCCTGCCGAGCTGAAGCGCCTGCTGGCGAAGGTGCCCGACATCCATGCCGAGAAGACCAAGTTCTACAGCTCGGTGGTGAGCGACGGCGCGGTGCCGCTGCGCAGTGGCGTGCAACGCCTGCTCGACGAAGCCTTGTCGGCCGGCTGCCGGCTCGCGATTGCCAGCACCACGACCGCCGTCAACATCGACGCGCTGCTGCAGGCCACGTTGGGCACGCGCGGCCTCGAGATGTTCAGCGTGATCGCCTGCGGCGACCAGGTGCGCGCCAAGAAGCCCGCACCCGACATCTACCAACTGGCGCTGAACCACCTGGGCCTGCACCCCGAACAGGCGGTGGCTTTTGAGGACTCGCCCAACGGGCTGCGCTCCTCCGTGGCGGCTGGGCTGTGGACCGTGGTCACGCCGACCTTCTGGACCGAAGGCGGCGACTTTGACGCCGCCGGCCTGGTGCTGCCCGACCTGGGCGACCCGGCGCTGCCGGTTCCCGGTGAGCCCGGCGGCCAGCTCCAGTCGGCCGGCTGGCTCACGTTCGAGGAGCTGATTCGCCGGGCCGCGCCGGCACGCGCAACCAGCGCCGTGCATGCGCTGTACAAAGGAGCGGCGCGATGAGTACGTCGACGATGCGAATCGCCCCCAGCCTGCTGTCGGCCGACTTTGCCCGCTTGGGCGAAGAAGTCACCGCGGTGATTCAGGCCGGTGCCGACCTGATCCACTTCGACGTGATGGACAACCATTACGTCCCCAACCTGACGGTGGGTCCGCTGGTGTGCCAGGCCATCAAACCGTATGCCGTCTCTGGCCAAAAGACAGTTCCGATCGACGTGCACCTGATGGTCAAGCCCGTCGACGCGATCATCCCGATGTTCGCGCAGGCCGGCGCTTCGATCATCTCGTTCCACCCCGAGGCCAGCGAGCACATCGACCGCACGATCCAGCTGATTCGGGCCAGCGGCTGCAAGGCCGGGCTGGTGTTCAACCCGGCCACACCGCTGAGCTACCTGGACCATGTGCTCGAGCAGCTCGATCTGGTGCTGATCATGTCGGTCAACCCCGGCTTCGGCGGGCAGAGCTTCATCGAAGCAGCGCTGCCCAAGATCGAGGCGGTTCGCAAGCGCATCGACGCGACGGGCAGGGACATCTGGCTGGAGGTCGACGGCGGCGTGAAGGCCGACAACGCGCGCCGTGTCGGCAGCGCCGGGGCCGACACGCTGGTGGCGGGCTCGGCGGTGTTCAGCGGCGGCAAGTACGCGGAAGCCATTGCCGCGATCCGCGCCCAGGCGCTGCTTGGCCAACAGGGGCGCGTGCGCGCCTGATCGACCTTTCGATGCAGCAGCAACCTACGCTCGCCAACATTGCGGCCGTCGCCTTCGACCTCGACGGCACCCTGGTCGACAGTGCGCCCGACATCAGCCACGCGCTGAACTCGGCGCTCGCTCAGGAAGGTCTGCAGCGCTTCGACCTGGCGACCGTGCGGGCCTGGATCGGCGACGGGCCCGACGTGCTGATCGCCAGCGCGCTGGCAGCACAAGGCCTGGCGCCCGAACACCCGCGCCGCCAGGGCGGGGCACTCGCCCAGCGTCTGCGGCGCGGTTTCGACATGGCCACCCTGGCCGCACCGCTGGCCGAAGGCAAGGTGTACCCCGGCATCGCCGACCTCCTCGCGGGGCTGCACAAACGGCTGCCGATGGTGGTCATCACCAACAAACCCACGCCTCTGGCGCGTGCGGTGCTCGACGCCGCCGACCTGCTGCCCTACCTGAGCGGGGTGCAAGGCGCCGACACGCCGGCCCAGCGCAAGCCGGCACCGTTGACGTTGCTGGCCGCCGCCAAGAGCCTGGGGGTCGCCCCGTCGGCGCTGCTGATGGTGGGCGACGGGCCGGCCGACCTGCTGGCCGCCGAAGCCGCCGGGTGCCCTGCTGCGCTGGTCGCCTGGGGTTACGGCAGCCACGCCATTCCGCCGCACCTGAACCCTCGGCACATTGCCACGCCGCAGCAGTTGTTGGGCGAACTGCTCGGCGGTGCCATGCCAATGACCGCAGGCACGCAGCACGGCCGCGACCAGATTTTCAACACTTAGGGAGCCCGCCATGCCAACCGGAGGAAAGTCCACCCTCACCCAGTTCCTGATCGAAGAGCGCCGCCGTGCCCCGCAGGCCACCGGCGACCTGAACGCGCTGATCACCGACGTGTCGCTGGCCTGCAAGGCGATCTCGCGCAAGGTTGCTTATGGCGGCCTGGCCGGTGTGCTGGGGAATGCCTCCACCGCGGCGGGCACCGGCAGCGTCAACGTGCAGGGTGAAGAGCAGAAGACGCTCGACGTGCTGAGCAACCAGATGTTCCTGCGCGCCAACGAATGGGGTGGGCACGTGGCGGGCATGGTGTCGGAAGAGCTGGAAAACATGTACACGCTGCCGCCGCAGTACCCGCGCGGCAAGTACCTGCTGGCCTTCGATCCGCTCGACGGCTCGTCCAACATCGACGTCAACGTGACGGTGGGCAGCATCTTCTCGGTCACGCGCGCCATCACACCCGAGGCCGACCCGAAGCCCGAAGACTTTTTGCAGCCCGGCACGCAGCAGGTGTGCGCGGGTTACGCGATCTACGGCCCGTCGACGATGCTGGTGCTGACGCTGGGCAAGGGCACGCACGCGTTCACGCTGGAGCCGCAGCTCGGTGAGTGGGTGCTGAGCCACCCGAATCTCACCATCCCGAAGAAGACGCGTGAATTTGCGATCAACGCGTCGAACAGCCGCTTCTGGGAGCCGGCCGTCAAGCGCTACGTCGACGAATGCATGGCCGGCGCCACCGGGCCGCGCGGGGCCGACTTCAACATGCGCTGGATCGCCTCGCTGGTGGCCGAGACGCACCGCATCCTGATGCGCGGCGGTGTGTTCATGTACCCGCGCGACACCAAGGACACCAGCAAGCCCGGCCGCCTGCGCCTGCTGTACGAAGCCAACCCGATCTCGATGCTGATCGAGCAGGCCGGTGGCATGGCCAGCACCGGGCACAAGCGGCTGATGGAGGTGAAGCCCGAATCGCTGCACCAGCGCGTGGGCTTCGTGTTCGGTTCGTCCGACGAAGTCTCGCGCATCGAGCAGTACCACAACGAAGAGCCGCAGGACACCTACCAGTCGCCGCTGTTCGGCAAGCGCGGGCTGTTCGCGTCGGCTTGAGCGGGCCCCCCCAGCCCCTCACCCCAGCCCTCTCCCCAAAGGGGCGAGGGAGCCATACGAGATCGTTCTAACCTGTCCAGGGCTCCACCATGTCCGCAAAGCACCCCATCATCGCCATCACCGGGTCCTCCGGTGCCGGCACCACCTCGGTGACACGCACCTTCGAGAACATCTTCCGCCGTGAAGGCGTGGCGGCAGCGGTGGTTGAAGGCGACAGCTTTCACCGCTACGACCGCAAGGAGATGAAGCTCAAGATGGCCGAGGCCGAGGCCGCCGGCATTCGCCACTACAGCCACTTCGGCGAAGACGCCAACCTCTTCGCCGAACTCGAGGCGCTGTTCCGCGACTACGCCGAGACTGGCACTGGCCGGGCCCGCAAGTACCTGCACAACGACGAAGAAGCCGCGCCGTACAAACAACCGTCGGGCACCTTCACGCCGTGGGAACCGCTGCCCGCCAGCGAACTGCTGTTCTACGAGGGGCTGCACGGCGGCGTGAAGAACGACAAGGTCGATGTCGCCCGCCATGCCGACCTGCTGATCGGCGTGGTGCCGGTCATCAACCTGGAGTGGATCCAGAAGCTGCACCGCGACAAGAACACGCGCGGTTACTCCACCGAGGCGGTGACCGACGTGATCCTGCGCCGCATGCACGACTACGTGCACTACATCTGCCCGCAATTCGAGCGCACGCACATCAACTTCCAGCGCGTGCCGGTGGTCGACACAAGCAACCCGTTCATCGCGCGCACCATTCCCACCGCCGACGAGAGCCTGGTGGTGATCCGCTTTGCGAACCCGCGCGGTTTCGACTTCCCGTACCTGCTGAGCATGATTCACGACTCGTTCATGTCGCGTGCCAACACCCTGGTGATGCCGGGCGGCAAGATGGAGCTGGCGATGCAGCTCATCCTCACGCCGCTGATCATGCGGCTGGTCGAGCGGCGCAAGAAGGCGCTTGCCGGCTGAACGCCGCCGCAACGGTTCGTTTCCACTCTCGAGGCCCCACCATGAACACACCTTCAGCCGCTGCATTGCCCGATCGAAAGGCGCTGCGCACCCAATGCGCCAACGCCATCCGCGCGCTCGCGATGGACGCAGTGCAGGCCGCCAACTCGGGCCACCCCGGCATGCCGATGGGCATGGCCGACATCGCTGAAACCCTGTGGCGCCACCACCTGCGCCACAACCCTGCCGACCCGCACTGGCTCGACCGCGACCGATTCGTCGTCTCCAACGGCCATGGCTCGATGCTGCTGTACGCGCTGCTGCACCTGAGTGGTTATGACCTGCCGATGGCCGAGCTGAAGCGCTTTCGCCAACTGCATTCGCGCACGCCGGGCCACCCCGAGGTCGACGTGACGCCGGGGGTCGAGACCACCACCGGCCCGCTCGGCCAGGGCATCAGCAACGCGGTGGGCATGGCGCTGGCCGAGAAGCTGCTGGCCGATGAGTTCAACCGCCCCGGCTTCGACGTCATCGACCACCGGACCTATGTGTTCCTGGGGGACGGCTGCCTGATGGAAGGCATCAGCCACGAGGCCTGTTCGCTGGCCGGCACCTGGCGGCTGAACAAGCTGATTGCGCTCTACGACGACAACGGCATCTCGATCGACGGCGACGTGAAAGGCTGGTTCAACGACGACACGCCCGGCCGCTTCGAGGCCTATGGCTGGACGGTGCTGCGCAACGTGGACGGGCATGACTTCGCTGCGCTCGACGCCGCCATCGGCGAAGCCCATTTGTCCGACAAGCCGGTGCTGATCTGCTGCAAGACGCGCATCGGCCAGGGCTCGCCCAACCGCGCAGGCACCGCCAAGGCGCACGGCGAGGCGCTCGGCGAGGCCGAGATCGCGCTGACGCGCGCGGCACTCGGCTGGAGCAGCGCGCCGTTCGAGATCCCGCCCGATGTGGCGCAGGCCTGGTCGGCGCTCGAGAACGGCGCCGCGGTGCAGGCCGCTTGGCAGAAGCGCTTTGCCACCTATGCGACCGCCCACCCCGAGCTGGCCGCTGAGCTGCTGCGCCGCGTCGACAAGACCGCCGCGCCGACGCCGGCCGCCCAGGCCGCCTTGAACGACGCCTGCCTGGCCGCCGAAACCAAGGCCGCCAATGTGGCCACACGCAAGGCGTCGCAAGACGCGCTGAACCTGTTCGGCCCGACCATGCCCGAGCTGCTGGGCGGCTCGGCCGACCTGACCGGCTCGAACCTGACCGACTGGAAGGGCCACCGTGCGCTCAAGGGCAGCAGCACCGGCAACCACGTGCACTACGGCGTGCGCGAGTTCGGCATGGCGGCGATCATGAACGGCCTCCGGCTGCACGGCGGCTACCGGCCGTTCGGCGGCACCTTCCTGACCTTCAGCGACTACTCGCGCAACGCCATCCGCATGTCGGCGCTGATGAAGCTGCCGGTGGTGCATGTGTTCACGCACGACTCGATCGGCCTGGGCGAAGACGGGCCGACGCACCAGTCGGTCGAACACGCCTCGAGCCTGCGGCTGATCCCGAACGTCGATGTGTGGCGCCCCTGCGATGCGACCGAAACGGCGGTCGCCTGGCGCGAGGCACTGTGCCGCAGCGACGCACCGAGCTGCCTGCTGCTGTCGCGCCAGGCTTTGCCGCACGCCGGTGACGGCAACCCGCGCATCGACGATATCGCGCGCGGCGCCTATGTGCTGCGCCGCCCGGTCGGCGAGCAAGTCGCGCTGCTGGCCACTGGCTCCGAGGTCGGCGTGGCGCTCGCCGCAGCGGCGCTGCTGGCCGGGCAGGGCATTGGGGCGCGCGTGATCAGCATGCCGTGCATGGAAGCCTTCGAGCGCCAGGACAACGGTTACCGCAAGAGCGTGATCCCGCGCCACTTGCCGCGCCTGGCGGTAGAGGCCGGCAGCACCGGCCTGTGGTGGAAGTACGTGGGCGAGAACGGCGACGTGGTCGGGCTCGACCGCTTTGGCGAGTCGGCGCCGGCAGCGGCACTGTTCCAGCACTTCGGTATCACCGCGGCGGCGGTGGCGGCGCGTGCGCGAGGCCTGCTCGGTTTGCTGGCGCTGGTGCCGTCCGTCGAAGCGCAGACCGCTTGAGTCTTCAATCCACAGGAGCCCACGATGGCGATGATTTCCCTGCGACAACTGCTGGACCACGCCGCCGAACACGGCTACGGCGTGCCGGCCTTCAACGTCAACAACCTGGAGCAGATCCAGGCCATCATGCAGGCTGCGTTGAAGACCGACGCGCCGGTGATCCTGCAGGCCTCGGCCGGCGCGCGCAAATACGCTGGCGAGCCCTTTCTGCGCAAGATGGTGGAGGCCGCCGCCGAGATGTACCCCGGCATTCCGATCGTGATGCACCAGGACCACGGCGCCAGCCCGGCGGTGTGCCTGCAGTCGATCCGCTCCGGCTTCACCAGCGTGATGATGGACGGCTCGCTGATGAGCGACGCCAAGACGCCCGCGAGCTACGACTACAACGTCGACGTGACGCGCCGCGTGGTCGAGATGGCGCATGCGGTGGGCGTGTCGGTGGAAGGCGAACTGGGCTGCCTTGGGTCGCTCGAATCGGGCCTGGCCGGCGAAGAAGACGGCTCCGGTGCCGAGGGCGCGTTGACGCACGAGCAGATGCTGACCGACCCCGAACAGGCCGCCGACTTCGTCGCCAGGACCGGCGTCGATGCGCTCGCCATCGCCATCGGCACCAGCCACGGCGCCTACAAGTTCAGCCGCAAGCCGACCGGCGACATCCTGGCGATCCAGCGCATCAAGGACATCCACGCGCGCATTCCGAACACGCACCTGGTGATGCACGGCTCGTCGTCGGTGCCGCAGGAGTGGCTCAAGATCATCCGCGACAACGGCGGTGAGCTGAAAGAGACCTACGGCGTGCCGGTCGAGGAGATCCAGGAAGGCATTCGCCATGGTGTGCGCAAGATCAACATCGACACCGACATCCGCCTGGCGATGACGGGTGCCATGCGCCGTGCGATGAACAAGGACCGCAGCGAGTTCGACCCGCGCAAGTTCTTGAAAGACGCGACGGCGGCAGCGCGCGACGTGTGCATTGATCGGTTCAATGCGTTCGGGTGCGCGGGCATGGCGTCGCGCATCAAGCCGGTGGGGTTGGAGGCGTACGCGAAGGCTTGAAGCACCGGTCGTTTCCGGCCCCAATTGCTCAGGCGATTTCAGGAAGAAGGTGTGGAGTACGCGCTCATCGGTGGACTATCGAGAAAAAGACATTCTGGACAAGGCGGTCTTGCGCAGGCTCCGTGACCAACTCTAGTGGGGTGTTCTGAACGGCGGCGAACTGAAGGGTCAGCCGGCAGGCCCGCGCATCGCGATCAAGACTGCGCCGGCCCCTTGCGACCGCGGCCACCGAACTTCGGCACCAACATGCCCACCTGCTGGCGGTACACGAGGTAACGCTGGCCGAATTGGGCGATCAGGTCGCGCTCTTCGAACCAGATGCCGATCAGGATGTAGCCCGTGCAGGCGGCGGCGAACAACAGGTGGCCGGCCGTCATGTGCGGGGTGGCCCAGAAGGCAATCACGAAGCCCAGGTAGATCGGGTGCCGCACGTGGCGGTAGAACAGCGGTGTGTGGAACACCGGCGCGGGCAGCGCCTGGCCGCGCAGCTTGGCCCACACCTGGCGCAGGCCGAAGAGCTCGAAGTGGTTGATCAGGAAGGTGCTGATCAGCAGCACGCCCCAGCCCATCCAGAACACGCTGTGCAGGACGAAGCGGGCGACGGGGTCGCTCACCGACCACAGCACCGGCTCGGCGATGGGCCGCCACTGCCACAGCAGCAGCGCCAGCACGGCGCTCGCCGCGACCACGAAGCTGCTGCGTTCCACCGCCTCAGGAATCACGGTCGTCCACCAGCGCTTGAAGCCGCGCCGCGCCATCACGCTGTGCTGCACGGCAAAGAGGCCCAGCAATGCGAGGTCGACGACCAGCGTTTCGACCAGCGGCGCGGCGGTGCCGCTGTCGATGGTCTTGGGCAGCAGCGGCAGGTTGCCGACGAAGCCGATGGCGTAGACGAAGGTGGCGAGGAAGAAGATGTAGGCCACCACTCCATAGAGGGCGTTGAAAATTGCCATGTTGAAACTCCGGTAGATGAATTGAAGACGAACCAAGCCGGCGGCCCGTATCGAGATGACAGGTCGAACGACATGCAGAAGCGAACAGCCGAGCGCATCCCGAACCCGCGCGCGGCGGGCCCGAAAGCATTCAAGGAGGGAAGGGCGCCTGGCCCGCGGGCGCTACGGCACTTCGCCGCCCGGCGGCGTGCGCGGCGGGCGGCAATCCCCGGTGGGCTTCATCTCGCCCACACCCGGTTGTCCAGAACCTGCGCAATGCGCAGCGCCGCGCGCGCTGCGCCGTCGGTTTCCACCGGCCGGTAGCGCACGGGTTCGTGCAGCGCGGCGAGTGCACGCTGCGCGAGCAGGTTGGGGTCGAGCGTCGCCGCATAGTCCATCGAGCGGTCGGCGGCGTAGTTGGCCAGGCGCTGACGCACGTGCACGCACTGTTCGAAGTGGCGCTGCAGCGGGAAGCTGAGGAAGGGCCGGCGCGTGGCCACCAGTTCCATCGTCGTCGACAGGCCACCCTGTACCAGCGCCAGGTCGCAGCAGGCCAGGTGCTCGTAGAGGTTGTGCACATAGGGCCGCACTTCCAGACCCGGCTGCGGCTTGAACCCGTCGGTGGGAAGGCGCGGGCCGGTGACGAGGATCAGCCGCAACTCGGGCAACTCGCGCTTCATGCGCGGAAACGCCGCGGCGATGCGCTGCAGCAGGTGCCCGCCGGTGGCGGTGCCGCCTACCGCGGCGATGGCGATCTTCTCGTCGCTGCGGTAGCCGTGCTGCGCACGCAGGCGTTCGGTATCGGCCAGCGAGGCCGGGTCGAAGGGCAGGCAGTAGCCGCAATAGCAGAAGTTGCGGTCGGTCCAGTCGCGGATGCCTGGCAAGCCTGGGCCGAAGGTCTGCTCGGTCACGTCTTCGCGGTTGCCGACGAAGATGGCGGCGTCGCGCAGGTACGGGTAACGCGCAATGTTTTCGATGTCGTCGGCATTGCGGTCGGCGCACAGCGCGGCTTCGCGCTCGTTGCCCGGCTCCATGGGCAGGCAGCCGACGAAGTCGGTCAGGAAGACGTAGGGTTGGCGCTTGAGTTCGGGGTTCTCGTGGTAGTGGTAGTCCACGTCCCAGGCCTCGTCGCCGATCACGATGTCGTAGCGCTCGGCCTCCATCAGATCGACGAAGGTCATGAAGTTGCGGCTCATGATCTCGTCCATCGTGCGCAGTGCGTAGAAGGCCTGCAGGTCGTGCTCATCACCCGCGGCGGCCACCTGCTCGAAGTGAAGGCTCTCGTTGGCCATGCGCTGCGTGATCGGGTGCAGGCGTTCGCCTTCGCGCTCCAGGTAAGCCGCGGCCGGGTTCACGGTGAACCAGTCGACGCCCAAGTCCGGCTGCAGCTTGCGCAGCTCGCGCGCGATGGCCAGGTCGCGCTGCACGTGGCCCAGGCCGATCGGGCTGGAGATGAACAGCGCGCGGCGCGGGCGCTTCATCGCGCGCGTCCAGGTGCGCTCTTTCGGCACCCCGCCGACGAACTCGTGCAGCGCGCGGTTGAAGGCCACCGGGTCGCGCGCCGCGGTGACATGGCCGCCACCGGCAATGGTGAGCATCTTCGAACCCGGCACCAGCGCGTGGATGGCCTGGCCCTTGGCGTACGGAACGCGCCGGTCGTCGTCGCCGTGGATCACCAGCGTGGGGCAGCTGACGCGGCGCGCCAGTTCGCGCACGTCGTTGTTCATCCAGGCGTTGCGGCACCAGTTCAGCCATTCAGCGTTGGTGGCCCAGGCGTAGTGCACGCCGTCTTCGTACGGCTTGGTCGAATGCGGCTCGCTGAAGATGGTGCTCATGAACCAGTCGACGTAAGCAGGCCAGTCGCCGCACAGCAACTCGCCCTCCATCGTCAGGCGCTGCGCGACCTTCTCGTCGGCCGGCACCGAATCGGCAAAGCCGCCGGCCGTGACCACGTGCGTCACGCGCTGCGGCTGTCCGGCCGCCAGGCGCAGCACCGTCATCGCCGCGGCTGAAATGCCGACCAGGGCCACCCGCTCGGCGCCCGCGGCGTCGAGCACGGCCACGAAGTCGGCGTAAAAGTGGTCGAAGTGGTAGGCCTCTTGCCCGGTCGGCCGATCGGAGCGGCCGTTGCCGCGACCATCGGTGGTGATCACGCGGAAATGCTGCGACAGGTACGGCACCGTGCTCTTCAGCATCTGGCTGTGCACGACCTGGAACGGCGGCGCAAAGGCGAGCCAGGGGCCGCTGTCGCCCCACACCGCGTACCAGATCTTCACGCCGTCGCGATCGACGAAGCCCTGGCGTGCGGGCTGCACGGTCTCGTACGGCGAAGCGTCGGCAGCGGGTACCGCACCAGGCGCCGGCAACGGGCCTGCGATGCGGGCCAGGCGCTCGGGCACAGGGCGGCTGGGCGGGTTCATCAGCGGCTCCTTGGGCGCGTCGCTGCGGGCGCGTTGCCGGTCGCGCCCCGGGTCACCTTGGCAACCTTGGCGTCGAGCGACTTCAGCAGTTGCCCGACAGCATCCAGCGCCGCGCGGTGCTGCACCTGCTCTTCCTTCACGCCCAGCAGGTCGGCAAATTCCATGCCGAGCCAGAACTCCGAGATCCAGCAGGCGATGACCTCGGCCGTGAAGGGCGCCGGCAGTTGGGTACCGTCGGCCTGCCACGCCGCGAGGGCCTCGCGCACGGAGCCCAGCACCAGCTTCTTCCAGGCCAGCAGGCGCGGCAGGAACTTCTCGCGCAGCCCGGGGTTGGCCAGGCTGGCCGCCCACAACTCGGCCTGCAGGCGCACGAAGCCCGACGCAAGGTCGTCTTCATAGAAGCGCCGCGCGGCGGCCCACTTTTGCGCGAACCCGCCAGCGCCCTCGTACATGGCCGCCTGGCGCGACAGCAGGCGCTGGTTCACAGCGTCGAGCACGTCGATCACCAGCTGGTCCTTGGTGCGGAAGTGGTAGTTGATCAGCGCGTGGTTGACCCCGGCGTCGCGGGCGATCTCGCGCATGCTCAGCGCGGCGTAGCCTTCGGCCACCAGGCGGCGGAAGGTCGCATCCAGGATGCGTTCGCGGGTCTGGGTCGGGTCACCGTCGTGCAGCTTCGAGGGCGCAGTTCGGGGGCTGCGGGCGGCGGGTTTCGAGGGCATTGTTAACCACACGGTTTAAACGAGTGGTTAAATGTTAGGCGAATGACGGGCGATGTCAAGCCCGGGTGCGGTTAGCCCGGGTGCGGTCAGGCCGGGTCGCCGATGGGGTTCCCCGCAAACATGACGATGAGCGTGCGGCCGGTTCCACTCGGCCGGCCCTTGGTGGCGGTTCGAACCCGCAGGCCGTCAGGCACCACCCTGGATCGTCTTCAAATCGAGCATCGCCTCGATCCCGAAGCGCCCGTTCTCGCGCCCCGCACCCGACGCGCCGAAGCCGCCGAGCGGCGCGGCCAGGTCGGGCGCCGCGCCGTTGAGCAGCACCTGCCCAGCGCGCAGCTTGGCGGCGACCGCCTGCGCACGTGCCAGCTCGTGTGACCACACGGCGGCAGACAGCCCGTAAGGCGTGTCATTCGCGATGCGCAGCGCGTCCTTGTCGTTCTCGTAGCCCAGCACGCACAGCACCGGACCGAACAGTTCTTCTTTCGCGATCGCCATCTGCGGCGTCACGCCCAGGATCGTCGGGGCGATGAAGTGCCCGGTCTCGAAGCCGGCGACGCGGCCAGGGCCACCGGCGATCAGTTCGGCGCCTTCGGCCAGCGCGGCCTCGATGGCCTGGTTCACGCGCGTGAAGCGCTCGGCCGAGATCAGCGGGCCGATGCGGGTGCTGTCGTCCTGCGGCGCGCCGACCGTCCACGCCGGCACCATGGCCTGCAGGCTGGTGACCACCGCGTGGCGCTGGGCGTTGTGCACCAGCAGGCGCGTCAACGCCGTGCAGGTCTGGCCCGACTGGCTCAGGCACGACTGCAGCACCGCGGGCAGCGCCGTGTCCAGGTCGGCATCGTCGAGCAGCAGCGCGGCAGATTTGCCACCCAGGTGCAACAGCGCCCGCTTGCCGTGCTGCGCAGCCAGCGCGGCCACGCGCCGGCCCACGGCGGTCGAGCCGGTGAAGCTGACCAGCGCCACGTCCGGGTGAGACACCAGCGCTTCGCCGACCGCGGCGCCGCCAGCGAGCACGTTCACCAGGCCGGGCGGGAGGTCACATTCTTCAAGTGCTTCGCAGAACAGGCGCAAGCTGCCCGGTGTCAACTCACTGGGCTTGAGCACGATGCTGCTGCCGGCAGCCATCGCCGCGGCGGCCTTGGTGACCATCTGGAACAGCGGCGCGTTCCAGGCGCAGATGCCGGCCACCACGCCCAGCGGCACACGTTGCACCAGCGTGTGGTTCACGGTCTCGCGCCAGCGCACCTGGTCCAGCCCCTGCAGCACGGCGGCAAAGGCCTGGCGCGGCCACTGGCCTTGAACCGTGCGGCAGCTGCCAGCCGGGCAGGCGGCTTCGAGCGCAAAACTCGCAATGAAACTCTGCTCGCGCCACTCGATGGCCTTGGCCAGGCGCGCCAGCGCGTCCTTGCGCTGCACCGGGTTGCTGGCTGCCCAGGCCGGCTGGATGTTGGCGGCCGCGCGCACCGCGCCGTCGACGTCTTGTGCGCTGCACAGCCGCACCATGCCGACCTGCTCTTCGGTGGCGGGGTTGAAGACGCCCACCAGTTCGGAGCCGGTGCAGGCGCGCCACTGGCCACCGGCAAAAAACTGCGAGAAACGGTTCATTCGTGCATTCTCGGTCGAGATGCGCGCCGACTTGAGCGCGGACTGTGCGCCGGGCGCCACACGCCCGCCAAGTTTGCAGGGCCGCGCGGGCACAATGGCGCCCTTGCAGCAGAGTGAGCAGGTGAGTGAGCAGCGACTTGCAGGTGCAGCTTCCCGTTCTCGGATCGGTCGGATCGGTCGGATCGGTCCTCGGCTCGGTCCGGCGCTTCACGGTAACGGCCTTGTGCGTGCTTGTGAACCTGGCGCTCGCCGCCTGCGCTGCCAACGCCCCCGCACCGCCGCCCGAAGGCAAGCCGTGCTGCTGTGCACCGCAAACGCGCTCGCTGCCAGCCGAACTGCTGGCCCTGCCCAACGGCGGCGTGACCGTCACGTCGGCCATGATCATCCCGGCCGCGGCGCAGACGGTCAGCAGCACCGGCCGCACCTTTGCCGCCACGCCAGCCTACTGCCGCCTGCTCGGCCACATATCGCCGGTCGATCCTGCGGCGCCGAAGATCCACTTCCAGGTCAACCTGCCGACGCAGTGGAACCGCAAGGCGCTGCAGTTCGGCGGCAGCGGGTTCAACGGCGTGCTCGTCAGCGGGCTGGGCCCGGCGCCGCTGGCGCCACCCGATGCGCCTTTGCCAATCAGCCGTGGTTACGCCACCTTCGGCACCGACTCGGGCCACCAGATCGCGTTCGGCGTGGAGCCACAGGCTTTTGCGCTGAACGACGAGGCGCTCGAGAACTTTGCCTTCGCGGCCTACAAGAAGACGCGTGACGCGGCGCTGGCGCTGATCCAGGCCTATTACGGCGCCCGGCCCGAGCGCACCTATTTCGTCGGCAGCGGTGAAGGTGGGCGTGAAGGCCTGGTGCTGGCCCAGCGCTACCCGGCCGATTACGACGCCATCTACGCCGGCGCGCCGACGATCGGCTTCGTCGGCCTGCACGTCGCTCGTGCACGCATGGGCGTGGTGCAACGCAACGGCGGCTGGCTCAACCCGCGCAAGGTCGAACTGCTGAGCAAGTCGGTGCTGAAGGCCTGCGACGGCCTCGACGGCCTGCACGACGGCATCGTGAGCCACCATCTGGCCTGCCCAGCGGTGTTCGAGCTGCGCAGCCTGCGCTGCGCCGGCGGCAGCGACGCTGGCGACCAGTGCCTGTCAGACGCACAAATCGCCACCGTCCGGACTGTGCGTTCGCCGCTGCGCCTGGACTTCGCGCTGGCCAACGGCCTGAGCGCCTACCCGGGCTGGGGCCTGGGCGCCGAAAGCAACCCGGCGCAGTGGGAGCGCTTCGTCACCGGCGACGCGCCGCCCGCGCCGCAGGCTGGCCCGCAAGCCGGGCCGCGGGAGGCGCGCAACTGGCTCGCGGGCAGCGGCGTGATGCGCTACTTCATCGCCCGCGACGCCGCCTTCGACCCCGCCACCCTGCGCCCCGAGCTGTACCGTGCGCGCATGCAGCGCCTGTCGTCGATGCTCGACGCCACGCAGCCCGACCTGTCGGCCTTCCAGGCCTGGGGCGGCAAACTCATCGTGCATCAGTTCAGCAACGACTATTCGCAGAGCCCGTACGCCGGGCTGGACTACGTCGACGCGATGGAGCGCCGCATGAGCCCGGTGCGGGCGGACCAGTTCGTGCGCCTGTACGTCACACCCGGTGCCAACCACGCTGGCTTCGGGCCCGGTGTGCCGACCGGCGTGGACGTGCTGGGCCTGCTGGAGCAGTGGGTCGAACACGGCAAGCCGCCGCCCGATGCGGTGGTGCAGACCCTGCAGGCGACGGCCCCGCCGTTCACGGTGCTGGCGTCGCGCCTGATGTGCCGCCACCCCGCCTACGTGCGCTACAACGGTTCGGGCGATCCCAAGCTCGCGGCCAGCTACCAGTGCGCGCCCGTGCAGCCTTCAGCACACTGACACGTTGCCTTGTGGCCTGATCCGCGGTAGGTTCGCGCCTGCGTCTTGTTCGGCCTTGTCGAAGCGAGGTGAACACTGTGGCTGCGGATCAAAGGGTGCCTCTGGGGGACGTTCGCGACGTGGTCGCCATCGGCGCAGCGTTGCCGTTCCGTGTGCTCGACGCTCAGGCCCGCCTGCTGCTGAGCCAGGGCCAGGTGGTCAGCGGCGAAGCGCAGCTCCAGGCGCTGCTCGAGCGGGGCGCCTGGGTCGAGTACGACGAAGTGCAGCGGGTCCGCCAGGAGCGCGCCGTGGCCGCCGATCCGGCGCCGGCAGCCAGCCCGGCGCAGCGCCCCGCCAGCTTGTTCGACCGCTGGGAACAGCAGGTCTGGGCCCTCGACGTGCTGCTGCGCAAGGTGGCCAAAAACCTGCCCGCGGCGCCCGAACTCGAAGCCTTCGGCGCCGCGTTCGTCGCGCTGATCGAGCGCGATGTGGACGTGGCCCTGTTCACCGTGGTGCGTCAGGACGACCGGCGCTATGCGCTCTACCCGCTGACGCACGGTTTGCATGCCGCCACCTTGGCGGTGCTGACCGCGCGCCAGCTCGGCTGGGCCGACCGGCAGGTGCAGCGCATCGCCTGCGTGGCGCTGACGATGAATGTCAGCGTGCTCGAACTGCAGGCCACGATGGCCGAACAGAAGGATCCGCCGAGCAAGAAGCAGATGGACCTGATCCGCAGCCACCCCGAGCGCTCGGCGCAACTGCTGCACGGTGCCGGCGTGACCGACACCGAGTGGCTGGCCACGGTGCGCGACCACCACGAGCAGACCGGCGGCGGCGGTTACCCGCGCGGCCTGGCGGCCGTGCCCGACCCGGTGCGCGTGCTGCGCGCGGCCGACGTGTTCGCCTCCAAGATCACCGCGCGCGCGTTGCGGCCGGCGCTGGCGCCGCAGCAGGCCGCACGTGAGCTGTTCCAGCGCGAGGCCGGCAGCCCGCTTGCGGGGGCGCTGATCAAGGCGGTCGGCGTGCACCCGCCGGGCGAACTGGTGCAACTGCGCAGCGGCGAGGTGGCGATCGTCACACGCCGCGCCGCCAAGGGCCCGGCGCCGAAGGTCGCGTGCATAGGCAACCGGCAGGGCCAGCCGATCATCGACACGGTGTTCCGAGACTCGGCCGAGCCGGAATTCGCGATCGTCGGCCCGTGCGCCGACCGAGGCAAGTTTCCGAAGGTGCCGCCGGAGCGAATCTACGGGCTGATCACGGTGTGACGTAGTCGGGGTGGCGCGCGCTGATCTCCTCGACCTTGCCGAGCGTGCCCGACAGGTGCTCGCGCAGCCGCTGCTGCGCCGCGTCGGGGTCGCCCTTGGCGATGGCCTCGACGATGCGGCGGTGGTCGCGCACCACCGCCTGTGCCTTGCCGGCGCTGGGCAGGTGCAGGCGCCGCAGCCGGTCCACGTGGCCGCTCAGGCGGCGCACCAGGTCGAACAGCTCGGGCACGCCGGCAGCATCGAACATCATGCGGTGGAAGGCGCGGTCGGCGGCGACGAACTCGCGGTAGTCGGCCGGGTCGAGCACCGCCGACTGCAGGTCGATCTGCGCGCGCAGCCGGGCCACCAGACCGTCGGGCGGCGCGCCGGCGAGCGCGCGCACCACCTCGAGCTCGATGGACTTGCGCAGGAAGTGCGCCTGCTTCGCAGCCGTCAGGTCGATGCGGCTGACGACGGTGGCATGCTGCGGAAAGATGTCGACCAGGCCCTCTTCGCCGAGCTTCATCAGCGCGTCGCGGATCGGTGTCTGGCTCAGGCCGAACTGCCCGGCCAGCTCGGCGCGCGAGAGCACCGTGCCCGGCGCCAGTTCAAGCGACAAGATCAGCTCGCGCAACTGCTCGAAGACCTGCGGCGATGCGTGGCGCGAGCGGTCCAGCCGCACCGGACGCGTCGGGCCCGAGCCAAGGCGGGTTGACGGCGATGCAGCGCCGGGCAGGTTGGACAACGTGGGCGCGCGTTCGGTGGGCAGCGCGGGGCGGCGGCGGGCAGGGGTCGGACTCGGCATGGGCTGAATTCTAGGAGGTGATTCCCGCATTGACACACTAATGTATTAGTGCTTTACTGGGTGCCATGCCAAACCCCGCCCCTGGCGCGCCGCGCCGAACCAGCGACAGCCTGCGCAGCGCACGCTGGTTCGCGCCCGACGACCTGCGCTCCTTTGGCCACCGCTCGCGCATGATGCAGATGGGTTACGCGCCGGAAGACTGGATCGGCAAGCCGCTGATCGGCATCGTCAACACCTGGTCCGACATCAACCCCTGCCACGGCCACTTCAAGCAGCGCGTCGAAGACGTGAAGCGGGGTGTGTTCCAGGCTGGCGGCTTCCCGATCGAGCTGCCCGCGATCTCGCTCGCCGAGCCCTTCGTCAAGCCGACCACCATGCTCTACCGCAACCTGCTTGCGATGGACACCGAGGAGCTGCTGCGTTGCCACCCGATAGACGGTGCGGTGCTGATGGGCGGCTGCGACAAGACCACGCCGGGGCTGATCATGGGCGCGTTGAGCGCCGGCTTCCCCTGCATCTACCTGCCGGCCGGGCCCATGCTGCGCGGCAACTACAAGGGCCAGACCCTGGGCTCCGGCTCGGACACCTGGAAGTATTGGGACGAGCGCCGCGCCGGCAAGCTCAGCCAGGCCGAATGGATCGGCGTCGAGGCCGGCATCGCGCGCAGCCACGGCACCTGCATGACCATGGGCACCGCCGCCACGATGATGGGCATTGCCGAGGCGCTGGGCATGACCTTGCCCGGCGCGTCGGCCATCCCCGCGCCCGACGCGAACCACGTGCGCATGTCGGCCGCCAGCGGCCGGCGCATCGTCGAGATGGTGTGGGAAGACCTCACGCCGGCGCGTGTCCTGAGTCGCGCATCGTTCGAGAACGCCATCGTGGTGGCCATGGCGATGGGTTGTTCGACCAACGCGATCATCCACCTGGTGGCCATGTCGCGCCGCGCCGGCAATGCCTGCGCCGTGACCCTGGAAGACTTCGACAAGGCCAGCCGCGAGGTGCCGGTGCTGGCCAACATCCGCCCCAGCGGCGAGACCTATCTGATGGAAGACTTCTATTACGCCGGCGGTCTGCCCGGGCTGATGAGCCGGCTCACCGGCAAGCTGCAGCTCGGTGCGCGCACTGTCAGCGGCGCCACCCTGGGTGATGACCTGGCCGGCGCGCAAGTGCACAACGACGACGTGATCCGCCCGCTGCACTCGCCCGTCTACGCCGAAGGTGCGCTCGCAGTGCTGCGCGGCAACATCGCGCCGGGCGGCGCTGTGATCAAGCCCAGCGCCTGCGCGCCGCGCTTCCTGCAGCACACCGGCCCGGCGCTGGTGTTCGACGACTACCCGAGCCTGAAGGCCGCAGTCGATGACGAGAACCTGGACGTGACCGCCGACCACGTACTGGTGCTGCGCAACGCCGGCCCGCAAGGTGGCCCGGGCATGCCGGAGTGGGGCATGTTGCCGATCCCGACCAAGCTCGTGAAGCAAGGCGTGCGCGACATGCTGCGCCTGTCCGACGCGCGCATGAGCGGCACGAGCTACGGCGCCTGCATCCTGCACTGCACGCCCGAGGCCTTCATCGGCGGGCCGCTCGCGCTGGTGCGCACCGGCGACCTGATCACGGTGGACGTGCCGGCGCGCCGCATCCACCTGGAGGTGAGCGACGACGAACTCGCCGCCCGCCGCGCCGCCTGGGCGCCGCGCCCGCCGCACTTCGAACGCGGCTACGGCTGGATGTACACGCGCCACATCCTGCAGGCCGACCAGGGCTGCGACTTCGACTTCCTCGAAACCCAGTTCGGTGCGCCGGTCGTCGAACCGGTCATCTACTGAACGAAAGAGTCCTGTGAAACAAGCCACCCGCGAGCTGCTCGCCAAGGTCAGCACCGCCACCCTGTGCACCGCCCTTTTCAAGCTGGGGCTGCGCAACCAGTTCATCCAGGACGTGCGGCCCGTGGGTTCACAACGCGATCCGAACCTGCCCAACATGGTCGGTGAGGCATTCACCTTGCGCTACATCCCGGCGCGTGAAGACCTGAACCCGATCAGCGTGTTCCAGGACCGCGCCCACCCGCAGCGCAAGGCGGTTGAAGAATGCCCGCCCGGTGCGGTGTTCGTGATCGACAGCCGCAAGAACGCCCGTGCCGCGTCGGCCGGCGCCATCCTGGTGACGCGATTGATGAAGCGCGGTGTGGCCGGCATCGTGACCGATGGCGGCTTTCGCGACTCGCCCGAGATCGCGCGGCTCGCCATCCCTGCTTACCACCAGCGCCCCAGCGCACCGACCAACCTGACCCTGCACCAGGCGCTCGACATCAACGTGCCGATCGGTTGCGGCGACGTGGCCGTGTGGCCTGGCGACGTGGTGGTGGGTGACGGCGAAGGCGTGATCGTGATCCCCGCCTACCTCGCCGATCAGATCGCCACCGAAGCCACCGAGATGACCGCGTTCGAGGACTTCGTCACCGAGAAGGTGCTCGAAGGCCGCTCGATCCTGGGCCTGTACCCGCCGACCGACGAGCAGAGCCGGACCGACTTTGCGGCCTGGCGGCAGCGCACCGGCCGTTGAGCAGCGCGGCCGTGCTAGTGCGGTTCAGCACGAACCACAAGCGACGAAAGTTCGGCCGGCGGTATCCCATCAAACCCTGATTGATTTATTTAATGATGGGTCTAGTCTCTGGGCTTGAAAAGCGCCAGAGACATGTCCACCCCCGCCACCATTGCCGACATCGCCGCCCGCGCGGGCGTGGGCACGGCCACGGTGGACCGGGTGCTGAACAAGCGCCCGGGGGTGAATGCCGACACGATGCAGCGCGTGATGCAGGTGGTGGCCGAACTCGGCGCGCCGCCTTTGCGCGGGCGCCCACGCAAGGGCGACAACTTTCGTTTCGCCTACGTGCTGCCGGCCGAAGAGTCGCCCTTTCTCGGGCTGGTGGACCGCCAGATCGCGCAGGCCGCCGGTGACTTCCGGCACCAGCACATCACCGAGGTCACGCACCGGCTCGACGCCGCCGACCCGGCCCAGTTCGCCGCCAGTCTGGCCCAGGTGGCGGGCAGTGAAAGCTGCGAAGGCGTGGCGCTGATGGCGCCCGACCTGCCGGCCGTCAAGCTCGCCATCAATGAACTGGTGCGCTCCGGTGTGCACGTGGTGACCTTGTTCTCCGACGTGGCGGGCTCGATGCGCGAGACCCACATCGGCGCCGACAACCGCGCCGCCGGCCGCACGGCGGGGTTGCTGCTGGCGCGCATGGCGCAGGTCCGCTCTGGCAATGAAACCGGGCGCGACACGCTGCTGCTGTCGTCGCAGGCCACGCGCCTGTCGGCCGAGATCGAACGCCGCATCGGCTGCGCGCAGGTGATCGAAGAGCGCTTCCCCGCGCTGCGCCTGGTGCGCACGCCCGACCTGCCGGCCGACGACGACGGTGCCGCCAAGGCGCTGCTGCGCTTCCTGAAGAAGGGCGTCGATCCAGCCCGCGTGGCCGGCATCTACAACGTGGGCACCGGCAGCGCCGGTGTGGTGCGGGCGCTGGCCAGCGCCGGCCTGGCGGGTGGTGCAGCCGGCGCCGAGCCGGGGACCGGCAGCGTGGCCGCGGTGGTGGCGCACGACTTCACCGACGCGCACCGCACGCTGCTGAGCACGGGCAGCCTGTCGTATGTGCTGCACCAGGACATTCACTACTGTGTGTTGACAGCAGCGCGCGTGTTGCGCGCGCTGTGCGAGAACGTGCGCGGCGCACTGAACGTGGTGCAGCCGCGCATCGAGATCCTGACCGCCGAGAACCTTCACTGACCCGAAGGCCCGGCGGCACGATGTGTGAGTGTGACCAACCCCTGAAGGAGACTTTTTCATGAAATCGATGTTGAAATTGCTGCCGGGGGTTGCCACCCTCGCGGCCACCGCTGCGCTGAGCCTGGGCAGCACCGGCGCCTTTGCGCAAGACAAGACCATCACGCTGTGCTGGGCCGCCTGGGACCCGGCGAACGCGCTGGTCGAGCTGAGCAAGGACTTCACCGCCAAGAGCGGCGTGAAGATGAAGTTCGAGTTCGTGCCCTGGCCCAACTTTGCCGACCGCATGCTCAACGAGCTGAACAGCAAGGGCAAGCTGTGCGACCTGATCATCGGCGACAGCCAGTGGATCGGCGGCTCGGCCGAGAGCGGCCACTACGTGAAGCTGAACGACTTCTTTGCCAAGGAAGGCATCAAGATCACCGACTTCGCCCCGGCGACGGTGACCGGCTACGCCGAGTGGCCCAAGGGCACGCCAAACTACTGGGCACTGCCGGCGATGGGCGACGCACTCGGCTGGACCTACCGCAAGGACTGGTTTGCCAAGCCCGAGCTGCAGGCCGAGTTCAAGAAGAAGCACAACCGCGACCTGGCGGCACCGAAGACCTGGACCGAGTTCAAGCAGGTGGCCGAGTTCTTC
>JANMYQ010000175.1:0-3043 GCA_031382215.1 Methylibium sp.
GCGCATCGCTGCCGCCCATGGCTGCCGCGCCAGCGCCAGCGAGGTCGACGCCAAACTGTGGCTCAAGGTCGACAGCTATTCGCTGCTGCAGGCGCTGGTGCACCTGAGCGGTCGGCTGGTCGACGAACACGGCATCCAGCTGTTGAGCCTGCGTTTGTCGGCCGCGGGCGAACGTGCCCACCTCG
Source organism: Methylibium sp. (assembly GCA_031382215.1). Lineage (GTDB taxonomy): Bacteria > Pseudomonadota > Gammaproteobacteria > Burkholderiales > Burkholderiaceae_C > LGRD01. The sequence continues at coordinate 186 of JANMYQ010000175.1, forward strand.
ACCTGGTGTGGGCCGGCCAGGCCATGAGCACCGAGACCGTGATCGCCTGGGAAACCGAGACGCTGAAGCTCGGCACCGAGACCAGCGCGCTGACCGTGCGCGACGTGGTCGAGCGCCACGGCGGCGCCTTCTGGTTCGAGCGCGAACGTGTGCGCCACGAGGCCTTCTTCCGCTTTCTGCTGCCGCGCGCCGACGAGCACGAGCAGCTCGACGCTGGCCTGGTGGCGCACAGAGGCAGCCGGCCCGAGTACTACGACTTCGACCTGTTCCAGCGCAGCGGCGCCGGCGCCGCACTGGCCGACCGGCCGCTGGCCGAACTGAGCTATACGGTGTTCGACACCGAGACCACCGGCCTGAACCCGGCGCAGGGCGACGAGATCATCCAGATCGGCGCGACGCGGGTGGTCGCCGGCAAGCTGCGCCGGCAGGAATGCTTTGAACAACTGGTCGACCCGCAGCGAGACATCCCCGAGGCCGGCATTCCCATCCACGGCATCCGCCCCGCGATGGTGGCCGGCCCGCCGACCTTGGCCAGCGTGTTGCCCGCCTTCCACGCGTTTGCGCAAGACACCGTGCTGGTGGCGCACAACGCCGCCTTCGACATGCGTTTCCTGCAGCTCAAGGAAGCGTCCACCGGTGTGGTGTTCGAGCAACCGGTGCTCGACACCTTGTTGCTCTCGGCGTTGTTGCAGCCGCACCAGGCCACGCACCGGCTCGAAGAGATCGCGCAGCGCTTCGACGTGCCGGTGCTGGGCCGCCACACGGCGCTGGGTGATGCGATGGTCACCGCCGAGGTGTTCCTGAAGATGCTGCCCTTGCTGGCCGCGATGGGCATCCACACGCTCAGCCAGGCGCGCGAAGCGGCGCGCAAGACCTACTACGCGCGGGTGCAGTATTAGTCTTACTGTGTTAATGAAATCAAGGCATTATGTGCACTTCTTCAAGCAAGAGGTGAGCCTTGATGGAAGAGCTTCGCGAGTTTGAGCGATACATGGAGCACCTGAGTGAGGGTCTGGGCCACGCGGATCGGCACGCCGGGCTGCGCGGGTATTGCACCGGCCTGATGGCTCCGCTCAAACGCAAGAGCGTGGAGCCGATGGCGTCGCACCTGGCGCCCACGGCCACGCGCTCGCGCCACCAGTCGTTGCACCACTTCGTGGCCGACTCGGCCTGGTCTGACGAGCAGATGCTGCTGCGCGTGGCGCAGTGGGTCGTGCCGGCGATGGACTTCAGTGACGGCGGCTGGTGGATCGTTGACGACACCGGCTTCCCCAAGCAAGGCGTGCATTCGGTCGGCGTGGCCCGGCAGTACTGCGGCATGCTGGGCAAGCAGGACAACTGTCAGGTGGCGGTGAGCGTGACGCTGGCTTGCCAGACGGGCAGCCTGCCGGTGGCCTGGCAGTTGTACCTGCCCAAGGACTGGGCTGGCGACATGGCACGGCGCGAGAAGGCCGGCGTGCCGCAGGACGTGGCGTTCGCCACCAAGCCGGCGATGGCGCTGGCCCAGATCGAGCGGCTGCTGGCGCAAGGCGCACCCAGGCACCCCCTGCTGGCCGACGCCGGCTATGGCGTGGACACGGCGTTCCGTGAACGCCTGAGCGAGTTGGGCTTGACCTATGTGGTGGGCGTGACGGGCCAGGTGACGGTGTGGCCACCGGGGCGCGAGCCGCTGCCGCCGGCGGCCTACAGCGGGCGTGGCGTGGTGCCCACGCGGCTGCGCGTGGGTGATGCACAGCAGCACCGCCCGCAGTCGATCAAGGAACTGGCGTTCGAGCTGGCGCCGGCGCAGTGGCAGACCGTCGAGTGGCGCGAGGGCAGCAACTTCACCCTGCGCTCACGCTTTGCCCGAGTTCGTGTGCGTGCGGCCCATCGCGAGCACCAGCGCGCGCAACTGCGTGCCGAAGAATGGCTTCTCATCGAGTGGCCCGAAGGCCACAAGGAGCCGATGAAGTATTGGCTGTCCACGCTGCCTGAGGATGTGCCGCTGCAGCGCATGGTGTACGAGGCCAAGATGCGCTGGCGCATCGAGCGCGACTACCAAGACCTCAAGCAGGAGGTGGGGCTGGGGCACTATGAAGGCCGGGGCTGGCGCGGATTCCATCACCACGCCAGCCTGAGCATCGCCGCCTACGGATTCTTGATGGAGCAACAACTTCGGCACCCCGACGGTGCCGGCAAAAAAAACTCCGCACGCCGCCAAGAACCTGCCCTACCCACGCATTACAAGCCTCGCGGCAGCCCTGCGCACGCAGCGCCACGTCCCATCGTCCATCACGACTTTGCGCTTGCGTATCGCCGCAGCCTTGCTCACGACGCTGCCCCGATGCCCGTGCTGCCTGCGCGTAAACGCAAGGCTGCTCTTGTGACACAGTAAGACTAGTGGGCGGCTTCTACCTCATCGAGGTGAACTCACTTGACGAGGCGATTCAATGGGCCCTTCGCGCGCCGTCTGGCTTCGGAACGGATGACATTCTGGAGATTCGTCAACTGACCGGCGCCGGAGACCTCCCGCCTGAGATTCTCCAACTCATAAAACAGGTTGCGCCCACGTGGAGTACCTCTTGGCACTAACGCACTTCGTGGCGGTCGCATCCACGTAGCGCGCAAATGCTGAGGCCTAACCCATCGTTCGAGCGGACCCACACCGGCATGCCGCTCCAGGCCTTCATTTCATTCTGGGCCTTGCGCGTCCTGCCGGTGCGGGCCGCTCAACTCAAACGTTAGGCCCCTCTCATGGCTAGTTGCGATCGTTGTTCGAGCATGGGTCTGCGCTTCGAAAGGCAGTACGAACCGTATGAGTTTATCGAGGGCGATCCCAATTCACGAATCTGGATCGTTGGTCTCAATCCTGCGGAAGA
>JANMYQ010000202.1:0-4309 GCA_031382215.1 Methylibium sp.
TGGCCTGTTGATCGCCTTGGTGGGTGTGGGCGCGGTCACAGCTAGCCCTGACCTTTCCAAGTCGAGCGTAGCGTTGCTCGTGAGTCGCAGGCGCTTCGGACTTGAAACCGCCGGGGGCGGTCTTGACGGTGCCGAGCTCGCGGTGGATGGCCTGAATGAACTTCATGAAGTCGGCTTCCTTGGCGGAGGCTTTGAATGCAGGCGTCGCAGCGGAGTAGATTTCCTTGAATTTGGATACATTGAACCGCTGGTGGAATGTATCCACGGATTTCGTGGCGGCCTCCTTTCCTTTGCTGATTCCACAGGCGGCAAGAATCGTGACGGTGGCAATGGCGAGAAGCGTTCGGAATAGGGATGTCATAGACTGTAGTTTGTAGAGAGTGTGCGAGCGACGCCCAACGTTCGACATGAGCGGCGGGCCAAAGGGCGCGATGCGGCCTTTGGAACGTCCGCTCGATGGGAAGGCGTCACCCGCCCGAGAACAGGTCTGGCCACTTGTCGTCGAAGCGAAAGGTGTTGATTACCCATCCGTTCTCCTGATTATCAAGAATGTTCAGCCTGCCCCGGGGTAGCTCACCCTATGAGCTACCTGCCTGAGAACATGTACTCACCACAACCGGAGGTGAGCCATGGCGATGAACAAAGTGCAATTCCAACCCGGCCTGTCGATGCTCGAATTCCTCGAGCTGTACGGCACGCAGGAGCGGTGTCAGGAAGTCGTGCGCCGCTGGCGTTGGCCTGAGGGCTTCGTCTGTCCGGCCTGCGGTGCAACCGAGCACAGCGAGTTCGGCCGGCGTGGCCGCCTGTATTTCCAATGCTGCGCCTGCCGGTACCAGTGCAGCCTGATCAGCGGCACGATCTTCGAGTCCAGCAAGCTGCCGCTGCCGACCTGGTTCGTAGCGATGCACCTGATCACGCAGTCCAAGAACAACGTCTCCGCCCTGGAGCTCAAGCGCCACCTTGGGGTCTCCTGGCCCACGGCCTGGATGATGAAGCACAAGATCATGCAGGTCATGCTCGTGCGCGAGGAGGACCGGCAGCTCACCGGGCGCGTGGAGATCGACGACGCCTACCTCGGTGGGGAGCACCATGGCGGCAAGACCGGGCGCGGGTCGCCGAACAAGGTCCCCTTCGTCGCGGCCGTGCAGACCACCGAGTCCGGCGCAGCCGTGCTGGTGTGCCTGTCCCAGCGCCCATTCACCAAGGAATCGATCGAAGCGTTTGCCGCGAAGTCCTTGGCTGCGCCCGCGACCCTGGTGTCCGATGGCTTGGGCTGTTTCACCGCTGTTCGAGGCACCGGCATCCTTCATGAGCAACACATCACCGGCGGCGGCGCGGCCTCGGTCAAGCACCAGGAGTTCTTGGCCGTCAACACGATCCTGGGCAACCTGAAGACGGCTCTCGCCGGCACGTACCACTCCTTTGGATTCGCCAAATACTCGCATCGCTACCTCGCTCAGGTGCAGTACCTGTTCAACCGCCGATTCGATCTGCGCGCCATCCTCACGCGACTGATTCGGGCCGCTTGCTGCACGAAGCCGCACCCGCTGCACCAGCTGCAGGCGGGCTGAACTTTCTTAATAATCAGGTGAGCCCATGACCTTCACCGTCACCGTGCAGCCGGCCGAGCGCAGCTTCGCCGTCGAGCGCGACGAGCCGATCCTCGCCGCTGCCATCCGCCAGGGTATCGGGCTGCCCTACGGTTGCCGCGATGGCGCTTGCGGCTCGTGCAAAAGCCGGCTGCTGCAGGGCCGAGTGATCCATGGCGCGCACCAGCTCAAGGCGCTGTCGCCGGCCGAAGAGCAGGCCGGGCTGATCCTCACGTGTTGCGCCACGCCGCAGACCGACTGCGTGGTGCAAGCGCGCAGCGTCCCCGGTGCCGGCGAGTACCCGGTGCTGAAAATGCCCTGCCGCGTGCAGAGCATCGAGCGTGCCGCGAGCGACGTGGCGGTGCTCACGCTGCAACTGCCGGCGAACCAGAACCTGCAATACCGCGCTGGCCAGTATGTCGAATTCATCCTGCGCGACGGCGCCCGGCGCAGCTACAGCATGGCCAACGCGCCGCATACCGTCAGCCGCGCCGGCAGGGCGCCGGCCATCGAGCTGCATGTGCGCCACATGCCCGGCGGCATCTTCACCGACCATGTTTTCAGCGCGATGAAGGACAAGGAAATCCTGCGCCTGGAGGGCCCGTTCGGCACTTTCTTCCTGCGCGAGGATTCAGTCAAGCCGTTGGTGCTGCTGGCCAGCGGTACCGGCTTCGCGCCGATCAAGGCCATCATCGAACATATGCAAAGCCAGGGGATCGCGCGCCCGGCGGTGCTGTATTGGGGCTGCCGGCGCAAGGCTGATCTGTACCGCGACGCCTGGTGCCTGGAGGCGGCCGCGGCGCTGCCGAACCTGCGCTATGTGCCGGTATTGTCGGAGCCCACCGACGACGATGCCTGGACGGGCCGTACCGGCTTCGTGCATCGAGCCGTGATGCAAGACCTGCCTGACCTTTCCGGCCACCAGGTCTACGCCTGCGGCGCGCCGGTGATGGTCGATGCGGCGCAGCGCGATTTCGTCGCGCGCTGCGGCTTGCCGGCTGACGAGTTCTACGCCGACGCCTTCACATCCGAGCTCGACAAACATGGCACTTCATCGACGTGATTTCGTCGCCGCGGCATTGCTCAGCGCCGCCGGCGCGGCATTCGCGCAGCCGCGAACGATTCGCCTCATCGTCCCCTACCCGCCTGGCGGCCCGCTGGATATCGTCGCACGTGCGCTGGCCGAACGCGTCAAGGACAGCCTGGGCACGGTGGTGGTCGAAAACCGCCCCGGTGCCGGCGGCAACCTGGGCGCCGACCTCGTGGCCAAGGCCGCACCCGACGGTGCCACGATCGTCATGGGCGCGGTGGCCACGCATGCCATCAACCCCTGGCTGTACGCCAAGATCCCCTACGACGCGGTGCGCGACTTCACGCCGATCACGCTCGTGGCGCAGGTGCCCAACGTGGTGGTGATGAACGCCGAGACCGCGGCTCGTTTGGGCATCGGCACGCTGCGCGACCTGGTGCGGTATGCCAAGGCCAACCCGGGGCGGCTGAACTACGGCTCGGGCGGCAACGGCAGCGCCGGGCATCTGGCCGGCGAAATATTCAAATCGCAAGCGGGGCTGTTTATCGTCCACATCCCTTACGCCGGTGGCCCGCCGGCGCAACTGGCGCTGGTCTCGGGCCAGGTCGATTTCAATATCGACAACCTGGCCGCGGCGTCGGCCAATATCCGCAGCGGCAGGCTCAAGGCGCTGGCGGTGACGACAGCCAAACGATCCAGCGCGATGCCCGAGTTGCCGACTATCGCCGAGGCCGGCGCGGGGCTCGGGCTGGCGAAGTTCGATGTCAATACCTGGTTCGGCCTGTTCGGGCCAGCGCGGATGGCGGCGGACGTGACGGCGAAATTGAACCAAGCCTTTGTCGATGCTCTCGGCTCGGCTGAACTGAAGGCCCGCATGGCCTCGCTGATGGCCGAACCGGCACCGATGAGCCCCGAACAGTTCGGCGCTTTCGTCAAGTCCGAGCTGGCGAAGTACGAAGGGGTGGTGAAGGCGTCGGGGGCAAAGGCTGACTGAGGACCGCGGCTCTTAGGACCGGACAACTGATTTGCTCCCGACAATGCTTTCCTTGTGAATATCCGATCCGACGTACAGCGTACTAAATTTGTCCATGGCTCGTCTGCTCGCAAATTCGCAAACGACCTGACTGAACACCGGTCCATTGGTGTAGCTCGGCACGCCTCGGCGCGCAACCTACGGTGTTGCTGGGGGACGGGCCGCCTCGATCTACGAAGCCATCTTGCCTAGGCGTCACCAATACAGCGTTCCGCGCTGGAGGCGAGTGAACCAAGAATGGGTGGCGCGACGAGACTCCGCCGCTTGTTTTTCAAATCTCCTTAGCGCCCGAAGCAATCGCGGCGCTGTCAAACCGTCGATATGAATTGAATAGTGTTCGCACTCCAGAAGACTCGCAAAGTCCTTGCGACGTGGCCTTCCGTCGGCAAGACCCTTTCTGTCCTTGGCAGCTTGCCAGGCGAGGATGTCCGCGCATTGAACGCCAGCAGCCCTGCGCTTGGGGATAAATTCGTGGCGAGCATAGCGGAAGCGATCAGCGACAGGCGCCGATGCAAACAACGAAAGCATCAATTCGTTCGCCTTAGCTTGGTTTGCCGATCCGGCCTCAAAGTAGTAATTTAATTCAATCTCTGTCACAAGTTCGCGTCCCCAAGCTGCTGCCCTATCGAGTGCTACATAACAACAGAGAGTGTAGGG
>JANMYQ010000224.1:0-2073 GCA_031382215.1 Methylibium sp.
TGATGTGGGCTTCAAGGTCGGCCCGATGCAGAAGCTGCTGCGCGTCTTTGGCGACCGAACCTGGGGCGGTCTGGGTGCGTCCGAGCCTCAACCTTTCGAGAGGATGCCGCTGACATACGAGCGTGCCTATGGTGGCGTCGACACCAAGTCGAGCAATCCTGACAGGGATTGGGAGTGGCGCAATCCGGTGGGTACCGGCTTCGCGATAGCCAGCGGCAACGCCAAGGGCTTGAAACTTCCGAATATCGAAGACCCCAAGAAGTTGATTAATTCCTGGGACGACCGGCCGCCGCCGGCAGGGTTCGGTGTGATCGGATGCCATTGGCAGCCGCGCGTCGGCTTTGCCGGGACTTATGACGACCAATGGATGAAGACACGCCAGCCGCTGCTGGCAGAAGATCTGGATGACCGCTACTTTCAGGGCGCGCCCACCGATCAGCAGGCGCCCGAATTCCTGCGTGGCGGCGAGGCGGTGATTCTTCACAACCTGCACCCTCGTGCACGCCTGCAGTTTGTGCTGCCGAAGCTCTACTTCGGATTCGATACGCGCTTTTACGATGGCAGCCGCGAGCTTCACAAAAATCGCCGCTTGCATACCGTCATCCTCGAGCCGGACTTTCCGCGCGTTTCGCTCGTGTGGCACAGCGCGCTGCCCTGCCATTTCAAAGTGCAGAAGCTCGAACGCACGGTCGTCACCTTGAAAGCTGATGTCAGTACTGGTGAGCGCGAGCCGGATGACAGCGACCTGGAGTTCACCTGAAATGGTCGAACGTGTCGTGGTCGTTGCTCTGGGTGCCTGCACAGCGGTGGGCCGCGATGCGTGGTCCAGCGCCGCAGCCGTGCGGGCTGGTGTGAGCGGTTTCACGCAGCACCCGTACATGATCGACACGGCGGGCGAACCGATGCGAGCGGCGATCGCGCCATGGATCGACATCGGCCTGAGTGGCGCTGACCGGCTTGAGGCGCTGCTGTTCCCTGCGCTCGACCAGGCACTCGAACCCTTGCTATCGCATCAGGGCACACCACTGAATACGGCCATCGCACTCGGGTTGCCGAGTGCGCGGCCCGGGTTGCCAGAAGATATTCAGCAGCAGATGCTCGGCCGCATCAACAAGCACTATGCACGCTACTTCAGCAGCGCGGCAACCATCGCCGCCGGACATGCCGCCGGCCTCATCGCCACACAGGCTGCCCAAACGAAGCTGGCGCATGGCACGCTCGACGCCTGCATCGTTGCCGGCGTCGACAGCTATATCGAGCCACTCACACTCGAATGGCTGGAGACCAACGACCAACTCCACAGTGCCGGCCCGTTGAACAATGCCTGGGGTTTCATACCCGGTGAAGCGGGTGCCGCCTTGCTGCTCATGCGCGAATCTGTCGCTCAGGCCAACCGTTTGGAGACGCTGGCGATCGTGCTGGGTACGGGATCCTCGACGGAACCCAAGCGCATCAAGACCGAAACGGTGTGCATCGGCGAAGGCCTGACCCAGGCCTTCCGCAGTGCACTCGCATACTTGCCTGCAGGCGCCAGAGTGAGCGACATCTACTGCGACATGAACGGCGAACCCTACCGCGCTGACGAGTTCGGGTTCACGGCGTTGCGCACGAAGGAGAGTTTCGAATCCGCGTCCGACTTCATCGCGCCCGCAGACTGCTGGGGTGACGTGTGCGCAGCCGGCGGACCCTTGCATTTGGGTCTGGCCACAGTCGCGGGGTTCAAGGGCTACGGCAACGGCGCGTTAGTCTTCGCTTGGAGCAGCGCTGAGCAAGGCGAACGCGCCGCAGCCTTGATCGCCACGGCGCAGGGGACCTGAGCATGCCGGTCACCGTCAAGGTCAATGGAACCGCGAACTCGCTGGTTCACAAGGGCAGCAACGGCCTTTCGATGGCGACTATTCCGGACGTGTGCAAGACGCCGTCACCCGCTGGACCCGTCCCAATTCCCTACCCGAACATTTCGCAGTCGGCGACCCTCGATAAAGGCACGACGACCGTCAAGGCTGACGGCGGCATGATGATCGCGATCAAGGGCAGCGAATTCAGCTTGTCCAACGGCGACAACGCTGGCGT
>JANMYQ010000254.1:0-5018 GCA_031382215.1 Methylibium sp.
GTGACCAGCGCGGTGGCCCGCGGGCAGAACACGCACTGCGAATTTCGGACCGCGCATGAGGTGACACTTTGGCCGATCGAGATTGACGCGGTCCAGTACTTCAGTCATGCGCCTGACCTGCCGCTGACTCGATTGCCGGCCGGCAAAGTGATTCGCGGCGGCCTTCGAATTCGACTCAAGGCGCATGGTGGGCTCAGGTTCAGCCAATTGCCTGTCGACCGCCTCTCCTTCTATATCGCCGCGCCCGACGACGTGGCATTCAGGATTCACGAGCTGGTACTTGGCGCATCGCTTGGCACATGGATCGGCGGTACTTCTCGTGGCGGCGTTGAGGGCTTCGCAGATGCGAACTCAGTGCAGCAGATCGGCTACGACGACGAGCACGCCCTGCTGCCAGAAACATTGCGTGGAATGAGTGGTCACCGTCTGATGCAGGAATACGCATCCATGCCTCAGCGCTTCCTGTTCTTCGAGTTGACCGATCTGGCGCGTCGCCTCGCTCTGGTCGACAGCGCCGAGGTCGAAGTCGTGCTGCTCTTTTCGCGCGGCGAGGCGGCGCTCGAATCGCTGGAGGATGCCAACAGCCTCGCGCTTTACTGCACGCCAGCGGTCAACTTGTTCCCAAAGCGGTTGGACCGCATCCAGTTGGGCTTGGGCAACTGGGAGTACCACGTCGTGCCCGATCGAACGCGGCCGATGGACTTCGAGATTCATACGATCGAGTCGGTTACCGGATTTGGATCCGGACAGGTGGCCGAACAACACTTCGTGCCCCTCTATGCCACGTATCACGGCTCGGCCCAAGGCCAAGTTGCCAACTACACAGTTCGCCGTGAGCCGCGGCTCTTGTCTGCCCGTCAGCGACTCGAAGGGCCGCGTTCGGCCTATATCGGGCAAGAGGTGTTCATCTCATTGGTGGACCCGCACAACGCTCCCTATCGAGAGGATATTCGCCAGCTTTCATTGACGGCGCTGGTGACCAACCGCGACCTGCCCACCTTGCTGCCTGACACCGGCACCTGGGTGCTCGATGCTGCCGGTCCTGCGGTTCTGATCGAAACATTGCGCGGCCCCACGCGACCGAGTCAGCGCCTCGCCCGCGGAGACGTGGGTTGGTCAATGGTGAGCCTGCTCACACTCAACTATTTGAGCATCGCCGGTGAAGATGCCTCACGGGCTGCGGCCGCGCTGCGCAGCCTGCTGGCGTTGCACGGCCCTGAGCAAGACGTCACCTGGACCAAGCAGCTCGACGGCATTCAGGCCATTCAGGCGCGCTCAGTCGTGCGCCGCTTGCCGTTTCCGGGCCCACTCACATTCGGCTGTGGGGTGGAAATCACAACGCTCGTCGATGAATTGAGCTTTCAGGGGACAAGCGCCTTCCTGCTCGGCAGTGTGCTCGACCGATTCTTTGCGCGCCAGGCGTCAGCCAACAGCTTCTGCGAGACTGTTCTGCGCTCCGCATCGCGCGGGGAAATCATGCGCTGCGCCCCGCGAATTGGTGCGCGCGCGGTGCTCTAGAGCAGGCCCAGTCTGCCATGACGCCGCCGAACCCCGCACACCCGGATTCGAGTACTGCAGCCACGAGCGCCATGGATGCGCGAGCCCTGGATGAGCGCCGGCAGCGGTTGTTCGACAGCCTCTCTGCCCAGCCGTGGGCGCATGACTTCTTCGCGGTCCTGCGCCAGATCGAGGGCTTTTCACCAACGGTACCGAGGCTGGGCAGCGCACTGCGCCCAAGCGCGGAACCCATACGGCTTGGCCAAGACCCTGAGCTCGATTTTGCTCCGGCAGCGCTGATGTCCTTTGACCCTGGTGGCCGGCCCCGATTGGGCGTTCGCTTCTTCGGGTTGTTCGGCTCGATGGGAGCGTTGCCGCTGCACTTGACAGAGTTCGCGCGCGATCGGCTGCGCAACCACGCAGACCCCACGTTCGCGCGGTTTGTCGACATGTTCCACCATCGCGCATTGCTGCTTTTTTATCGTGCATGGTCCCAGTCTCAGCCAACCGTGCAGGCGGATCGCCCTGCCGATGATCGGTTCGCCGGTTGGGTCAGCGCGCTTTTCGGCCATCGCCCGGCCACGCTGCGTCATGCCGACGCCGTGCCTGACGCTGCAAAGCGCTTCGTGAGCGGGCACCTTGCGCGCTCCACGCGCAGTGCTGAAACGATATCGAAAGTGCTGCGCCAGTTCTTCAAGATTCCGCTGCGCGTCGAGTCCTACGTGGGCCACTGGATGCCACTTCGCCGCGAAGATTGCACCCGACTGGGTAGCGCCGCAGAGCGCCGAAGCGCGCCATTGGGCATCTCGGCAGTTGCCGGCAGCAGGATTTGGGATCGCCAGTACAAGCTGCGTCTGCATCTCGGGCCGCTCACGTTGGAGCAATATCAGCAGTTCTTGCCGGGCCAACGATCGCTCATCGAGCTACGCGACTGGATGCGCCAGTTACTGGGTTTCGAGATGTTCTGGGATCTGCGCCTGATACTCATGGAGAACGAGGTTCCCAGCCTCCAAGTCGGCAAGAGCAAAGACGGCGGTGCGGCCCCGACCATTCCGCTCGGCTGGGCCACCTGGCTCGGTGGCAAGGGAGCCGGCACTGACCGAGGCGATCTTCGCCAGCACCCAGCGCACCTGGGCGCGTGCACCTTCAACAAGGGGAACAACCATGGCTGAGATCAGTCGCACCGCACTGTTCGGCAAACTCAACCCGCTCGCCTACAAGGCCATCGAGGGCGCGACCGTGTTCTGCAAGCTGCGTGGCAACCCTTACGTTGAACTGCAGCACTGGTTCTTTCAGATTCTGCAGGGGCAGGATTCTGACCTGCACCGCATCGTCAAGCACTACGAACTCGACGCCGCGGCGTTGGTGGCCGATTTGCAGAAGGCGCTGGACCGTCTGCCACGCGGCGCATCGTCGGTGACCGATTTGTCCACCTTTATAGAAAACGCCGTCGAGCGTGCCTGGGTCTATGGCTCGCTGATGTTTGGCGACCGGCAGGTGCGCACCGGTTACCTGATCGTCGGCTTGCTCAAGACGCAGTCGATGCGCAACGCGCTGCTGTCGATCAGCAAGCAGTTCGAGCGCATCAAGCTGGACGATCTGACTGAGAACTACGCTACGCTGCTCGGCGGCTCGCCCGAACATGCACAGGCGGCCAGCGATGGTTTCGGCGCAGCGCAGCCTGGCGAAGCCAGCGAGGCCATGTCGCCGGCCGCGATGGGCAAGCAGGAGGCGCTCAAGCGCTACGCGGTGGACCTGACCGAGAAGGCGCGCAAAGGCGAGCTCGACCCGATTGCCGGACGCGATGAAGAGATTCGACAGATCGTCGATATCCTGATGAGGCGGCGCCAGAACAACCCCATCCTCACAGGCGAGGCCGGCGTGGGCAAGACGGCGGTGGTGGAAGGTTTTGCATTGCGGCTGGCGCGCGGCGACGTACCGCCACAGCTGCGCGACGTGTCGTTGATGATGCTCGATATCGGGCTGCTGCAAGCCGGCGCCAGCATGAAGGGCGAGTTCGAGAATCGCCTGCGCCAAGTGATCGACGAAGTGCAGTCCTCGGCCAAGCCGATCATCCTCTTCATCGACGAGGCGCACACGCTCATCGGTGCCGGCGGCGCTGCCGGCACCGGCGACGCCGCCAACCTGCTCAAGCCCGCGTTGGCACGCGGCAAGCTGCGCACCATTGCCGCCACCACTTGGGCAGAGTACAAGAAGTACTTCGAGAAAGACCCGGCGCTGACGCGCAGATTCCAGGTCGTTCAGGTGGGCGAGCCCAGCGAAGACAAGGCCGTGCTGATGCTGCGCGGTGTGGCGACGATCCTCGAAAAACACCATCGCGTGCAGTTGCTCGACGAAGCCATCGAGGCCGCAGTAAAGCTCTCTCACCGCTACATTGCGGGCCGCCAATTGCCCGACAAGGCCGTGAGCCTGCTCGACACAGCCTGCGCCCGTGTCGCCGTGAGCCAGCACGCCACGCCACCCGAGGTGGAAGATGTGCAACGCCGCATCGAGGCCCTGACCACAGAGAGCGAGATCATCCAGCGCGAGGAAGACATCGGCATCGACGTTGCTGCACGCAAGGGCAGGGTGGAACAACAGTTGTCGGAAGCCCAAGCGACGCTCCAGAACGTGCAGGCGCGCTACGCAGAAGAGAAGAAGCTGGTCGATCGCATTCTGGAAACCCGCGCCAAGCTGCGCCGCGGCGGTGCCAAGGTCGATGCGCCCACGGCGCCCGAGACTGCTGAGCCTGCTGCGCCGGCAGTGACACCTGCAGGCAGCGACGCTGCGGCGTCGGAACCGCAAGCCCTCTCGCCGCAAGCACGCGTCGCGTTGCTGGCCGATCTGGCCGAACTGCAATCGATGCTGACGAAGCTCCAGGGTGACACCCCGCTGATCCTTCCCTCGGTCGACGAAGTGGCGGTGGGCAGCGTGGTGCAAGACTGGACCGGCATACCCGTTGGCAGAATGGTCAAGAACGAGGTCGAGTCGATCCTCAAGCTCGCTGACACACTGAACGAGCGCGTCATCGGCCAGAAGCACGCGCTCGAGATGATTGCGCGCCGGGTGCAGACCTCGCGCGCCCGGCTCGACAACCCGAACAAGCCGATCGGCGTGTTCATGCTCTGCGGGACCTCGGGCGTCGGCAAGACCGAAACGGCGCTCGCGCTAGCCGAAGCGCTCTACGGCGGCGAACAAAACGTCATCACCATCAACATGAGCGAGTTCCAGGAGGCGCACACCGTCTCCACGCTCAAAGGTGCGCCGCCGGGCTACGTCGGCTACGGCGAAGGTGGTGTGCTGACCGAGGCGGTGCGCCGGCGGCCTTACAGCGTGGTGCTGCTCGACGAGGTCGAGAAGGCCCACCCCGACGTGCACGAGATCTTCTTCCAGGTGTTCGACAAGGGCTGGATGGAAGACGGCGAGGGCCGCATGATCGACTTCAAGAACACGATCATCCTGCTCACCACCAACGCCGGCAGCGAGCTGGTGATGAGCATGTGCCGCGACCCCGAACTGCT
>JANMYQ010000262.1:0-64870 GCA_031382215.1 Methylibium sp.
CTGCAGGTGCCCGAAGGCAAGGTCGTGGCGCTGCTGGGCGGCAACGGGGCGGGCAAGACGACCACCTTGCGAGCCGTCAGCAACCTGCTGGCGGGTGAGCGCGGCGAGGTGACCAAGGGCTCGATCGAGCTGCGCGGCGAGCGCATCGAGAAGCTCTCCACGTCCGAGATGGTCAATCGCGGCGTGATCCAGGTGATGGAAGGGCGCCACTGCTTTGCGCACCTGACGATCGAGGACAACCTGATGACCGGCGCCTACACGCGCAAGGACGGCAAGGCCGCGATCGCCGCCACGCTGGAGAAGGTCTACAACTACTTCCCGCGCCTGAAGACGCGGCGCACGTCGCAGGCCGCTTACACCTCGGGCGGCGAGCAGCAGATGTGCGCAATCGGCCGGGCGCTGATGGCCAGCCCGAAGATGGTGCTGCTGGATGAACCGAGCATGGGGCTGGCGCCGCAGATCGTCGAGGAGGTGTTCGAGATCGTGAAGGACCTCAACACCAAAGAAGGCGTGACCTTCCTGCTCGCCGAGCAGAACACCAACATGGCGCTGCGTTATGCCGACTACGGCTACATCCTCGAGAACGGCCGCATCGTGATGGACGGTGTGGCCAAGGACCTGCGCGAGAACGAAGACGTGAAGGAGTTCTACCTCGGCACCGGTGGCTCCGGCGCCGAAGGGCGCAAGAGTTTCAAGGACGTGAAGAGCTACAAGCGACGCAAACGCTGGCTGGCCTGAATCTCGCTCCCCGAGCCGACGGAAAACAAACCATGGCGCACGCAGACCCCAAGGCCCTCGAACCGCTGCTCCCGGTGCTGCGCCAGTTGCGGGGCATCTCGGGGCTGAAGGAAGTGAAGCCCGGCATCTTCTACTGCCGCGGCGCCGCCTTCCTGCACTTTCACGACGACCAGGGCACGCTGATGGCCGACCTGAAGAAGCCCGGCGGCTCGGGCTTCGACCGCTACCCGACAGACACGCCGCCGGCCCAGCGCAAGCTGGTCGATGACGCCAAGCGCCGCGCTGGCCGCGGTGATGACGACTGACGCTGTGAACGAACCCCGCACCCACACCATGACCGCCCATCACGACGCGCTCGAAACCCGCGACCCCGCCCGACGCGAAGCCGACCAGATGGCGCGCCTGGCGCAGCAGCTCGCCCACGCCAAAGCCCATGCACCGGCCTTCGCCGAGCTGCTGCGCGACGTGCAGCCGGCCTCCATCACCTCGCGCGCCGCGCTGGCGCAACTGCCGGTCACGCGCAAGCATGAGCTGCTCGAACGCCAGAGGGCGCAGCGCGCTGGTGGCGCATCCGGTGGCGCATCCGGCGCTGCGACAGCCGGCTCCTCCGCCGCAGACGTGTTCGGCGGCTTCTCCGCCATCGGTTGGGGCCCTCTGCACGCCCAGGGTCGCGGCGCGCGGCGTGTGTACGCCTCACCCGGCACGATCTACGAACCCGAAGGCCACGGCCACGACTACTGGCGCATGGCGCGGGCGCTGTTCGCCGCCGGCATTCGGGCCGGCGACCTGGTGCACAACAGCTTCAGCTATCACTTCACGCCGGCCGGGTTGATGATGGAAACCGGCGCGCATGCGCTGGGCTGCACGGTGTTCCCCGGCGGCATCGGCCAGACCGAGATGCAGGTTCACGCGATGGCCGAGTTGATGCCCGCTGCCTACGTGGGCACGCCGAGCTTTCTGAAACTGATCCTGGAGAAGGCCGCCGAGATGGGCGTGGCGCTGCCCTCGCTGCAAAAGGCCTCGGTCGGTGGCGAGGCCTTCATGCCGTCGCTGCGCGACTGGCTGCTCGAACGCGGCGTGGTCGCCTACCAGAGTTACGGCACCGCCGACCTGGGGCTGATCGCGTATGAAACCGCAGCGCGCGAGGGCCTGGTGCTCGATGAAGGCGTGATCGTCGAAATCGTCCGCCCCGGCACCGGCGACCCGGTGGCGGAAGGCGAAGTCGGTGAAGTGGTCGTCACCACGCTGAACCCCGACTACCCGCTGATCCGCTTCGGCACCGGCGACCTGTCGGCGGTGCTGCCCGGCGCCTGCCCCACCGGCCGCACCAACACCCGCATCAAGGGCTGGCTCGGCCGTGCCGACCAGACCGCCAAGGTGCGCGGCATGTTCGTGCACCCGTCGCAAGTGGCCGACATCGTGCGCCGCCACCCCGGCGTGGGCAAGGCGCGACTCGTGATCAGCGGCGCGATGGCCAACGACAGCATGGCGCTGCATGTGGAAGTGAGTGAGCCCGCCGAGGGCCTGGCCGAGCACCTCGCGCAAAGCATCCGCGACGTGACCAAACTGCGCGGCGACGTGCTGCTGTGTGCCACTGGCAGCCTGCCCAACGATGGCAAGGTGATCGAGGACGCGCGGCGTTACGAATAGTTGCATCGGCGTGAGCGCACGCCGGGCTTGATCCCCCGGTCGCGGGGTGGGCGACGCACGCAGCGTTGCTGCCAAGTAGTTCTCGGATGAGGCTCGCGAGCCGGCCCCCGGACCGCCGCGCGAGGCGCACGTCTCAAGCAACGTCTCAAGACGGCGCGTGGAAGGCCGAAGAGAACCGCAAGCCTGGCGGCCCTCTTGCCGCAGGCGCCCTCCATGTGCGCAAGCCCCACCTACGAGTTGATCGACGTCCAGGACCTTCGGGTCGGCATGGTCGTGCACCTCGATGGCGGCTGGATGGCGCACCCGTTTCCGCTCAGCCGCTTCAAGATCTCGTCGCAACAGCAGATCGCCACGATCCGCTCGCTGGGGCCGAACCGGGTGCGTTGGGAGCCCCAATTCGGTGACATTGCCAGCGACATTGCCAGCGACGTGGCCAGCGACTCGACCGCGGCGCCCGACTCGGAAATTCCAGCCGCGCCACTGACCGAACCGACGCCGACGCCGGCCGCCCCCACACAGCGCGAGCGACTGGCGAACCAGCGCGACGCCTTGCGGCGCTGCGAACGCCAGTTCGCCGAAGCGGCCGACGACTGCAGCGAGCTGATGCGCCTGGCCGGCGCCCGGCCGCTGGAAGCTGGCGCGCAGGTGGAGGCGCTCTCACAGGCGCTGTTGAACAAGATGCTGGGTGAGCAGGAGCTGTGCATCCAGCTGCTCAGCGGCAACGCGGGCAACAAGGCGGCTGCGCATGCGCTGAACGTGAGCATCCTGGCGCTGCTGCTGGGTCGCCGACTCGGCCTGAGTGAGCCCGACCTGTTCGACCTGGGCGTCGGCGCGATGGTGCACGACATCGGCAAGGCCGAGTTGCCCGAGCGCGTGCGCCAGCGTGAGGACCATTTCATTCCGGCCGAGGTGAAGGAGTACCAGGAGCACGTAGCCCTGGGCGTGGCGTACGCGCGCCGCATGGGCCTGGAGGCTGGCGCCGCACGGGTGGTGGCGCAGCACCACGAACATCACGACGGCAGCGGCTTTCCGCTCCGCCTGGGCGCCGAGAAGCTGAGTCTGCCGGCGCGCATCGTGGCGCTGGTGAACCGCTACGACAAGCTGTGCAACCCGAACCTGGCCGCGCGCGCACTGACCCCGCACGAGGCACTGGCGCAACTGTTCGCCGGCAGTGCGCCGCAGTTCGACAAGACCGTGCTGGCCACCTTCATCAAGATGATGGGCGTGTACCCGCCGGGCTCGACGGTGCAGCTCAGCGACGATCGTTTTGCGCTGGTCGTCAACGTCAACGCCACGCGCCCGCTCAAACCGAGCGTGCTGGTCCACGACCCCCAGGTGCCGCGCGACGAGGCGCTGGTGCTCGACCTGCAGAGCCAGCCTGGCCTGAGCATTCGGCGCAGCCTCAAGCCGCTGCAGTTGCCGGCGTCGGCACTGAACTACCTGGCGCCGGCTCGGCGGGTGGTGTACTTCTTCGAACCGGCGCACGAGCTGGAACCGGCAGCGTGAACCCGGATACGAGCCCCCCGCAGCCCAGCGCGGCTGCCGGCCCGCTGAACAGCTTGTCGGTGCTGATCGAGGCCATGCTGCACGCGGTGTGGCTGGTGGACGCACAGGCCTTGCGCATCGTCGCCGCCAACCGCGCAGCCGGCGCGCTGCTGGGCCTGCCGGCCGCTGATCTGCTGGGCAAGCCCGTGCTGGAACTCGCGGCCACGCCCGAGGAGCTGTGCTTCTGGGGCGAGGTGGCCGACGACAGCAGCGCCGGCATCGGGTCGGGTGGCGAGTCTGGCATCGAGTCGGGCATCGAGACACAAACCCTGGTGCGCCGCTTCGACGGCACGACCTTGCCGGTGACGCGCCGCGTCAGCCGCGTCGAGCCCGCTGCGGGTGTTGCGTTGTATGTGGTGGCCCTGCACGACCGCAGCGAGCAGGTCAACGCGCAGCGTGAGCTCGAGGTGGCCGCGGCGCAGCTCGCGGCGACGCTCGAATCGACCGCCGACGGCATTTTGGTGACCGACCTGTCGGGCCGCATCCGCAACTGCAACCAGCGTTTTGCGCAAATGTGGGCCGTGCCGCCCGAGCTTCTGCTGCAGCGCGACGATGACGCACTGTTGGAGTGGATGCGCCGCAGCGTGCTCGACCCGGCCTCCTACATGCGCCGCCTGGCGGTGCTCGAAGAGGCCGTGATGCTGCAGTCCAGCGACGTGCTGCAGCTTCATTCGGGCAAGGTGATCGAGCGCGTGAGCCTGCCGCAGTGCAGCCAGGGCCAGCCGATCGGGCGGGTCTGGTCGTACCGCGACATCACCGAAAAGATTGCTGCCGGCGAACGCATCGAGACCCTCTCGACCACCGACGCGCTGACCGGCCTGCCGAACCGGCGCCGCCTGGCTGAACGCATTCATTCGAGCCTGGCTCAGGCACAGAGAGGGCAGGCGTGTTTTGCGCTGCTGTTCCTGAACCTGGACGGCTTCAAGCACATCAACGACACGCTCGGCCACGCCTTCGGCGACAGCGTGCTGGTCGAAGTGGCAGGCCGCCTGCGCGGCTGCCTGCACCCCGGCGACACCGTGGCGCGGCTGGGCAGCGACGAATTCGTCCTGCTGATGAACCTGGCCGACGCAGACGCCGCCGAAGCGAGCGCGAGCCGCATGCTGGACGCGCTGCGCCGGCCCTTCCACCAGGCCGGCATCAGCTTCACCGTGACGGCCAGCATCGGCATTACGCTGGTGCCCGGCGACGGCACGACGATGGATGAGCTGATGGGCCGCGCCGATGCCGCGATGCACGAAGCCAAGAAGGCGGGCCGGGCGTGCTTTCGCTTCCACCGCCCGCAGGCGCGACCGGTGGCGCTGGTGTCGCGCTCGCGCATGCAGCTCGACCACGCCATGCGGCTGGCGCTAACGCAGAACCGCTTCCGCCTGCACTACCAGGCGCAGATCGACATGGCCAGCGGCCACGTGGTGGGCGCCGAGGCGCTGATCCGCTGGACCGACCCGGAGCTGGGCGAGGTGTCGCCGGTCGAGTTCATTCCGGTGGCCGAGGACAGCGGCTTCATCATTGCCATCGGCGACTGGGTGCTGCACCAGGCGGTGGCGCAGGCGGCCGACTGGCATGCGCGCGGGTTGAACCTGGTGGTGTCGGTGAACGTCTCGACCCTGCAGTTCCAGCAGCCGGCTTTCGTCGAAGGCGTGGCCCAGGCGCTGCGCCACGCCAGGCTGCCGCCGGCCAGCCTGGAGCTGGAGCTGACCGAATCGATGCTGCTGCACGACGCCGCCGACGCGCTGGCGCGCCTGCAGGCACTGGCTGAACTGGGCGTGAAACTGGCGATCGACGACTTCGGCACCGGCTATTCGAGCCTGAGCTACCTGAAGCGCCTGCCGGTCAACCGCTTGAAGATCGACCGCAGTTTTGTCGACGGCCTGCCCGACGACGAAAGTGACGTCGGCCTGGTGCACGCCATCATCAACATGGGCCGCGCGCTGCACCTGCAGATCATTGCCGAAGGCGTGGAGACCGAAGCCCAGCGGCGCTTCCTGAAGAAGGCCGGCTGCAACCAGTACCAGGGTTTCCTGTTTGCCAAGGCGCTCGATGCGCGCACCTTCGAAGCACGCCTGAAAGAGTTGCCGACTGCGCGCAAGCGGCACCGGCCTGCCAACGCTGACGCCGCTCGACCGGCCGCGCCGACCCGGCGCCACTGAGCTGCCGGCGATCAAGGCGCGGCCCCTTGCGCTGGGGGCACAATCACGGCTTCCAACCCACCGGGGCGGCACTTCCGCCGACACGCCGTGATCTACAAATTCAAGTCCAAGGCCGCTGGCGACGTGATCATGATGGGCCCCAACGGCGACCAGGTGCTGCGCCTGATCGGCAAGGAGCCGGCGCCCAAGGGCATCATCGAACCGGCCGACATGGCCGCGGCGATCGCAGCGATCGAGCAGGCCATCGCCGCCGAAGAAGCGGCCAGAGCGGCCGCCAAAGCCGACGCCGGACAAGGCAAGGACAAGAACGACGGGCCACACGACAAGGTCAGCCTGCGCCAACGCGCCTGGCCGCTGGTTGAAATGCTGAAGCGCGCCCTCGCCGCCCATCAGGAAATCGTCTGGGGGGTTTGACATGCAAGGAAGGACGGGCATGAAACTGTGGAGTGACAGCTGGGTCAACGGCGAGCGCATTCCGGCGCGTTGCGCGGCCGGCAAGATTGACGACACCGGCGTGGGCTTCTCGGACAACCTCAACCCGCACCTGGCCTGGAGCGAGGTGCCGGCGGGCACGCAGTCTTTCGCGCTGATCTGCCACGACTTCGACGTGCCCAGCCGCGCCGACGACGTGAACCATCCCGATCGCGAGGTGCCGGCCGACCTGCCGCGCGTCGATTTCTTCCACTGGGTGCTGGTGGACCTGCCGGCTGATCTGAACCGCATCGGCGAGGGCGAATGCAGCCGCGGCTTCACTGCCCGCGGCAAGAGCGGCCCGGCCACCTTGCACGGCGCGCGCCACGGCCTGAACGACTACACCGGCTGGTTTGCAGCCAACACCGAGATGGCCGGCAGCTACTTCGGCTACGACGGCCTGTTCCCGCCGTTCAACGATTCGCTGGTGCACCACTACGTGTTCACCTTGTACGCGCTGGGCGTGGCGCGTGCGCCGGTCGAAGGCGCCTTCACCGGCGCGCAGGCGCGCCAGGCGATCTACCCGCATGTGCTGGCCGAGGCCACGCACTCCGGGACCTTTACCCTGAACAAGCGCCTGCTCGGCTGATGGAAGTTCAGACAATAGAGGGGCAGCCAACCGAGGTGCGGCCAACAGAGGGGCAGCAGGCCACCCGCGTGCTGGCCATCCGCCACGGCGAGACGGCGTGGAACGTGGACGCCCGCCTGCAGGGCCATCTCGACATCCCGCTGAATGACACCGGCCGCTGGCAGGCACGCCGCCTGGCGCGGGCGCTGGCCGACGAGACGATCGACGCGGTCTACTCCAGCGACCTGCTGCGCGCGCTGGAAACCGCGCAGGTGGTGGCGGCAGGCAGCGGGCGCACGATCGTCACCGACACCGGCCTGCGCGAGCGCGGCTTCGGCGAGTTCGAGGGCCTGACCTTCAAGGAGATCGAGGCACGCTGGCCCGAGCAGAGCGAACGCTGGCGCAAGCGCGACCCGGCCTTCGGACCCGTCGGCGGCGAGGTGCTGGCGGACTTCTACACACGCTGCGTTACCACCGTGACGCGGCTGGCCGGCGCGCACCCGGGCCAGACCATCGCCGTGGTCGCCCACGGCGGTGTGATGGACTGCCTGTACCGCGCCGCCACCCGGCTCGACCTGCAGGCGCCGCGCTCGTGGCAACTGGGCAACGCCAGCATCAACCGGCTGCTGTACACGCCGCAGGGCTTGACGCTGGTGGGTTGGAGCGACACCTGGCATCTGGAGGATCCGTCGCTGGACGAAGCCAGCGACGGCGAGACCGGGGCCGAACTGGCGGAGCGCGCGCCATGACGAACTCGACCGCGCGCGTGGGAGATCCGGTCGGCAGCATCGACACCCCGGCGCTGGTGATCGACCTCGACGCGATGCAGCGCAACCTCACGCGCATGGCCGAGTTTGCAGCCCGTCACAAGATGCGCCTGCGCCCGCACGCCAAGATGCACAAGAGTGCTGCCATCGCGAAGCTGCAGATGGCGGCCGGCGCGGTCGGCGTGTGCGTGCAGAAGGTCGGCGAGGCCGAGGCGCTGGCCGACGGCGGGGTGACCGACATCTTCATCAGCAACGAGGTGATTGCCGAGAGCAAGCTGGCCCGTGTGGCTGCGCTGGCGGGCCGCATGCAGCTCGCCATCGCGGTTGATTCGCCGCTTGGCGTGGACCGGCTGACGCACGCGCTCAGAGCGGCCGGGACCATGGTGGACGTGTTCGTCGAGATCGACGTCGGCCATGGCCGCTGCGGAGTTGCTGCGACCGCGGCCGGCGCGCTGGCGCACCAGGTCGTCTCGCACGGCCTGCGTTTTGCGGGGCTGCAGGCCTACCACGGCCGCGCGCAACATTTGCGCGACCCGGCCGAGCGCGAGGCCACCGTCCGGCATGCCGTGAGCCTGGCGCGTGCCGCGCAAGCAAGCATCACCGCCGCCGGCATCCATTGCCCGCTGGTCACCGGCGCGGGCACCGGCACCTTCGCGTTCGAAGCCGCCAGCGGCGTGTACGGCGAACTGCAGGCCGGCAGCTACCTGTTCATGGACCGCGACTACGCCGACAACCAGCCGGCCTCGCACGCACCGCGTTTCGAACACGCGCTGTTCGTGAAGAGCCAGGTGATGAGCCGCGGCACCTCGCACGCGGTGGTCGATGCCGGCCACAAGGCGCATGCCATCGACTCCGGCCTGCCCACCGTGTGGGGGCGCGACCTGGCGTTCACCAACGGCGGCGACGAACACGGCATCCTGAGCCCGCGCGGCGACAAGTTGCCGGCACTGGGCGACACCGTGTGGCTGGTGCCCGGCCACTGCGACCCGACCGTGAACCTGCACGACCACTACGTGGTGGTTCGCGGCGGGCTCGAGAGCGGCATCATTGACTCTGTCTGGCCGATCGACGCGCGAGGACGTCTGACGTGAAGCAGCTCACCGACCGGCGCCGCACACCGGTGGCGACAAGCCGCGCGCGCCGCGCCTGACCAGGCCGGCCAAGCCGGCACGCGCAGTGCCGCGCCAGACGGTCGCCTACGGCACGCGTCGCGTGGTGTTCACCGGCGCTCGCCGAGACACTTGAAGATTTCCCTGAAGAACCATGGGTGGTCCTGCCAAGTCTGGGCACTGACCACGTTGCCGTCGCGCACGCAAGGCTCGGCGACGAAGGTACCTCCACAGGTTTCGACCTCGGAGCGCACGTGCTCGTAACAGGTGAGTTTGCGGCCTTTGGCGAGGCCGGCGGCAGTGAGGATCTGAACGCCGTGGCAGATGGAGAAGATCCATTTGCCCTGCGCTTGGAACTCGCGGACGAGGGCCTGCAGCCTCGGGTCATTGCGCAGGTACTCGGGTGCGCGGCCCCCCACCAGAAAGACGGCCTCGTAGTCGCCCGATCTCGCGTCGGCAATGGCGATGTCGGCTTCGCGGCGGTAGCCGGGGCGCTCGACGTAGGTGTCCCAGCCGGGCTCGAAGTCGTGCATCACCATGTTGAGCAGGCGCTTGGATGGCGCGGCCACAACCGGTACGAGCCCGGCTTCCTGAAAGCGATGAACGGCATAGAGCAACTCGTAGCCTTCGCCTCCGTCGCCGGTGATGATCAGAATCTTGCGGTCCATGGTTTCTCCTCGTGTGTCCCCGGGGTGGGGTTTTGATGCTGATGGGCCTTTGTCCGCAGGCGGAACGCCGCCTCTGCCTGCGGGTTGATGCAGTGCGGTGGAACTTCACCGCGCAGCAGGTGCTCCACGGCCAGGGCGGCGCCAAAGCCCATGCGCCGCATGCTGTCCTCGGTGATGCCGGCCACGTGCGGCGTCAACAACACCTGCTCCATCTGCCGGTAGGGATGGTCCGCACTCAACGGCTGCACGTCGAACACGTCCAGCGCCGCACCCGCCAGCCATCCGGTGCGCAACGCGTCGATGAGCGCCGTCTCCTGTACCACCGGTCCGCGCGCGACGTTGACGAGGCATGAGCCTGGGCGCATGGCGGCCAGTTCGGCGGCACCGATCAGCCCACGCGTCTGGGCCGTCAACGGACAGGCCAGCACGACGAAATCGCTCTGCGAGAGCAACTCGGCCAGGGGCATGTGGTCGACCTCGGGCGCTCCGGCATGCGAACCCGGGCCCGAGCGTGTGTGCACCAGCACCCGCATCGCCAGGGAGGTGCAGATCCGGGCGATGGCCTGGCCAACATGGCCGTATCCGACCAGGCCCACGGTACGGCCCGGCAGCTCGAACCCGGTGTCCGCCAGCGCCCGGGCCGCCGCCCACCCCGATGGGCCGGCCTGCAAGCGCGCCGCGACCGCACCGCGGCGGCGTGCCAGCTGAATCAGGCTGGCCAGCACATGCTCGGCAACGGTGAGCGCATTGGCGCCCGGCACATTGGCCACGAGCACGCCGCGTGCCGTGGCCGCCTCGATCGGGATCATGTCCACGCCGGCGCCGTGGCGCACCGCGCCGACAAGGCTTGGCGCGGCGTCGAAGATGTCATCGGGCAGCGGGGCGCGCACCACCACGACGCTGCAACCCGCGGCGTCGCGGCGCAGGGTGTCGGGCAAGGTGTCCGCGGCCACGCGCACTTCGCCCAGCGCAGCCAGACGCGCCTGCACCGCCGGGTGGATCGATTGCGTCAGCAGAATGCGGGCCATGGCCGTGAGGCATCGCGTGCGGCCGGCTAGGCCGCGGCCTTCGCGGGCGGTTTGCCCGACGGCTTGCCCCGAACCCTGCGGGCCGCGGGTTGGGCAGCGCTCGACGGACTCTTGGGGGGCGGTACCAGCCCGCGCGCGTCGCCATGCCCCTCGGCGAAGAACATGCGGAAGTAGGCGTCGACACCTTTGATGTGGCGGCGCAGGATCTTCTGCCCTGCCTCCACGTCCTGCGCGACGATGGCGCGATAGAGCTGGAGATGCTGCGCATGCGAGCGCTGGCTCTGCTGGCTGGCCTGGAAGTAGGTCTCGCGCCGCTTGCGCGACATCAGGTAGAAGACGTTGATGAAGCGCAGCAGCACATGGTTCTGCGTGGCGGCGACGATGGCCTTGTGGAACTCGGCATCCAGGTTGGCCAGGGTCTCGCCTCGGCTGATGGCGACGGCACTGTCCTGCAGGATCTGGTTCAGGCGCTCCAGGTCGGCCGGCGTGCGGCGCAGACAGGCCAGCCGCATCGCCTCGCTTTCCAGCACGCTGCGCAGTTCGACCGACTGCACCACGTCGTCTTCGGACAGCGGCGTGTCGGTCTCGGTGAACAGCACCATCGCTTCGATGCTGCGCTCGGCCGCGAACGGCCGCAGGTACACGCCAGACTTGGGCCGGCTCTCGATGATGCGCAGCGTGTCCAGGCGAATCAACGCCTCGCGCACGGCACTGCGGCTCATGCCGAACAGCGCCGCCAGGTCACGTTCGGAGGGCAGCTTGTCGCCAGGGTGAAACCCGCGTTCGCGGATCAACTGCAGCAGCTTGGCGGTTTGCTCGAGGCCTTCCATTGTTCGGTTCGCTTGGGTTCCGGTTGACAGTGCTAGATCTTGCGGTATTGCTCGACGAAGTCGCTGCGGATCGTGATGCCCAGGCCCGGCCGGGACGGGATGTCGACCATGCCGCCGTGCACCGGGAACTCTTCTTCCACGAGGTCATGGATCATCGGGTTGGCGCCCAGCGAGTACTCAAGGATGTAGGCGGCCGGCGACGCCGCCGAGACATGCAGGCCGGCCGCGAACGCCGGCGCGCCGGCCCACAGGTGCGGCGCCAAGCGCAGGTTGGCCGCACTGGCCAAGGCCGAGATGCGCATGGCCTCGGTGATTCCGCCGCAAATCGCCAGGTCGGGCTGCAGGATGTCGGCCGCTCGCAGCTCGATCAGGTCGCGAAAGTCGAACCGCGTCGATTCGCTCTCGCCGGTGGCGATCGGAATGGCGCAGCTGCGGCGCACCTCGGCCATGCCACGCTTGTCGTCGGCGGTCACCGGTTCTTCGAACCATGCGACGGCGCAATCGCGCACCAGGTGGCAGAACTGCCGCGCCTCCGACACGGTGAAGGATCCGTGCGCGTCGCACATGAGCTCCACATCCGGACCGAGCGCCTCGCGCGCGGCGATCACGCGCTTCGCCGACGCGGCGGGGGAGCCGTCGAACACGCCGACGCGCATCTTGACGGCGCCGAAGCCGCCCTTGGCGAGGTAGCCCTTCAGTTGCGCGCCGATCTGGTCTGCCGCGGCCCAGCCGCCCGAGGCGTAGGCCGGCATGCGCTCGGCCTTGCGGCCGCCCAGCAGTTGCCACACCGGCACGTTCAGGGCCTTGCCGAGGATGTCCCACAACGCGATGTCGATGCCCGAAAGCGCCGAAACCGACGCGCCGCGCCGGCACATCGCCGGGAACACGTGGCCGCGCGCCAGCGCGTAGTGCCCGCGCGAGCCGTTGTACAGCCCCTCCCAGATGCTCGTGATGGCGTGCGGGTCCTGGCCGACGAGGCGCGGGCCGAACTCCTGGTTGATGATGGCCACCACGCCGTGGTAGTCGCCGGAGCTGCCGGCCGAGACCTTGGCTTCGCCCCAGCCGGTGAGGCCGGCATCGGTGTCCACGCGCACCAGCGCGGTGTCGAAGGTGGTCGCCACCCCGAAGTCGCTGGAGTGCTGCTGCGCCGGCGGAATCGGGACCTGCAGCCAGGTGGCTTCAACGCGGGTGATCTTCATCCTGGCTCAGCGCGCCTTGCCCGCAAACTGCCGGTAGGGCGCGGGGTCGAACCAGCGCTCGCGCGCCTTGTACAGGCGCGCCGCGGGGATCTGCGGCGCCTGCCGGGATTCGGCGCCGGCATGGAACGTCAGCTCCAGCTGGATGCCGTTCGGGTCGTAGATGAACAGCTGCCACAACGGCGTGGCCGGCACCAGGTTCTCCCGGTATGGCAGCCCGAAGGTTTCGAAGCGGGCCCGGAAATCGTCGTACCCCTGGCATACCACCGAGAGGTGGTCGATCGCCCCGCTGCCCGTTTGCACCGAGCCGTCGGCCTCGCGCGCCGCGTCGCCCGCGTAGACGTGAACGGAGGCCTCGGCGCCCGCCTGCGCAGGCTTGAGCCAGGCGCCGGGGAAGCCGATCGGCGGCCGGTCCGCCACGATCATGCCCAGCACCTCGGTGTAGAAGCGCACCGTGGCGTCCAGGTCGGCGGTGCGGATGGCGGTGTGGAACAGCTGGCCCAACAACATCGTGGCTCTCCTCGTAGAAGCCTCGAACCGGTCTCAGACCAACGGTCGAAGAACCTTGACAGACTGCGTGAAGAGCCCCGTGTAGAACGTGTCGGACAGCAGGTTGGACCCGTGGTCGATGATGAACTTCATCTGCTCGGGCGTGACGTCCACCGGGTTCTTCTCGACCTGGTCGCCATAGGGGCTGGCGGGCGTGCGGTCGACCGTGGCGACGAATTCCAGCGTGAGCGCGCCGGTGTAGCCGGTGGACTTGATGGTCTGGACGATGGCCGGGAAGTCCAGCGTTCCCATGCCCGGCGCGAAGCGGTTGTTGTCGGCGATGTGGACGTCGTAGATGCGGCCCTTGCACTTGCGGAAGGCCTCGTGGATGTCGCTCTCTTCGATGTTCATGTGGAACAGGTCCAGGCACACGCCGCAGTTCGGGCCTACGGCATCGGCCAGCGCCAGGGCCTGGTCGCCGCGGTTGATGAGGTAGGTCTCGAAACGGTTCAGGGGCTCGATGGCAATGCGGATGCCGGCCTTCTCGGCGTGCGCATAGACCTCCTTGATGCCTTCGACCACCCACTTCCATTCTTCGGCCGGAGCGCCGTCGGCGACCACCTTGCCCACCGTGGCGGGCACCAGCGTGATGATCTGGCCGTCGAGTTCCTTCGCGAAGGTCACCACGCGCTTCATGTAGTCGACCGTCTTCTCGCGCTGCACCTGGCTCTTGGCGGCCAGGTTGCGCTCGCCCAGCGTCAGCGTGACCGAGCCCCAGCAGGTGCGGCCGTTTTCCTTCAACAGCGCGCGCACTTCCTTGGTGTTGAACTGGTCGGGCTCACCGGAAATCTCCAGCGCATCGACGCCTGTCTCGCGCATGCGTTCGATCGTGCGGCGGATCGATTCCGGGCGCATCCAGTTGTGGGTGGCAATGACTTGGGGCATGGTGTGTCTCCTCTTCAAAGGGCCAGTGTGGCGATGGGTCAATTGCGCAGGTTCTCACCTGTCAGTGGATGGAAGTAGTGCAGCTTGTCCTGCGCAAACGAGAACTGCAATGGCTGATTCACCGCCACGCGCGAATCGGCCGGAATCGTGGCACGCAGCATGTGATCGCCCGACTGCAGGATGGCAACGATCTCGGCGCCATGGTGTTCGGCGCCGTACAGCGAACCGGCCGTGCCGCCGTGCTCGACCAGATGCACGTGTTCGGGCCGCACGCCGATGCGAACCCGACCGTCCGCGGGAAGCGCGAGCGTGGCCAGGGTCTGCTTCGTCGCCTCGCTGAGGTCGAACGTCAACGCGCCATCGGTGGCCCGGCCGGCCGCCAGATCCACTCGGACGTCGAACATGTTGATCGCCGGCGTTCCGACAAAGGACGCGACGAAGGTGTTCTTCGGCCGGTTGTAGATTTCGTGCGGCGTGCCGACCTGGATCAGCTTCCCCTTGTTCATCAGGCCGATGCGGTCACCCATGGTCATCGCTTCCACCTGGTCGTGGGTGACGAAGATCAGCGTCGTGCCCAGCCGCTGCTGCAGGCCCTTGAGTTCGGCGCGCAGCAACTCGCGCAGCTTGGCGTCCAGGTTGGACAGCGGCTCGTCCATCAGGAACACGCGCGGCTCGCGCACGATGGCGCGGCCGATCGACACGCGCTGCATCTCGCCACCCGACAGGCGGTCGGTGCGCCGCTCCAGCAAGTGGGTGATGCGCACGGTGGCAGCGGCCTTGGCCACGCGCTCCTCGATCTGCTGCTCTGTGAGATTGCGCAACTTGGACTTGAGCGGAAAGGCCAGGTTCTCGCGCACCGTGTAGTTCGGGTAGAGCGAGTACTGCTGGAACACCAGCGCCACGTCTCGCTGCGCGGCGCTCCACTCGTTGACCCGCTGCTCGGCGATGCAGACGTCGCCCGCCTCGGGCTGCTCCAACCCGGCGATGCAGCGCAGCGTGGTGCTCTTGCCGGCGCCGGTGGGGCCGAGCAGCACGAAGAACTCGCGGTCGCGGATGTCCAGCGACAGCTCGCTGATGGCGCTGACCGAACCGAAGCTCTTGCGAACCTGCTTGAGAGAGACCTGGGCCATGAACTCAGCTTCCCGCCTGCAGCCGCAGGCCGCTTCGCTTGTCGAAGAAATGGGTGCGCGCACCGTCGAGCTTAATCCACACCGCATCGCCCTGCGCGCGAACGAACTGGCTCGGGACGCGGGCGCGCAAGGTGGCGTCGCCGACGGCGATGTCGACGATGTCGTAGGCGCCAAGGGGCTCGATCAGGTGCACCTTGGCCTGCACGTGGCCAGGCGCGGCGGTCAGCGCGACACTGACCGCTTCGGGCCGGATGCCCAGGGCCAGCCTTTCTTCGCCGTTTTGGCCGCTGTGCCCGGCCAGCGGCGCCATCGCGGCGGCAGGCAGGACGAACGGCTGCACCATGCCGGCAAGGCGCACCTCCATGCCCGATGCACCGGCGTGACATTGGCAGTCCACCACGTTCATGATCGGACTGCCGACGAACTGCGCCACGAACAGATTGGTCGGCGCGTCGTAGACCTTGGTCGGGCTGTCGTACTGCTGGAGCACGCCATCGTTCATGACGCCGATCTTGTCGGCCATCGACATGGCCTCCACCTGATCGTGGGTGACGTAGACGGTGGTCGAGCCGTTCTCGACATGCAGGCGGCGCAGTTCGGCGCGCATCTCCTCGCGCAGCTTGGCATCGAGCGCGCCGATCGGCTCATCCATCAGCATGGCCTCGGGCCGGCGCACCAGCGCGCGCCCGATGGTCACGCGCTGCATGTCGCCACCGGCCAGCGCCGATGGCCGCTTTTCGAGCAGGTGCTCGATCCGCAGCACGCGGGCCACTTCGCTCACCTGCTTCTTCACTTCCGCTTCGGGCTTTCGCGCGGCACGCAGCGGGAAGGCGATGTTGTCGTAGCTCGTCAGGTGCGGGTACAGCGAGTACAGCTGGAACACGAACGCCGTGTCGCGCTGCTGCGGCGGCAGGTGGTCGACACGCCGCCCCTTGATGCGGATCTCGCCCGAGTCGATGCTCTCCAGGCCGGCCAGCGCGCGCAAGGTGGTGGTCTTGCCGCAACCGGAGGGCCCCAGCAGCACGACGAACTCGCCGTCCCGGATGTGCAGGTTGAGCTTGCGGATAACGTGGTTCGCGCCGAACCGCTTCTCGGCATCGATGATTTCGATGTCGGCCATGCTAGTGATTCATCCCGGTGGATTCGGCGGGCTGTGCAGCGTCTGGCGTCTTGATGCGGGAGAAGACGTTGAAAGCCACCAGACCGGCGATGATCATCGCCACGCTGTACTGATGAAGCACTAGGCTCCACGGCTGACACAGTGCCACGATGCCGAGCACCATCAGCACCATGCTTGCAAATTCGAACTGGCGAGCGCGCTGCCTGAACATGGCGTCAGCGGCGGATCGCGCCGAAAGTCACGCCACGCAGCAAGTGGTCGCGCAGAAAGAAGGTGAACAGCGCCACCGGAATCAGGAACAGCAGGCTGCCGGCGGCAATGACCGTCCAGTCGGTCAGACCGGAGCCGAGCTGCGACGGGATGTAGGGCGGCGCGGTCTGCGCGTTCTTGTTGGTCATCATCAGCGCAAAGGCGTATTCGTTCCACGCGGTGATGAAGCAGAACACCGCCGTGGCCGCAATGCCGGTGGTGGCCTGCGGCAGCACGATCTTGAAGAATGCCTCCATGCGCGTGTAGCCGTCCACCAGCGCAGCCTCTTCGTACTCCTTCGGGATCTCGTCGATGAAGCCCTTCATCAGCCAGACCGAGAACGACAGGTTGAACGCGGTGTACAGGATGATCAGCCCGACGTGCGTGTCCACCAGCCCGACGGCGCGGTACATCAGGAACATGGGGATGGCCACCACCACCGGCGGCAGCATGCGGGTGGAGAGGATGAAGAACAGCCAGTCTTCCTCGCCGGGCATCTTGAAACGCGAGAAGCCGTAGGCCGTGATGGTGCCCAGCGCCACCGCGAGGAAGGTGCTGGTGACGGCGATGATGATGCTGTTGGCGAAGCGCGATACGTAGCCCGAGGACTCGATGTTGCCCTTGTCGTCCTTGATGAAACGGTCACCGCCGTCCATCACCTGCTTTTCCCACCAGGGGGCCTTGGCGTAGGCCTCGGGGTCGGACTCGCCGCGCTGCTGCACGCGCGACGTGAAGAGCTTGATGAACGGGGTGATCTCGGGCTTGAAAAACACAGTCGGCGGCACGGTGGTGGACTCGGCGCGCGCCTTGAAGGCGGTGGAGCCGATCCAGTACAGCGGGATCATCATGATCACCAGCAGCACCAGCACCAGCGCGACGGCACCGCGATTCCACCAGCGCGAGAGACGGGATTGAACGATGGCCATGTCAGTGGCGCCGGGCCGCCCGAAGCGACTGACGCGCCCCCTCGTGGGGCAGCGAGCGAGGCGAGTGTGAGGGTCGTTTCATCATGGGATCCGAACGGCCGCGTCAGCGGGCCTTGAGTCGATTCAGGTACTTGACGTACACGTTGGTGATGGCCAGCACGGCCAGCAGCACGATGTACGCCAGCGCGCAGGAGCGTCCCGTCTGCCATTCCTGGAAGGCCATCTTGTAGAGCTTGATGGCCACCAGTTCGGTCTCGTCCATGCTCGCCATCACGAACGCGATGTCGAAGGTCTTGAACGCCTCCATGGTGCGGAAGATGATGGCGATCAGCAGCAGCGGCGCCACCAGCGGCAACGTGATGCGGCGGAACACGAACCAGCGTGACGCGCGGTCGATGGCTGCTGCCTCATACAGCGACGGCGGAATGGCCGACAGACCTGCCAGCGACAGCAGCATCACGAACGGTGCCCACATCCAGATGTCGGTGATGGCGATGGCCAGCAAGGCCACGTCGGGGTCCGACAGCCACACCTTGCCTTCGGTGAAGAACACGTAGTTGACGATGCCCCACGACGGGTTGTAGAGCAGTTGCCAGAACAGCCCGACGACCGCCATGCACATCATCATCGGCAGCATCAGCAGCGTGGTCAGCACGCCCTTGCCGGGAATGGGGCGGTTCAGCAGCAGCGCTGCGCCGAAGCCCACCACCACCTGGCCCACCACCGAAATGATCACGTACTTGGCCGTGAGCGTGAAGTTGGCCCAGACGTTTTCGTCTTCGAGCAATTCGCGGTAGTTCTGCAAGCCGACGAACTTGACCGGATCGTTCATCGACGCGCGATAGTCGGTGAACGAATAGCCCAGCGAATACAGCAACGGGAAGATGTTGAAGACGATCAGGAAGACGATCGTCGGGATGATGAACCAGTTGCGGATCGCAAGATCACTCATGCCGCGCCCAGCACCGGTGGGCGCCGGTGCACTCGCGGCACGGCCGGTCAATGCAGGTTGGGACATGGGGTCGCTAAACAGATGAACGGCTTGAGGAAAAAGCGGGCGGGGGCCGGCGCCCCCCCCTCCGCGTACAGCGACGGACTACTTGGTTCGCCCGTACTTCTTGAACGTGGCTTCCCAGTCCTTGGCCAGGCCGTTGGCCGCCTCTTCGGCTGTGCCCTTGCCGCCGACGACGAAGGGGTGGAAGCGCTTGTTGGCCGCCGTCAGCAACTCCGCATATTCAGGCACCGCCCAGAAGTCCTTCACCATGAACATCGATTGGTAGAAGGCTTCGTTGTACGGCGTGGCCTTGCGGAATGCGTCGGACTTCAGGATCGCCGCGTTGCAGGTGTAGCCGCCCAGGTCGGCCCACTTCTTCTGCACGTCCTCGCGGATGAACCACTCGAGGAACTTCATCGACTCGGCCTGGTTCTTCGAGTACGACACCACCGAAATGCCCTGCCCGCCGAGCGCCGCGAACTGTTTGCCGCTCGGGCCCTTGGGGCTGGCGAAGTAGCCGGTCACCTTGGCGTACTTGTTGGTGGTCGGGTTGGCCAGCGCCGGGAAGAAGGCAAAGAAGTTCATGCTGATCGCCACCAGGCCTTCGGTGATGCCCTGGTTGCCTTCCTGGAAGAAGGTCTTGCCCCAGTCCGGCGGCGTGAAGCCGTACAGCCGCTTGTAGAACTTGAGCGCTTCGATGTTCTCCTTGGAGTTGACGATTCCGCTCACCTTGTGGGTAGCGTAGTCGCCCAGATCACCGCCGTAGCTGAACATCACGTTCTCGATGCCCATGACCAGCGCGTCGTAGCTGTTGTCGGTGTAGATCTAGATGCCGTAGCGCTACTCCTTCGGCCGATGGAAGAACTCGGCGATGTCGCCCAGCTCCTTCCAGGTCTTGGGCACGTCGAGTTCGTAGCCGTACTTGGCCTTGAAGGCGGCCTTCTCTTTCGGGTCTTCGAACCAGTCCTTGCGGTAGGAGAAGCCGGTGGCGTCGCCTTCGAGCGGGATCGCCCAGAACTTGCCGCTCTTGCCAGGGTACTCGGCGTAGCCTGCCACCGTGGCAGGCGCCATGACTTCGGCGACCTTGTGCTTCTTGAAGAACTCCGTCAGCTCCACATAGTGCCCGCCGGTGGAGCCGGCACCGAGCCACTGCGAGTCCCCGACCACCATGTCGTACGCCGAACCCTTGGCGGTGAATTCCTTGAACGCCTTGTTCTGGAAGTCGGGCCAGGGCGTGGTTTCGACCACCACCTTGGTGCCGGTCTGCTTCTCGTAGTCCTTGACCAACTCCTGCAGGTAGTTGGCCGGGTCCCACTGCGCCCACAGGATGGTCAGCTTGCCTTGCGCGCCGGCCACTTGGGCAAACACGAGCAACGCTGCCGCTGCGGCGAATCTGGAAAAAGTCTTGAGCATTCGTGTCTCCTTGTCTCCGTCGAAGGGCGTTCGCCCCATGTTGTGTGGTCAAACTCATCTGGTCTGACCAGTGCAGAATAGGCCAAGGGAAAATCGCTGTCAACTGGTCAGACCAGAAGTTGACTTTGGATTTTTGCGGTCGCATCATCGCTGCCGATTCGCCTTCGCGGCGGGCGGGTTTGTCCATCGCCGCGCGAGCCGCGATACGGGTTTCCACCAAAGGAGCGACACATGAAGACCATCAAGGGGCCGGCGATCTTTCTGGCCCAGTTCGCGGGCGATGCCGCACCGTTCAACTCGCTGAGCAACATCGCCAAGTGGGCCGGCGACCTGGGCTACAAGGGCGTGCAGATCCCCAGCTGGGACTCGCGCGTGTTCGACCTGAAGAACGCCGCCACCAGCAAGACCTATTGCGACGAGGTGAAGGGCACCTTGGCGCAACACGGCCTGCAGATCACCGAACTCTCGACCCACCTGCAGGGCCAGCTCGTGGCGGTGCACCCGGCCTACGACGCCGGCTTCGACGGTTTTGCGGCGCCCGAGGTGCGCGGCGACCCGGTGGCGCGCCAGAAGTGGGCGGTCGAACAGATGATGCTGGCCGCCAAGGCATCGAGCAACCTGGGGCTGACGGCGCACGCCACTTTCTCCGGCGCGCTGGCCTGGCCCTACCTGTACTCGTGGCCGCCGCGGCCTGCCGGGCTGATCGAGACCGCGTTCGACGAACTCGCCAAACGCTGGCGGCCGATCCTCGATGCGTTCGACAACGAAGGCGTGGACGTGTGCTACGAAATTCACCCCGGCGAAGACCTGCACGACGGCGTGACCTACGAGATGTTCCTGGAGCGCGTGAACGGCCACAAACGCGCCTGCCTGCTGTACGACCCGAGCCACTTCGTGCTGCAGCAGTTGAACTACCTCGACTACATCGATCACTATCACGACCGCATCAAGATCTTCCACGTCAAGGACGCCGAGTTCAACCCGACCGGCAAACAAGGCGTGTACGGCGGCTTCCAGTCGTGGATCAACCGGGCCGGGCGCTTCCGCTCGCTGGGCGACGGGCAAGTGGACTTCGCGGCGATCTTCTCGAAGATGGCGGCCTACGACTTCCCCGGCTGGGCAGTGCTCGAATGGGAGTGCTGCATCAAGCACCCGGAAGACGGCGCACGCGAGGGCGCCAAGTTCATCGCCGAGCACATCATCCGCGTGGCCGAACGGGCGTTCGACGACTTTGCCGGCGGCGGCGCCGACCAGGCGGCGAACAAGAAGATGCTGGGCATCGGCTGAAGGAGGACAACCATGACGATTGAAGGAACGTCTTCGAGTGGCGCAGCGCCGCGCCGCATTCGGCTGGGCATGGTGGGCGGCGGCCAGGGCGCGTTCATCGGCGCGGTGCACCGCATCGCGGCGCGGCTGGACGACTGCTACGAGTTGGTGGCCGGTTCGCTGTCGTCGCAGGCCGAACGGGCGGCCGCGAGTGCGGCCGAGGTGCACATCGCCCCGGACCGCAGCTACGCCGACTACGCGGCGATGGCCAAGGCCGAAGCGGCACGCAAGGACGGCATCGACGTGGTGGCCATCGTCACGCCCAACCACCTGCACGCACCGATCGCGCATGCGTTTCTCGACGCCGGCATCGACGTGATCTGCGACAAGCCCGCCACCACCACGCTGGCCGAGGCGCTGGTGCTGGCCGAGAAGGTGAAGAGCACCGGCCGGCTGTTCGCGCTGACGCACAACTACAGCGGTTACCCGATGGTGCGCCAGGCACGCGAGATGGTGGCCGCCGGAGAGCTGGGCGAGATCCGCCTGGTGCACGCCGAATACGTGCAGGACTGGCTGACCACCGACCTGGCCGCCACCGGCCAGAAGCAGGCCGTGTGGCGCAGCGACCCGGCGCAAAGCGGGGCCGGCGGCGCGCTGGGCGACATCGGCACGCATGCCGAGCAACTCGGCCGCTTCATCTCTGGCTTGGAGTTGTCCGCCGTCAGCGCCGACATCCAGAGCTTCGTCGCCGGCCGCAAGCTCGACGACAACGCCCACGTGATGCTGAGGTACACCAACGGGGCCCGCGGCCTGCTGTGGGCCAGCCAGGTGGCGCCTGGTAACGAGAACGCCTTGCGCGTGCGCGTCTACGGCACCAAGGCCGGCATCGATTTCCGCCAGGAGCAGCCGAACCAGTTGTGGCTCACGCCGCTGGGTCAGGCGCCCAAGCTGATCACGCGCGGCGGCAACGGCGCGGGTGGCAGTGCGGCGGCGGGCCACGCCACGCGCATCCCGGCCGGGCATCCGGAGGGTTACCTCGAAGGCTTTGCGCAACTCTACCGCGACGTGGCCGAGCAGATCCATGCGCGCTGGGAAAAGCGCGCGCCGAACCCGCTGGCGTGCAGCGTGCCGACGGTGATCGACGGTGCGCTGGGCATGAAGTTCATCGAGGCGGTGATCGAATCGAGCCGGGGTGATGGGCGGTGGGTCAGTGCGCGGCTTTGAATCGGCGCTGAACCTTTGTCCATCTGAAGTGCCACGGCGCTTGTCGATACGCTCCTGCGTGTGACCCGTCGCCATTCATGCGTGCGGGCAGGGTCTCCGGCTTTCGGCGGTCGAGCGTGTGGGTGGCCAACTCTGGGTCATCGACGAGAAGCGCGTTCGCATCCGTGACAGCCAGCATGAGCGCTGAAGAAACGGGTGCAAATGGGTTGAAGAATGCGCCAGAACCAGACGGCAAACCACTCGGCGTGGTGTTCGAAACCGCCACACCCTTCAACACGCCGCGCCTGATGGCCGAGCTGGTGACATGGTTCAACGAAGCGCAATCGACTTCGGAAGCCAGAACGCGACTGCATCCACTGCTGCTCATCGGCATCTGGGTCGTGGTCTTCCTGGAAATCCACCCCTTTCAGGATGGCAACGGCCGCCTGAGCCGCGTACTGACAACGTTGTTGTTGCTGCGCGCCGGCTACGCCTACGTGCCCTACAGCTCGCTCGAAAGCGTGGTCGAGCACAGCAAGGAGGGCTACTACCTGGCGCTGCGGCAGACGCAGGGAACCATCCGCACCGAAGCGCCCGATTGGCAACCCTGGATGCTGTTCTTTCTGCGCGCGCTCGCTGAACAGGTGCAGCGTCTCAAGCGCAAGGTGGATCGCGAGAAACTGGTGCTGGCTGCGCTGCCCGAGCTGTCACTGCAGATCGTCGAGTTCGCCCGGGAGCACGGGCGAATCACGATGGGGGACGCGATTCGGCTGACCGGAAGCAATCGCAACACGCTCAAGCAGCATTTCCGCGCGATGGTCGAGCGGGGTCACCTGGGCCAGCATGGCGCCGGCCGGGGCGTCTGGTATGAGCTTGCTTCGGCTTCGAGCGCACGCTGAACGCCTGGGGCTGGACGCCGTGCTCCACAATCGCCGCTCGGGGTCACCAGGCGACCTCGCCTTTCATCATCCTGGAGTCACTATGACCTCACGCAGAACCTTGCTCACCTCGCTAGCCGTCGCGGCCACCCTTGCACTGCCCATGGCCACCCAGGCCCAGCAGTTCTTCCGCATCGGCACTGGCGGCACGGCCGGCACTTATTACCCGGTGGGCGGCATGATCGCCAATGCGGTGTCGCAACCCGGCAAGATCGTCGCCACGGCGCAGGCCAGCAATGGCTCGGTGGCCAACGTCAGCGGCATTGCGGGTGGGGCGATGGAGTCGGGCTTTTCGCAGGCCGACGTGGCGACGTGGGCGCAAAAGGGCACCGGCCTGTACGAAGGCAAGCCGAACGTGCCGGGGCTGCGGCTGATCGCCAACCTGTATCCCGAGAGCGTGCACGTGGTGGTGCGCAAGGGCTCGGGCATCAAGACCGTGGCCGACCTGAAGGGCAAGCGCGTGGCGCTGGACGAACCGGGTTCGGGCACGCTCGTGAATGCGCGCGCGATCCTGGCCGCCTACGGCATCAAGGAGGCCGACATCAAGCCCGAGTACATCAAGCCCAACCAGGCCGGCGACAAGATGAAAGACGGCTCGCTCGACGCCTTCTTCTTCACCGGCGGCGCGCCGGCCGGTGCGATTGCCGAACTGGCCTCGGCCGGCTCGGGCATCGACATCCTGCCGATCGAAGGCAAGGAGGCCGATGCGCTGCGTGCGAGCAGTTCGTTCTTCGCGCCCGACCTGATCGCGGCGGAGACCTACAAGGGCGTCGGTGCGGTGAAGACGCTCGCCGTCGGCGCCCAGTGGGTCACCAGCGACAAGGCGGACGCGGCCACGGTGTACGAGATCACCAAGGCGCTGTTTTCGCCCGCCGCGCAGGCACAGCTGGCTGCCGGCCACGCCAAAGGCAAGTTCATCACCAAGGAGAACGCGGTTCAGGGCGCCGGCATTCCGTTCCACCCGGGCGCGGAGAAGTTCTACAAGGAAGTGGGCGCGCTGAAGTAATTCCTCCCTCGCCCCTTTGGGGAGAGGGAGTAATGCAATGACCACCACCTCCTTGCCCGACGACAAGACGCTGCTGGAGCTCGAACAGAAGTTCGACCCGGAGATGCGCTTCCGGCCGTTGACGGCCGGCACGGCCACCGTGGTGGGGGCGCTGCTGATCCTGCTGTCGCTGTTCCACTACTACACGGCCGGCTTCGGCCTGCTGCAAGAGATCACGCACCGCGGAGTGCACCTGGCCTTCGTGCTGGGGCTGATCTTCCTGGTCTTCCCGCACCGCCACGCGCTGCTCGAGAAAGCCGCCAAACACCGGCTGCTCGCGCCCGGCGGCGTGCCGTGGTTCGATTGGGTGCTTGCGGCGGCGGTGGCCGCGTCGGTGCTGTACATCCCCTACATCTTCGAAGACCTGACCTTCCGCGTCGGCAACCCGTTGCCCATCGACGTGGTGATGGGCACGATCCTGATCGTCGCGCTGCTCGAAGCCACGCGCCGCAGCATGGGCTGGCCGCTGCCGATCATCGCGATCATCTTCATGGCCTATGCGCTCGCCGGGCCGCTGTTCCCGGGCCTGCTCAAGCACGCGGGCGCGAGCTGGAGCCAGCTCGTCAACCACCAGTACCTCACCAGCCAGGGCATCTACGGCGTGGCGGTGGGGGTGGTCGCGACCTACGTGTTCCACTTCGTGCTGTTCGGCGTGCTGGCCACGCGCATCGGCCTGGGGCAACTCTTTCTCGACGTGGCCTCCAGCGTGGCCGGGCGTTATGCGGGCGGGCCGGCCAAGGTCAGCGTGTTCGGCTCGGCGATGTTCGGCATGCTGTCGGGCTCGTCGGTGGCGAATGCGGTGACGGTGGGGTCGCTGACGATCCCCGCGATGATTCGCGTCGGCTACAAGCGCGAGTTCGCGGCCGCCGTGGAGGCCGCCTCGTCCACCGGCGGCCAGATCACGCCGCCGGTGCTGGGTGCAGCGGCGTTCCTGATGATCGAGTTCCTGGCGGT
Organism: Methylibium sp.; assembly: GCA_031382215.1. GTDB lineage: Bacteria > Pseudomonadota > Gammaproteobacteria > Burkholderiales > Burkholderiaceae_C > LGRD01. The sequence continues at coordinate 25,393 of JANMYQ010000262.1, forward strand.
GCCGTACCAGACCATCATCATCGCCGCCGCGGTGCCGGCCTTCATGCACTTCTTCGGCGTGTTCATGCAGGTGCACTTCGAGGCCAAGCGCTTTGGGTTGCGCGGTCTCACTGAAGAAGAGATGCCCAAGCTGCGCCAGTCGTTCAAGGAACGCTGGCCCACGCTGATCCCGCTGGTGCTGCTGATCGCTATCCTGGTGACGGGGCGCACGCCGTACCTGGCCGCGTTCACCGGCATCACGTCTTGCGCGATCGTCGGGCTGACGACGCGCACCCACGGCAACACAGCGCAGAACTGGGCGCTGCTCGCCGGCCTGCATGGGGCGCTGGCGGTGCTGGTGTTCGGTGGCATCGAGAGCAGCGCGGTCAAGCTCGGGCTGTTCTTCGCTGTGCTCGCGGCCACGGTCGTGCTCACGCGCGTGCTCAAGATCACCGGCCGCATCGGCACGCCGGCGCTGGTCGAAGCCTTCAGCACCGGCGCCAAGTACGCGCTCGCGGTGGGCGCGGCGGCCGCCACGGTGGGCATCGTGATCGGCGTGGTCACGCTCACCGGCGTGGGCTTCAAGCTCAGCAGCATCATCACCGGCGCGGCGCAGATGGTGGCCGGCGGCGTGGGTGGGCTGCTGCCGGCGGCTATCGTCGACCCGAAGTCGCTGACCCTGTTCGTCGCGCTGCTGATGACGGGAGTCGTCTGCATCCTGCTGGGCTGCGGCATCCCGACCACGGCCAACTACATCATCATGGTCACGGTGGCGGCGCCCACGCTGGTGCTGCTGGGTGTGGAGCCGCTGGTGGCGCACTTCTTCGTCTTCTACTACGGTGTGCTGGCCGACATCACACCGCCGGTCGCACTGGCCGCCTACGCGGCCGCGGGCATGGCCGGCAGCGACCCGTTCAAGACCGGCAACATGGCCTTCCGCCTCGGCATGGCCAAGGCGCTGGTGCCGTTCGTGTTCGTGTTCTCGCCGTCGCTGCTGATCGTGGCCAAGGGCTTCACGGGCCACGACTTCGTCGTCACCTTCGTGGGCTGCATCCTCGGCATCACCTTGCTGGCGGCGGCGCTGTCGAAGTTTTTCCTGGTCGAGATGACGCGCGCCGAGCAGGCGATCTGCGTGGTGGCCGCGCTGCTGATGATCGCGCCGGGCATTGCGCCGACCCTGCTCGGCGCGGCGCTCGCCGTGCCGATGCTGTTGCGCCACCTGGCGGCACGGCGGCACGGAGCGCGCGCCAGGCCGGCCTGAAGCACCATGACCGGCCCGCAAGTCATCGTGCTGGCCACGCCGGTGTTCCTGCTGCTGATCGCGCTGGAGTTCGTTGTCGGCCTCAAGCGCGGCCGCAACACCTACCGCCTGAACGACGCGCTGAACAGCATCGGGCTGGGGATCATGAGCCAGATCGTCGGCGTGTTCACTACCCTGATGACGGTGGGCATCTACACCGCCGTGTTCGAGCATGTGTCGTTGTGGCAATTGCCTGCCGATGCGTGGTGGGTGTGGCTCGCCGCGCTGTTGGCCTACGACTTCTGCTACTACTGGCTGCACCGCGCCGGCCACCGCGTGGCGCTGTTCTGGGCCGCGCACGGCGTGCACCACCAGAGCGAGGACTACAACCTGTCCACCGCGCTGCGCCAGACCAGCAGCGGCTGGCTCGCCGGCTGGTTGTTCTACCTTCCGATGGCGATGCTGGGCGTTCCGCCGCTGGTGTTTGCGGTGGTCGCGCTGGTGGACCTGCTGTACCAGTTCTGGGTCCACACCCAGCAGGTCGGCAAACTGGGTTGGTTCGACCGCTGGTTCTGCGCGCCCAGCAACCACCGCGTGCACCATGCCGTGAACGACAAATATCTCGACAAGAACTACGGCGGCATCTTCATCGTGTGGGACCGGCTGTTCGGCAGCTTCATGCCCGAAGACGACGCCGAGCCCTGCGTCTACGGCACGCGTGGCCCGCTGCGCAGCTGGAACCCGCTGTGGGCCAACTTGCAGTACTACGCCGAGCTGGCCAAGGACTCATGGCGTGCTGCATCGTGGGCCGACAAGCTGCGCGTCTGGTTCAAGCCGCCCGGCTGGCGCCCGGCCGACGTGGCTGCGCGCTGGCCGAAGCCTGCGTTCGACATCTCGGCCGTGCAACGCTTCGACCCGCCGCTCGGCTGGGCTGCGGGTGCGGCGGCGGCCGGCCTGTTCGGCGTGCTGCTCGGCGGCACGGCGTGGTTGCTGTGGAATGCGCACCTGCTGAGCCCCGTGCAACTTGTGACAGGCGCTGCCGCCATCGTCGCCGGGCTGTGGGGCGTGGGCGTGCTGTGCACACCACGGCCCTGACACTGCCTACACGCGCCTACAAGCCCAGCCAGGTCCCGATCGCCAGCATCGCCGCTTCGTCGTACCGCGCGTAGCCGCTGTACTTGGTCGGCTCGAGCTTCTTTCGGCCTTCTTCGGTGGTGTCCAGCGCGAGCAGGTAGTCGCGCAGCTTGTCCACCTGGTCGGGTGTCAGGTTCGGGCTCGCAATGATGTGCTTGATGGGCACGGGGCGCGACTTGGCCAGCACCTTGCCGCCACTCGCCTGCCAGGCCTTGATGACCCCGCCCGCAGCGGTGGCGCCTGCCGGGGTGAAATTGTTCTCGACGAAGAACGGCACCGCGTCCTGGTAGCGCGTGTACAGGTAGGTCACCTGGTTGGCGCCGCCGAGCGCGTCACGCAAGGTGGCACGCACCATCCACGAGGTGATCGAGTCTTCATCGGGCGCGCCGAGCTTGGTGCCCTTCAGGTCGGCGAGCGACTTGAGCGGCGAATCGGCCTTGACCAGGAAGTTGGCGCTGTACTCCTGAAAGCCCTTGGTCACGGCCACCAGCTTGTAGCCCGACTTCTTCATCGCCTCGATCGACAGGTGCGCCGGGTGCACCATCGCGATGTCGTAGGCTTTCTCCGCCAGGCCCTTGCGCAGCGTCGGGTAGGCGCCGACGGGCTCGATGCTGACCGGTTGCTTCAGCAGCTTGCTCAGGTCGGCGGCGATCAGCGCGTACTTGGCCCGGATCTCGTCGTTCGGCACCCGGTAGGTCACACCCTCGTTGATGGCGAACACCAGGGTGGCCTGCGCCACCGACGCGGCCAGCGTGAGCAGGCCCGCCAAGAACGCGCGCACCCATAAAAACTTCATTGCAGATTCCTCCGACGGGCCGCGTCGACTGGCGTCGGCCACCTGCCGATTCTGAATCGAGCGTGACATACGTCGTTCCAGCGGCGCAGATCCGCAACGCTCGATTGCGGGTAAATGCACAAATGCACCACTGCGAATGTGGGGGTGCACGCCTTGGCACTCGTCCGGGCGCGCCGCGAGGGACTTGTTCAGCGTTGCCAGCGTTGCCCTAAGCCGCCTTCTTGGCCGCCACCTTCTTCGCGGCCGGCACCCGGGGCGCGCGCGGCTCGAACTCAAAGCTGACCTTGCCTTCCTTCTTGTCGAAGGCCAGATAGGCCTTGAACTTGCGCCGCGTCTTGTTCGACACGAAGTTCTCGAGCAGCTCGGTCTTGCCGGTCGCCAGCAGCCGCGTCATCTGCTCGCGCGCGACCGGCTGCAGCAAGATGATCTTGCCGCTCTTGAAGTCGCAGGTGGCGTGCGGGCCGGTGCTTTTTTCGCAGACGTAGCTGGTACCGTGCTCGAACACGTGGCTCTGGCACTTGGGGCAGGGCCCCAGGCTTTGCTGGTCGGAAAAGTCGACTGCCTCGCCGGCCTCGGCGGCCTTGGCGTCTTCGCCGAAGTCGAACTCGAGCTTCCAGTTCTTGATCTCGTCGTCATAGGCCAACTTGATCTCGGCCGTGAACGGCCAGCCGGCTTTTGAGCGAAAGCCTTCGAGCGGGCCGATCTTCTTGTTGGCGATGAATTCTTCAACCTCCTCCAGCTCGAACGCCCGGCTGCCGGGGATCTTGCTGATCGAAAAACCGCAGCCCTCGGCAGCGCCGGCTTTGCCCACACACGCGAAGCGGCGGTAGTTCTCTTTCACCACGCCGCCGCAGTTCGGGCACGGCGTCTTCAGCGTGGCGTAGTCGCCGGGGATCGTGTCGCGGTCGTACTCCTTGGCCTTCTTGACGATGCGCTCGGCCATCGCCGCGATCTCGGCCATGAAGGCCTCGCGCTTCAAGCGGCCCTTTTCCATCTCGGACAACTGGAACTCCCAGTTGCCGGTCAGCTCGGGCTTGGTCAGGTCTTCCACGCCCAGGCCGCGCAGCAGCGTCATCAGCTGGAAGGCCTTGGCGCCGGGCACCAGCTCGCGGCCTTCGCGGTGAATGTACTTCTCGTAGATCAGCCCTTCGATGATGGCCGCGCGCGTGGCCGGCGTGCCCAGGCCTTTTTCGAGCATGGCCTCGCGCATGTCGTCGTCGTCGATCAACTTGCCCGCGCCTTCCATTGCGCTGAGCAGGGTGGCCTCGGTGTAGCGCGCGGGCGGCTTGGTCTTGTTCGGGTTCACGTCAACGCTCTCGGTGCGCACGATCTCTCCCTTGGCCACGGCCACGAGGTTGGCGTCGTCTTCCTGCACTTCCTTGCCGTACACCGCGAGCCAGCCGGGCTTGACCATGACCTTGCCGTTGGTCTGGAACGTGTGCTCCTGCTCTTTTCCGGCCACTGCGGCCTTCACCGTCGAGATGCGCGTCGTCACCATGAATTCGGCCGGCGGGAAGAACACCGCCATGAAGCGCTTGACGACCATGTCGTACAGCTTGGCCTCGATCTCGGACAGGCTCTTGGGCGCCTGCAAGGTGGGGATGATCGCGAAGTGGTCCGACACCTTGGTGTTGTCGAAGATCCGCTTGTTGGGTTTGACGTAACCCTCTTTGATCGCCGTCTTCGCATGCACGGCCAAGGCGCGCAGCGGGCCCGGCATATCTTCTTCCGAGATCATCTTCATCGTCTGCTTGACGACCTCGACGTAGTCTTCCGGCAGCGCCTTGCTGTCGGTTCGCGGGTAGGTCAGCACCTTGTGCTTTTCGTACAGCGCCTGCGCGATGCTCAAGGTCGTCTTGGCCGAAAAGCCCAGGCGCGAGTTGGCCTCGCGCTGCAGCGTCGTCAGGTCGTACAGCCCGGGCGGGCTCTGCGTGCTGGGCTTGGCTTCTTCGGTCACGTTCGCAGGCTGGCCGCGCACGGCCTCGGCGATGGCCTGCGCGTCGGCGGCGTTCCACAGCCGGTCACTGCGCAGTTCGGCATCGTCGGGATTCTTCTTCCACTTCGGGTCGAACCACTTGCCGTCGTACTCGCCGGCCTGCGCGGCGAAACTGGCCTTGATCTCCCAGTAGTCGCGCGACACGTGCTTGCGGATCTTCTCTTCGCGCTCGACCATGATCGACAGCGTGGGCGTCTGCACCCGGCCGACGGTGGTCAAAAAGAATCCGCCGTCGCGCGAGTTGAACGCGGTCATCGCGCGCGTGCCGTTGATGCCGACCAGCCAGTCGGCCTCGCTGCGGCAACGCGCGGCATCGGCCAGCGGCAGCATCTGCTTGTCGCTGCGCAGGTTGTCGAAGCCTTCGCGGATCGCGGCCGGCGTCATGCTCTGCAGCCACAGGCGCTGTACCGGGTGCTTGCTCTTGCTGTGCTGCTGGATGAGCCGGAAGATCAACTCGCCCTCGCGCCCCGCGTCGCAGGCGTTGATCAGCGCGCCCACATCCTTGCGCTTGACGAGCTTGACGATCGCGTTGAGCCGCCCCTTGCTCTTGTCGATCGGGTTCAGATCGAAGTGCGGCGGGATCACCGGCAGGTTCGCAAAGCTCCACTTGCCGCGCTTCACGTCGAACTCTTCGGGCGCCTTGATCTCCAGCAGGTGGCCGACGGCCGAGGTGACGAGGTAGTCGTCGTTCTCGAAGTACTCGTCGTGCTTGTCGAACTTGCTCCCCTTCGGGCTCGTGAGCGCGCGCACGATGTCCTGTGCGACGGAAGGCTTCTCGGCAATGATCAGTGACTTGGTCATGGTTCTTTCTTGGCAATCCTGCGCGTCCCGGGCCGGGCCCGGGATGCGTCCTTACAATCTGGCTCTCTCGCGCGGGCGCATGCGCACACACACGCACACGCGCGCACCCATGAATTCAATGTACCCAAAGAATCCGATGACGCAAGCCAGTGCCGACGCCCCCGCCAAGACGACACCCGCCGCGGGCGGCAGGCGCATCCAGGTGCGGCGTTCGGGGGTGCATGGTAAGGGTGTATTCGCCCTGGCACCGCTGACACGCGGTGAAGTGGTCATCGAATACAAGGGTGAGGTCATCAGCTGGACCGAGGCATTGCGGCGCCACCCGCACGACCCGAACGACCCCGATCACACCTTCTACTTCCACGTCGATGAAAAGACTGTCATCGACGCGAAGTACGGCGGCAACGCGGCGCGCTGGATCAACCACGCCTGCCAGCCCAATTGCGAAGCCGACGAAGTGGACGGCCGCATCTTCATCAAGGCCTTGCGCGCCATCAAGCCGGGCGAAGAACTGTTCTACGACTACGGCCTGGTGCTCGACGAACGCCAGACCGCCAAGGTCAAGAAGCAGTTCGAATGCCGCTGCGGCACACGCAAGTGCCGCGGCACCATGCTCGCACCGCGGCGTTGAAACGGCGAGTCGAGCTGGCCATGCCGGACCCTTCGCTTGACTGGAGCACCCTCGCGCTGCGCGAGCAGCTCGGGCCGCTGCTGCCGGGGCTGAGCGTGGAGGTGGTGGAGCGCACGGTGTCCACCAACAGCGATCTGCTCGAACGCGCCCGCGTCATCGGCGCGCCGCCCTGTCTGCGGGTGGCCGAACAGCAGACCGGCGGGCGCGGCCGGCAAGGCCGGGTGTGGCACTCGTCGGCGGGCGCGTCGCTGACGTTTTCGCTCGCGCTGCCGTTGGCGATGACAGACTGGTCGGGCCTGTCGCTGGCAGTCGGTGTGGCCCTGGCTGACGCGCTGGACCCGGCGGGCCACGCCACGCGCGGACACATCGGCCTGCCCGGGGCCACCCGGATCGGGCTGAAGTGGCCAAACGATCTGTGGCTGATGGACGGCGCGGACGCGGGACGCAAGCTGGGCGGCATCCTGATCGAAACCGTCGCGGTGGGCACGCGGCGCGTGGCCGTCATCGGCATCGGCCTGAACGTGCAGGCGATGGAACTCGGCGATGCCGGCAGCGGCTTTGCCTCGCTGCAGGAACTCGACACGACGGCCACTGCGCCGGGCGTGTTGCAGCGCGTCGCCTTGCCGCTGGTGCTGGCGTTGCAGCGCTTCGAGCGTGAGGGTTTCGGTGCGTTTGCCGGCTCCTTTGGCGCGCGCGACCTGCTTCGCGGGCGCGCCGTGCGCACGAGCCAACCCGATGTGCCGGAGGGTGTTGCACAAGGCGTGTCGGCCCAGGGCGCGCTGCTGGTGCAAACCGGCGCAGGGCTCGAGGCGGTGACCAGCGGCGAAGTGAGCGTGCGCCTGAACCTCGGCGCCGCGGGGCATGCGCTGGCCCAGACCCAAACCCAGGCCCAAACCCAGGCCCAGGCCCAGCCCCAGCCCCAGCCCCAGTCGGCGACCCCACCATGCTGAAGGCGCTGGTGCTGCTGCTGGCGCTGGCCAACGGCGTGTTCTTCGCCTGGACGCAGGGCTGGATCGACGGGCCCACCGGGGTTCGGGCGCGCGGCGACCGTGAACCCGAGCGGCTGGGCCAGCAGGTGCGTCCCGAGCTGGTGCAAATCCTGTTGGCGCCGCCGGCGTCAGTCGGGCCGGCTTCGGCGGCTGCAGCGGCCGCGAACATTTCCCCCGCGCCGACCGCAGCGGCCGCGCCGGCGTCGATGCCCGCCGCGCCTGCGCCGCTGGCCTGCCTGGAAGCCGGCCCCTTCAGCGGCGCCGAGGTGGCGCCGGCCGAAGCGGTGCTGCGCTCGGCCTTGCCCGACGGCAGCTGGGTCAGCGTCAAGTCCACCCGGTCCGGGCTGTGGATGGTCTACCTGGGCAAGTTCAAGGACCGAGACGAGCAGTTGAAGAAGCAGGAAGAGCTGCGCGCGATGCGAGTGGAGTATGACGACCTGCGCAGCCCGCCGGAGCTGCTGCCGGGTCTGTCGCTGGGTCGCTTCGAGGAGCGCAGCAACGCGGTCAACGCGCTCGAAAGGTTTTCGCAGCGTGGCATTCGCAGCGCCAAGGTCATCGAGGTGCGCCCGCCCGCGAGCACCGTGCTCCTGAGGGTGGACCGAGCCTCGCCGGTGCTGGCCGCTCAGGCCACCGGGCTGAATTCGCCAGCGCTCGGCAAGGGCTTCGTGCCCTGCACCAAGGCTGGCAACTGAACTCTCCCTCTCCCCAAAGGGGCGAGGGAGTTTCGGGTTTTCAGCTGGGGCGGCGCCGCAGCGCGGCCAGGCCGATGCCCATCAGCAGCAGCCACGCCGGGCCCAACGCGCCGCCCCCGCCGCCGGTTTCGGCCACCACGGTCGAGCCTTCGTCCGGCGCCTGGTCCAGGCCCAGCGTCACCGCGTTGCGCAGTTCACCGCTGTCGATGACCTCGGCCGACCGGGCCGGCGCCACGTAACTGGCCGGCGCCAGTGCGTATATCAGTGCCTGCGGCGCGTCCAGAATGCCGGCGCCGCAGGTGTCGGTGGTGCAGACGCAACGCCCCGGGTTCAGGGTCGAGCACACACCCATCATGGCCGACACCACATGCGGCCTGGAGCTGCGGCGCACGCCGTCGATCAGTTGCGCCACGCTCAGGTCGGGGTTGGTGCTGAGCATCAGGCTCAGCACGCCGGCCACCACCGGCGCGGCAAAGCTGGTGCCGAAGTGGTGGCCGTAACTGGCGCTTTCGGGGCCCTGCAGGCCCAGGTTGTCGAGCGACAACAGGCCGTCGTCGCCCAGCAGCCCGCCCCACAGGCCCTCGCCGACCGGGTCGCCGCCCACCGTGGCCAGCATCACGGCCGGGCCGAAATTGGAGTAGCTGGCCTTGAAGCCGTCGCGGTTCAGCGCCGCCACGCCGATCACCCTGGCGCAACTGGCCGGCCGCTTGACGTTGCCGTGCCCGTTGCCGGCCGCCGCCACCACCACCGTGCCCACCGCCGCCAACTCGTCGATGGCCTCCTGGTAGGCCTCGTTGCAAGCCGCGCTGCCGCCGAAGCTGATATTGACGATGCGCGCCGGGTTCGGGTTCAGCGGCGCGCCCGCCACCTCCAGCCCGGCAGCCCAACGCATGCCGTCGACGATGTCAGCCACCTCGGCGCCGCACTTGCCGGCCACCCGCACCGGCAACACCCGCCCGGCCCAGCTGACGCCGGCCACGCCCATGCCGTTGTTGGTGCCCGCGGCCAGGATGCCGGCGATCACTGTGCCGTGCCACGAGCTGGTCTGCACGCCGCAGCCGCTGAACACCGGGTTGGCGTCCACGTCGGCCTGGCTGACAGCGTCGCCGGGATCGCTCGGGTCGGCGTCGCGGCCATCGCCGTCGTTGGCGACGGCCAGGTCGGAAACGAAGTCAAAGCCCGGCAGCACCTGCGGGCCGAGTTCGGGGTGGGCGGTGATGCCGGTGTCCAGCACTGCGACCACCGGGGCGGCAGCGCCGGGCTGACTGCCCGTCTGGGTCAACCAGGCCGACTGCAGGCCCGGCACCCCACGCAGCCGGTCGGCCAGCACATTGGCGCCACTGCCGGTGGCCGAGCGCAACCACCATTGGCCGCTGGAGCCGGCGCTGGCTGCAAAGTACGGATCGTCGGGCACCTGCTGGCGCTGTTCGCGTTCGTTCAGCGCCACCCATTCCACCTCGGGCCGCTGGCGCAGGCGCTCGGCCATGCGCAGGGCGTCTGCAGGCGCCAGTGCATGGCCAAAATCGAGCACCTGGGCGGCGCGGCCGGCCGGGCGTTGGTGGGCTTTGCCCAGCCCGGCGCCGGCCAGCACGTCGCGCACCCGCGCGGCATGTGCCTCGGCGCGCGCCTTGGCTTCTGCGCGCGCCGCGCCCATCAGGCGCCGCAGCGACACGTGGGCCGGCGCATCGCGCAGTTTGACGATCAGCCCGGCGCTCGGCACCTCCAGCGGCTCGGAGCGCAAGGGCGTGGCCCCTGCCGCCAGGCTCAGCGCCGCGGTCGCCGCCGCAGCCGCAGCCGCAACCAGAAGCGCGAAACGGCGCCTCACGTGTGTCGGCGCTGGCCCGCCGGGGAGCGCATTGCCAGGAGCGCCAGCACGGCCGCGACCAGCAACAGCAGCCAGCCAAGGCCGAGAGCACCGCCGCCGCCACCACTCTCCGGCGGCGAGCCGGTGCCTGCCGCGACCACGGTGACGGTGGTGGCGGCTGTCGAGCGGGCGCCGGTGTTGTCGACCACGCTGAGGCTGACGACAAAGCTGCCCGCGCCACTGGTATTGACCACGGCCGTGGAGTCGGTGACCGAGCCGACGAAGTTGCTCACGATGCCGCCGCCGCTGACCAGCGTCCACTGGTAGCTGCTGATGATGTTCCCGGTGGGCACGGTCGTCGTCGCGGCGCTGAAGGTCACCGTCTGCCCTGCCTCCGGAGCGGCCGGCGTGATGCCGATGCCGGCCTGCAACGGCCCGCCGGCGGGCGCCACGGTGACCGTGCTGGTGGTGGTGGACTGCGCGCCGGTGCTGTCGGTCACCGTCAGGCTCACGGTGAAGCTGCCCGCCGCCGTGGGCGTGAGCGTTGCCGTCGCGCCGTTGGTGGCACTGGTGAACGCGGTGACGATGCCGCCGCCGTTCGTCAGCGCCCAGAGGTAGCTGGCGAAGGTGCGCCCTGCCGGCACCGTGCTCGGCGCGGCGCTCAGGGTGACGGCCTGCGCCGCCTGCGGGGCCGCGGGGCTGGTGCTGATGCGGGCCTGCACGGTGGTGATCGACGCCGAGGCCTGCGTGACCGCCGCTCCGGCGTCGAGCATGCCGGCGCCGCAGGTGGCGGTGGTGCAGTAACACTCGCCCTGGTCGATCTGGGCCTGGCCGATCGGCTGCGGCGCCACGCACTGGGGTGTGGCCGCTTCAGCGCCGGTGGTGGGGAACGCCCGCGCCGAGGCGCGCATCATGTCGCGCACCTGGGCAGGGGTCAGAGACGGGTTGACCGACAGCATCAGCCCGGCCGTTCCGGCCACGAGCGGGGCGGAGAAACTGGTGCCGACCGAGATGTCGAACGAATCGGAGTAAGTCGCACCGGCGGCGCCGGTCACCGGCGTGGTGGTGCCGGTGTTGGTGGTGGTGAGAATCGGGTACAGGCACGCGCCGTTGAGGTTCACACAATTACCGCCCGGTGCGCTGATGCTGATCTGCGAGCCGAGGTCAGAGAAGCCAACCTTGGTGCCGAGGTGGCGCAGGCCCGCGACCGCGATCACGCCCGAGCAATTGGCCGGCGTGCTGACCGCATGGCCGGAGCTGTTGCCGGCCGAGGCGACGATCACGGTGCCGGCGGCGTTGATGGCCGTCACGGCGTCCTGGTACAGCGTACTGCAGGCGCCGCCGCCGCCCAGGCTCATGTTGATGACCTTGGCCGGGTTCGGGTTGGCCGGCACGCCGGGCACGCTCAGGCCGGCGGCCCAGCGCATGCCGGCGACGATGTCGGAGTCGAAGCCGCCGCACTTGCCCAGCACCCGCACCGGCAACACCCGCACCGTGCGGCCGACACTGGCCATGCCGACGCCGTTGTTGGTGAGTGCGCCGATCAGGCCGGCGGTCTGCGTGCCGTGCCAGGAGCTGTTGCTCACGTCGCATTCGCCGAAGTCGGTCGGGTTGGCGGTCTTCTCGGCCTGGCTCACCCAGTCGCCTTCGTCCGACGGGTCGGCGTCGCGCCCGTTGCCGTCACCGGCGTAAACCGTGTCGAGCACCATGTCGTAGCCGGCCAGCAGGTTGCCGCCAGCGGCCACCGTCTTCAGATCAGGGTGGTCGAAGCGGATGCCGGTGTCCAGCACCGCCACCACGATGTTCGGGCTGCCAGTCGTCAGGTTCCAGGCGGTTTCGACATCGAGCGACGACCTCACCTCGCCGGCCGGTGCGCGCAGGTACCACTGGCCCGCTGCCGGGCCGCCGGCACCGCCGGACACCGCCCGGGTGGCATAGAACGAATCGTTCGGTGCCACCAGCAGATGCCGCCGCTGGTCAGGCACCGCATATTCGATGTCGCTTTCGGCCGCCAGCCGCTGCGCCAATTGTTCGGACGTCATGCCGCTGGCGAACATCACCTGCGTGCGGTCGGCCACGCTCGCACCGGCCCGCAGCGCCAGCCCCATGCGCTGGCCGAGTGCGTGGGCCCGCTCGCTGAGCTGCGCGGTCGTGCCGGCGGCGGTGCCGGTCATTGCGTTGGTCACCGACAGCGCCTGCATGCGCCCGAGCAACGAATCGGCCCGGACCTTGACGATCACGCGGGCGTTGCCCGCCGCGGCGGCCGTCGCTGCGGGCGCACTCTGCGCATGGGTGTTCAGCGACAGCGGCGCGAGCAGGCTCGCGCACGTCAGGGCAAGGGTCAACAGTGGGGTGCGCATCGGTTCGCTTTCTGCTCGGAGCCGGGTTGATCTTGGAGCCGCGCCCCGCTCAAGGGGTGACGATCCGTTTGCGTTCGTCGCGTTGCACCACTTCGAATGCGGCCTTGTTCGCACCGAGGCGCTGGAACGCCGCCTCGCAGCTTTGAACATCGGCACACCGTAACGCCAGCGCATGCCACCGCGGGCTGCTGGCGGCCAGATAGCGCGCATTTGTACCGGCAGCGGCGCTCACCTGTGCGGCGATCGCATCGGTGTCGGCCGTCGCGGCGGCCAGCTTGACCAGCACACGCAGTTCCGCCGAGGCCACCGCGGGCGCGGCGGCTGGCAGCGGCGCCGCGCAAGCCGCCAGCCAGGTCATCGAAATCGCCGCTGCGGCGAACGTGGTATTGCGCATGCCGGCCAGTGTAGGCGGCGCTTCGAAAGGCCTTATTGCCGGACATAAGGTGTTACCTCGGCAACATGGGACTTTGAAACGTAAAAGGGCTCCTCGTGGAGCCCTTCTCGTTATCGTAGCGGCTGCGCTACTTTGCGATCACCCGCGCCATCTCGAGCACCTTGCTCGAATAACCCCACTCGTTGTCGTACCAGGCCACGACCTTGACGAAGGTGCCGTCGAGCGCCATGCCGGCGTCGGCGTCGAACACCGAGGTGCAGCTCTCGCCGCGGAAGTCGGTCGAGACGACCTTCTGGTCGGTGTAGGCGAGCACGCCCTTCATCGGGCCGGCGGCGGCGGCTTTCATCGCGTCGCAGATCGCCTCGTACGTGGTTTCGGTCTTCAGCTCGACCGTCAGGTCGACCACCGACACGTCGGACGTGGGCACGCGGAAAGCCATGCCGGTGAGCTTCTTGTTCAGCTCGGGAATCACCACACCGACCGCCTTGGCCGCGCCGGTGCTGGACGGGATGATGTTCTCGAGAATGCCGCGCCCGCCGCGCCAGTCCTTGTTGCTCGGGCTGTCCACCGTCTTCTGCGTGGCGGTGGCAGCGTGCACCGTGGTCATCAGCCCGCGCTTGATGCCGAACGAGTCGTTCAGCACCTTGGCCACCGGGGCCAGGCAGTTGGTGGTGCACGAGGCGTTGGAGATGATGGCCTGGCCGGCGTAGGTCTTGTCATTCACACCGTAGACGAACATCGGCGTGTCGTCCTTGCTGGGCGCCGACATGATGACTTTCTTGGCCCCGGCGGTGATGTGCTTCTGCGCCGTTTCCTTGGTCAGGAACAGGCCGGTCGATTCGATCACCACCTCGGCGCAGACCTCGTTCCACTTCAGCTCGGCCGGGTCTTTCACGGCCGTCAGCCGGATGCGTTTGCCGTTGACGACCAGCGTATTGCCGTCCACCGCGATGTCGCCCTTGAAGCGGCCGTGCACCGAGTCGAACTGCAGCATGTAGGCCAGGTAGTCGGGCTCGAGCAGGTCGTTGATGCCGACGATTTCGACGTCCTTGAAGTTCTGCACGGCTGCGCGGAACACCATGCGCCCGATGCGGCCGAAGCCGTTGATGCCAATTTTCACGGTCATGATTTCTTTTTCCTTGAACGAGTGAACACAAACACGAACTCAAATCGGATCGAGGACACCGCGGCCTGTCCAGCGCCACGATGCTGCAAACCATGCCCGTCGAACAGTGCCGACGCCTAGGCTCTGCAGCCCAACTGACCCTTCTTGGAACTTTCAAAATACTCCAGGCCGTTCGGGCACGCCAGTTTGCTGGCCGGCGTGGGGGTGTTGAGCTTGGCGCTGCAACTGTAGGCGCCGGTCTTCTTGTTGACGCTCTTGGGGTTGATCTTCCAGCCGTCGGGGCACTTCGGGCCGGTCATCGCGGGTGCGGGTGCCGCCGCCACCACCACCGGCGGGGCCACCACCTTCACGACCGCGGCCTGGTTCTTGCCGCTGCACTTGAACATCGGCATCGCGGTCTTGGGCTCCACCACCACGTTGTAGGTGCCGGCCTTGGCGTAGGTGTGCTGCACGACCAAGGGCACGTCCTTGGCCTGGTTGATCTTGACATTCTGCGACTGCCCGTCACCGAAGTTGACGCGCACGTTGCAGTTGAGCGCGCCCGAGCTCACGTCGAAGTCGGCCGTCACGGTGGCGGCTTCACCGGGTTTGATTTGTGCCGGGCTGATCTTGGCGGCGGTCAAGGTCTGCGCCTGGGGGGCAAAGGCCAGGCAACTCAGAGCGAGGGTGAGAGCGAGTTTCATGCAATGTTTCCTTCGGATTTGTGGACGGGGCCGGTTCAACCCCGCAGGGCTTCTAGCACCGTGGCTGCAAGGTTGTCAGCCGTGAATCCGAAGTGTTTGAGCAATATGCCCGCAGGGGCTGACTCGCCGTAGGTATTTATGCCAATCACTGCGGCACAACCGTATTTCCACCAGCCGTCGGTCACGCCCATCTCGACAGCAATGCGCGGCAGCCCCGCCGGCAACACACTGGCCTTGTAGGCGGTGCTCTGGCGATCGAACACGTTGGTCGAAGGCATCGACACCACACGCACCGCCACACCCATCGCCGCGAGTTGTTGTTGTGCATGCAACGCCAGTTGCACCTCCGAACCGGTGGCGATGATCACCGCCTGCGCCTTCTTCTTCAGCCCCACCTCGCTGGGTTCGGCCAGCACGTACGCGCCCTTGGCGATGCCGTCGAGCCCACTCTTCGGCGCATACGGCAGGTTCTGGCGCGACAGCAGCAGCGCGCTCGGCCTCGCCTTGTTCTCGATCGCGCAGGCCCACGCGACTGTGGTCTCGGCGGTGTCGCAGGGGCGCCAGACGTCCAGGCCTGGAATCAGCCGCAGCGACGCCGCGTGTTCGATGCTCTGGTGCGTCGGCCCGTCTTCGCCCAGGCCGATGCTGTCGTGCGTGAACACGTGGATCACGCGCAGCTTCATCAGCGCGGCCATGCGCAGGGCATTGCGGCTGTAGTCGCTGAAGGTCAGGAAGGTGCCGCCGTAAGGAACCAGGCCGCCGTGCAGCGCGATGCCGTTCATCACCGCGGCCATGCCGAACTCGCGCACGCCGTAGTTGATGTGGCGGCCACCGTTCGAACTGCCATCGGCCTCCATCCGCAGCGCCGGGGTGCTGCTGGTGTTGGTGAGGTTCGAGCCGGTCAGGTCGGCACTGCCGCCCAGCAATTCTGGCAGCGCCTGGGTGAAGGCTTCGAGCGCGATCTGACTGGCCTTGCGGCTTGCCACGGTCTCGGCCTTTGTGTGGGCGGCGACCGCGGCATCGACGGCAGTCTGGGCCCAGTTCGCCGGCAACTGGCCACGCGTGCGCCGCGTGAACTCGGCGGCGAGTTCGGGGAACGCCGCCTGGTAGAGCGCGAACTGAGCGTCCCACTCGGCTTCGCGCGCCGTGCCGCGGGCCTTGGCGTCCCAGCCGGTGTAGGCGTCTTCGGGGATCACGAAGGGTTCGTGCGGCCAGCCCAGCGCATCGCGGGTGAGCTTGATCTCGTCGGCCCCGAGCGCTTCGCCATGCGCCTTGGCGGTGCCGGCGCGGTTCGGCGAGCCTTTGCCGATGGTGGTCTTGCAGCAGATCAGCGTGGGCTTGTCGGCGCCCTTGGCGCGCGCGATGGCGGCATCGACCGCATTCACATCGTGGCCGTCCACCGCCGCGATCACGTTCCAGCCATAGGCCTCAAAACGTTTGGGCGTGTCGTCAATGAACCAGGGGCCGACCTTGCCGTCGATCGAGATGCCGTTGTCGTCGTACAGCGCGATCAGCTTGTTCAGGCGCCACGCGCCGGCCAGTGCGCAGGCCTCGTGGCTGATGCCTTCCATCAGGCAGCCGTCGCCGAGGAAAACGTAGGTGTGGTGGTCCACCACCAAATGCCGCGTATTCCCATCCGTACGATTGAATTCTTTGGCGAGCAGCTTTTCGGCCAGCGCCATGCCCACCGCGTTGCTGATGCCCTGGCCGAGCGGACCGGTCGTCGTTTCGACCCCCGGCGTCAGGCCGTGCTCGGGGTGGCCCGGCGTCTTGCTGTGCAACTGGCGGAAGTTGCGCAGCTCGCTCATGGGCAGGTCATAGCCGGTCAGGTGGAGCAGCGCGTAAAGCAGCATCGAGCCGTGGCCGTTGGACAGCACGAAGCGGTCGCGGTCGGCCCACAGCGGGTTGGCGGGGTTGTGGCGCAGGTGGCGGCCCCACAGCGCCACGGCGATCTCGGCCATGCCCATTGGCGCGCCCGGGTGGCCGGAGTTGGCTTGTTGCACAGCGTCCATTGCCAGCGCACGAATGGCATTCGCCATCAACGCGGGCTGGCCCGTTTGGGCGAGGGAGGTGGGAGCGGTGGCGGACATGCGGGACCCGGTGGCGTTTGGGAGGCGGGGCAGCGGAGACCGCGCATTTTAGGGGCCGATTGCGGCCCGGCCGTGCCCGACCACGCCCGAATTCGCCGGGATGCGCCCGGATAATCGGCAGGATCATGCAAGGCCTGCACCTCACCGCCGACCTGCACGGCTGCCCCATCGACCGGCCGCTGCTGACCGACACCGGCGCGCTGCGCACGCTGTGCCTGGTGGCCGTGCGCGCTGCGGGGCTGGAGCCGGTGGGCGAGCTGTTCCATCGGTTTGCCGCTGCGCCCGGCGCCGATGCGAATGCTCCGGTGGGCATCACCGGTGTGGTGCTGCTGGCCGAGTCGCACCTGGCGGTGCACACCTGGCCGGAAATGTCGGCCGTGACGCTCGATGTCTATGTGTGCAACCTCGGCACCGACAACTCGGCGCGCGCCCAGATGTTGATGGACCGGCTGATCGCGGCCTTCGAGCCGGTGCAGATTCAGCGCCAGGCGTTGCAGCGTGGGCTGCCGCCGGCGCCCTTTGAATGAAGGCCATCGTGCTGGCCGCTGGCCGCGGCGAACGCATGCGGCCGCTGACCGACCACTGCCCCAAACCGCTGTTGAAAGTGCGCGGCAAGGCGCTGATCGAATGGCACCTCGAAGCGCTGGCACGCGGTGGCGTGCGACAGGTGGTGATCAACACCGCGTGGCTGGAAGAGCAGATCGTCGACGCGCTCGGTGACGGTTCGCGCTTCGGCCTGCAGATCGCCTATTCAATGGAAGGCCGCGATCACGGCGGCGCGCTGGAGACTGCCGGTGGGCTGAAGAAGGCGCAGCCGCTGTTGACCGGCGGAATGCACGCCAATGACACCGAAAGCGATACCGACAGCGAAGGCGACACCGAAAGCGACAGCGAGCTCAGCGCCTGCTTCTGGTACGTCGCGGCCGACGTGTTCGCGCCGGAGTTCGAATTCGATCCGCGCGCTGTCGAAGCCTTCCAGCGCAGCCACGAACTCGCGCGGCTGTGGATGGTGCCGAACCCGCCACAGCACCCGCTCGGCGACTTCGGCATGGCCGCCGGGCTGGCGGTGCCCGGCGCCGAAGGCGAGCGCTTCACATGGAGCGGCATCGGCTTGTTTCGTGCCGCCTTCGTGCACGAGTTGATGCCGACCCTCCCTCCTGGCGCCAAGGCCCGGTTGAGGCCCTACCTCGACGCCGCCATGGCCCAGGGCCGGCTTGGCGCCACGGCGTACGCGGGCCCGTGGGCCGACGTCGGAACGCCCGAACGGCTGGCGGCACTGCAGGCGGGTTGATCGGGCGCCGTCAGGCCGCGGGTGCGTCGCCGGGGGCTTTCAAGCGGGCCTGTCGCCCGCGTGCGGACACCGGTTCACCTCGAGCGACACATGCACCAGTTGATCGTGCCGCGCCAGGCGCGCGCGGTACTCGGCCGGCGCCAGCGGCGCGTCGGCCACCACGCAGGCGATCGCGGCGAACTTGTCGCGCCCGACGCGCCAGACGTGCAGGTCGGCGACCTTGGCGTCGCCGTCGGATTCGAGCGCGGCGCGGATGGCCTGCGTCAGCGGGTGGTCCATCTCGCGGTCCAGCAGCACGGTGGCCGACTCGCGCATCAGCCCGACCGACCACACGCCGATCACCCCCGCGCCCAGCACACCCACCAGCGGGTCGAGCCACCACCAGCCCAGCCACAGCGCCGCCGCCAGTGCGGCGATGGCCAGCACCGAGGTCAAGGCGTCGGCCAGCACATGGGCGTAGGCGGCGCTCAGGTTCAGGTCTTTTCCTGGCGCGTGCGCGTGGCCGTGTGAATGCGAGTGGCCATGCGCGTGCCCGTGGTCATGCCCTGGTTGCGGGCCGTCCCCCGCCGGCTCACCATGCTGCGCGCCATGCAGCATCCACGCCGAGATCAGGTTCACCACCAGGCCGATCACGGCGACCACCAGCGCCGTCTGCGCCGACAAGGGCTCGGCCTTCCACAAGCGCAAGGCCGACTCGAACAAGATGCCCACCGCCACCAGCCCGAGCACCAGCGCGCTCGCAAAACTGCCCAGCACCTCGATCTTCCAGGTGCCGAACGCATACCGCATGTCCGAAGCGTGGCGCCGCGCCAGCCCGTAAGCCACGGCCGCCACGCCGAGCGCCAGCGCGTGCGTGCCCATGTGCCAGCCGTCGGCCAGCAAGGCCATCGAGCCGGTCCACCAGCCGGCCACGATCTCGGCCACCATCGTCACCAGGGTCAGCGTCAGCACCCAGCGCGTGCGGGCCTCACCGGCGCGGTTGCCAGCGTCGAACTGGTGACTGTGGCGCCAGGCGCTCAGGTCGTGCGCGTGTGTCGTCATCGTGTTCCCTTCTGCCCGCAAGCCTGGCCGCGAACAAGGCATGTTATCGAGAACCCTGCTACCGGCTGGCCGTCGGCATGTGCCATCCGCGCAAAAATGCGGACGAGTTGATGCCCAGGCCCTTTCCTTCGCGGCACGGCTTGGCTATCGTGCGAGTCGTGAAAGCCATCAGTCTTCTGTTGACCCTGCCGTTCATGTTGGGCTTGGCCCTGGGCATGCACTGGTTCGTGTCGCGCACCGCCAAGGCCGTGGCCTGGGCCGCCTCGCCGCTGGCCACCGGCGAGGCCGAGGCCTACCGCTACGAGAGGCGCACCTACCACACCGCCCACCCTGAAATGCTGGAGATCATTGCGCTCGCGCTGTGTGCCGGCGTGCTGTTCTGGTGTGCGCTTCAATGGGGCGGTGGCTGGTTGTGGACCGGCGGCCTGCTGCTGGTGGGCGCGGCGGTGGCGCTCGATCTGTGGGTCTGGGAACGCGTCTCGGCCAGTGCCAACTTCCTGTGGGCCCAGCGCGGGCTGCGCGGCGAGGTGAAGCAGGTGGCGATCGAGAACATCCGCGAACTGTCGGTCGAAGAAGACGACGACGCAGGCGGCTTCACGTTCCGCCACGGCCGCCATAACCGGCTGGTCAGGCTCGATGTGCGCCTGGCCGAGAACGAAGCCGTCGATCTGCCCTGGACCGACGCCTATACCGGCCTGGACGACGTGGAAGCCATGGCCAACCACCTGCGCGCGCGCCAGCTGATCCGCGGCGAGGGGCAGTCGCTGAAGCAGGCCGAAGACCAGGGCAGCGCCGCTGCGCGCGCCGCCGCCGCACAAGTGCCCGGCCGCGACGCCGAGATGGTGCGCGAACTGAAACGACTGCGGCAAGGCGCCCTCGCCCCCGACCTGCCCAAGGCAGCGCCGCGGAACAAATAGGGGCTCGATGAACGTCGCTCGCGAACAGTCCGTCCACACCCAGCGCCGCATGCGGCTCGCGCGCAGCATCGCCGAAGCCGGCGGTGGCGTGGCGGTCGTGCCTACCGCCCCCGAACGCCAGCGCAACGGCGACAGCGACCACCCGTACCGGCACGACAGCCACTTCCACTACCTGACCGGCTTCGATGAACCGCAGGCCTGGCTGCTGCTCGACGCGAACGGCCACAGCACGCTGTTGTGCCGCGAGCGCCACCCCGAGCGCGAAATCTGGGACGGCCGGCGCCTCGGCCCCGAAGCCGCGCCCGCGGTGCTTGGTGTCGATGATGCGTTCGACGTGGAGCAGCTCGACAGAACGGCGATCGAGCGCTTGGCGAACCAGCCCGCCGTGTGGTTCCCGTTCGGCGTGCACCCCGACCTGCAAGCGCAGGTAGACCGCTGGCTCGCCGCGCTGCGCCAGCGTGAGCGCAGCGGCGTGACCTGCCCGCAAAGCCAGCACGACCTGGGCCCGCTCCTGGCCGAGATGCGGCTGGTGAAAGACAGCACCGAAATTTCGCTGATGCGCCGTGCCGCGCAGATCTCGGCCGGTGCGCACGCGCGCGCCATGCGCTACTGCGCTGAGCGTTTTCGCGCCGAGCCGCAGGCCGCGGTGCGCGAGTACGAAATCGAAGCCGAGCTGCTGCACGAGTTCCGCCGCCACGGCGCGCAAGGCCCGGCCTACACCTCCATCGTGGCTGCCGGCGCCAACGCCTGCGTGCTGCACTACGCCGCCGGAAGCACCGAGTTGCGGGCCGGCGAGCTGTGCCTGATCGACGCCGGCTGCGAGCTCGACGGTTACGCCAGCGACGTGACGCGCACCTTCCCTGCCGACGGCCGCTTCACGCCCGCGCAACGCGAGCTCTACGCCATCGTGCAAGCCGCGCAAGAAGCCGCGATTGCCGCCACCCACCCCGGCGCGCGCCGGCTCGACGCGCACGACGCTGCGGTGCGCGTGCTCGCGCAGGGCATGCTCGATACCGGGCTGCTCGACCGCAACGTGGTGGGCGACGTCGATGCCGTCATCCACTCGGCCGCCTACCGCCGCTTCTACATGCACGGCACCGGCCACTGGCTCGGGCGCGACGTGCACGACGTGGGCGACTACCTCTCGGCCGACGAAGCACCGGTCGAACAGCCCGACGGCTTGGGCGGCAGGGTGGTCAAGAAGCCCTCGCGCCTGCTGCAGCCCGGCATGGTGGTGACGATCGAGCCGGGCCTGTACGTGCGGCCGGCTGAGGGCGTGCCGGAGCGCTTCTGGAACTTGGGGATGCGCATCGAAGACGACGCGGTGATCACCGCCACCGGCTGCGAGCTGATCAGCCGCGGGGTGCCGACGGATGCGAGCGAGATCGAGCGGCTGATGCAGGGGTGACCCTGTCTGCATGCAGCACGCGCCGGGCCGCGGCGTGGCCGTGGAAGCAGGCCTCCTCGAACACCGAATAACCCGCCAGGTCGGCGTGCGCAAAGTGCACGCGGCCGGTGGTGTGGGCCAGCGCGTTCAACGCCGCGCTGCCGCGCAAGCCGGGCAGCGGCACGCTCATCGCGTGGCCGTAGCGCATCAGGTCCACCTGCGTGACTTTGGATGCAAGGTCGGGGTGGGCCAGCGCAAGATCCTGCAACACCGCCTGCGCCCAGGCCGACCACGGCTCGTTCAGCAGGCGCGCGCGCTGCGCCTGCAACTGTTGCGCGGAGTCGCCGCCCAGTGCCCAGTAGACGCTGAGCACGGTCGGGCCGGGGTGCGGGCGAGTGCTCTGGTGCATCGCGTCGACGTAGCCGAGCGCGAAGCGCGCTGGTGCTGGACCGGGTGGGGTGTCGGGCGCTGGCAAGGACGGGGGCGCGTAGACGACGTTGTCCCACGCTGGTGCCGCACCGCCGCGGTCGGTCAGCGCCTGGTCCAGCAGCAGGTTGGCCACCAGCCAGGGGGCGTGGCGCATGCGGCCGACGGTTTGCGTCAGCGCTTCCGGTGGCGCCGCGAGCAACCGCGCCGAGATGAACAGCGGAACGGCCAGCACCAGCTGTGCTGCGGTCCAGCGTTCGGCTCGCTGCGCAGCCACGTCCCAGACGTCCACGCTGACCTCGTTGCGGCCCTCGTTGACGCCCAGCACAACGCTACCGGTGTGCAAGCGCTGCTGCAGCGGCGCGGCCAGGCGCCGGCTCAGCCACGCGTTGCCTTCGGGCCAGGTAAACACGCCGCTGTCTTGCGCCGACGCGTCGTCGTTGCCGGGCGCATGAAAACCGTGCCGGCTCGCAAAGTAGTGCAACCCGGCCCAGGCCGACACCTGCGCCGGGCCGGCGCCGAAATCGTCGCGGCAGCAATAGTCGAGGTACCAGCGCAGCGCGGGCGCGTTCAGCCCCTGGCCGTCGAGCCATTGCGAGAAGGTCTGCGCGTCGAGCCGGGCGAGCGAGTCGCTCCATGTCGATAACGCCGTCGGCACGCTGAACGCGCCGCCGCGGCCGGCCTGGGCCACCGCAGCGCTGAACTGGCGGTATTGCGCCAGCGTGGCGTCACGCTGCGCGGCCGGCAGTGCCTCGACCGGCGGCAGCAGGCCTTCGTGCCAGTGGCCGTCGATGAACAGGCGCTCCTGCGGGCTGTGGCACAGGTTGCGCTCGTCGTAGACCGGCCGGCCGCTTTGCGTGCTGCGCAGGCCGAAGGCCTCGAGCAGCGCGATCAGGTCTTCGTCGTGCTCGGCCGGCAGCGGCAGGTAGTGCGCGCCCAGCGGGCAGGCCAAACCGCCCATCGTGTGGCCGCGGCTGTTGCCGCCGGCCGTGTCTTCGAGATCGAAGACCTGCACGTCGTCAATGCCCGCCTGCGTCAGCGCGCGCGCTGCCGTGAGCCCGGCGATGCCGGCGCCGACAACCAGCACACCGGCGCGGCGCTGCGTTGCCGGCTCCGGCGTGCGGCCCGACTTGGCGTCGCGCACGCGGTGGCCGCGCTCGTGCGACGCTCCGACCCAGCCGCCACCGTAGCGCGGCGCTTCGCTGCGTGTGCAGCCGGCCCACGGCGCGCCGGCCGCGGCGGCCAACACGGTGCGGCGGGTCAGGCCCATGACGGCACCCTGCACACGGCGTGCGCCGAGCGAGAGCATGAACAGGTGCGTCGTCCCGGCGGGTTCATTCGTGCACCTTGCCCCACTCCTGTTCGTAGGTCTGCACCAGCACCTGGTTGGACAGGCGGTTGACCTCGGCAGGCACACGTGCCATGTCGTGCGGAAACTGGAACAGCGCGGGCAGGCCGGCCAGGCTCAGGAAGCGCAGGCCCGGCGGCAACTCGACCGGCGTGCGGTACGGCCGCCGGCCGGCGAGCACGAAGCCCCATTCGCCGAAGCTCGGCACATGCGCGTGGTAGGGCGTGACGGTCAGGCCGACCGACTCGATCGTCGTCACCACGGTCCAGAAGCTCTTGCGCGCGATCAGCGGCGAAGTGGTCTGCACCGCCGCGTAACCGCCGGCGCTCAGATGCTGGTCGAGCAGCTTGTAGAAGCTTGATGTGTAGAGCTTGCCGATCGAGAAGTTGGTTGGGTCGGGGAAGTCGACCACGATCACGTCGAAGCTGCTGACTGTCTGCTCCAGCCACGCAAACGCGTCGGTGTTGACGATGCGCAGCTTCGGTGACAGCAAGGCGTCGGCGTTGAGCCGGCGCAGCAGCGGCTGGCTCGAGAACAGCCGCGTCATGTGCGGGTCGAGCTCGACCAGGGTGATTTCTTCGACGGCCGGGTGCTTGAGCACCTCGCGCACCGCCATGCCGTCGCCGCCGCCCAGCACCAGCACGCGTTTCGGTGCCCCGTGCGCCGCCATCGCCGGGTGCACCAGCGCCTCGTGGTAGCGGTACTCGTCGCGCGAATGGAACTGCAGGTTGCCGTTCAGGAACAGCCGCACGCCCGCCTTGCCGGAGGTGACCACGACGCGCTGGTACGGGCTGGTTTCGCTGTAGACCACGTTGTCGACGTAGAAGCGGTCTTCGGCCCAGGTGGTGATGCGGTCGGCGAAAGCGAAGGCGGTCAGCAGCGCCGCCACCGTCATCGCGCACGCCACGGCATGGGCAGCGACGCGGCGCAACTGGCCGCGAAACAGCACCAGCGCCCAGACCGCGACGGCGGCGTTCAACAACCCGAAGAACACGCCCGTGCGGATCAGCCCCAGCTGCGGCACCAGCAGCAGCGGGAAGGCCACCGACACGAGCAGCGCGCCGAGGTAGTCGAAAGTCAGCACCTGCGACACCAGGTCCTTCAGCGCGTAGCGCTCGCGGAACTGGTCTTTCAGGATGCGCATGACGAGCGGAATCTCCAGCCCCACGAGGGTGCCCACCAGAAACACCAGCGCATACAGCGCAAAGCGGAACGAACCCGGGGCGACCGAGTGCAGCGCGAACAGCGCTCCGGCATCAACCCGCCGACCAGCCCGACCAGCAGCTCGATGCGCAGGAAGTGCGCGATCAGCTGGCGCTCGAAGAAGCGCGACAGGTACGAGCCCACGCCCATCGCGAACAAGTAAGCGCCGATGATGGTGGAGAACTGCAGCACCGAGTCGCCCAGCAGGTAACTCGCCAGCGCCCCGGCGGCCAGTTCGTAGAGCAGCCCGCAGGCGGCGACGACGAAGACCGAAGCGAGCAGTGCGACTTCGGCGGGACTGGCGCGCGGGGTCGGAGTCGGCGCGCCGTCAGAGGTGGCCGCCATGTCTGACCGGCTCAATCGATGAGCGGGTTGCGCACCGTCAGGCTCGGGAAGCGGTTGAAGTCTCGGTCGGCGGACCAGAGTTCGCGCACGCCGTTGTCAAGGCAGATGGCGGCGATGCGGGCGTCGTGGACCATGCCGCCGATCACCTTGCCTGCGTCCAGCAGGCGGTGCATCGATGCCCAGTGGTCAACACCCTCGTGCAGCATGACCAAAGAAGGCGAAGCCAGCCAAGCCGAGATCTGTACGGAGGCCTCGCCCAGCGTCGAAGGCGGTTTGACGGCCCTCGCGTTGGTCACGACACCAAGGAACTCGTGCACGCAGGGCCACGGAATCGCCCATGCCGAACCTGACGCAGCGAGCGAGGCAATCGCACGCTGTGCCAGGTCGTGAAAGGGCGATTCGCGCCGATGCGCGTAGACCAGCAGGTTCGTGTCGACCGCAATCACTCGCCGCGGCCTTCGTACATCAGCGCGCGCTTTTCTTCCCATGACAGGGTCTCGTAGGGGAATGGATCGCCAGGCTTTCCGACGCTCTCATCCCGCAGCTTGAACGGCTTGCCCTTGGCGCTGCGCTCGGCCACCACCTTGCGCAGGCCCTGCTCGACGAGCGAGCGCAAGGTCTCGCCGTCGCGTGCGGCGATTTTGCGTGCCTGGTCGAGCAAGGGGTCGGCAATCTCCAGTGTCGTCTTCATCGAGACCTCCGATATGGGTGCCCATATCGTAACACCCCTATACCCATATTTCCCATATCACCCATGCACCGCCGCCGACACGATCAACCCGATCGCGATGCACATCGAGCCCACCACGATCGCCAGCGCGACATTCTTTTTCTCGATGATCTCGGCCCACAGGTCGTAGGGCGTGAGCTTGTCGACGATGACGAAGCAGATCCAGAACACCACCACGCCGAGCAGTGCGTACAGCATGGAGCCGAAGAAGACGGCCGGTTTGAGCCAATCGAGTCCCATCATGAGAACCTCCTGCAGTGTGATGTGAATGGTAGGGCGCGGCTCACTTGTGTCCCCCGCCGGTCGAGAAGCCGCCGAAGGAGCCGCCGCTGGTGCGGCTGCGGTTGCTGTTGCTGTTGAGGCAATTGCGGTACTCCTGCGAGGCGTCGCCGTAGGTGGCGCGCAGGCTGTCGCAGTTGTCGCTGCCGCCGTCGCAGCGCACGACGGCCAGCAGCATCATCACGAGCAGCAGCACGACCACGACCTTGACGAAAGTCGCCGCGGGCCGGTTCGACGTGGGCAGCGCGTCGCGTTGCAGGGCCGCGCTCTTGTCGGGTGCGAGCTTGAAGGCCTTGGCCACCGCGTCGGCCGATAAGGTTTCACCGGCCGACCAGACGACCTCGGCCGAATCGCCAGAGCCCGTCTGCTCGCGGTTCAGCCGTGTATTAGCCAGGCCGCCGCTGCCAACGTAGTCGGTGTTGAAGGTGGTCTGGTCGCGCTCCAGGCGCCAGTAGAACTCGCCCAGCACGTAGACCACCTTGCCGGTGTAGCTGTAGAGCTTGCGGAACGGCGTGCCCTGGTAGCGCACCGTGTCGCCAGCCTGGTCGGGCACGCCGGTGATCGGCGCCGTCCAGCTCCAGCCGTCGTTGGCATCGACGAGGAAGGCGAATCCCTCGCTGCGGTGGTACAGCAGGTACTCGCGCCAGAACTCCTGCTCGTCGTCTGCGCTCTCGGGCACCTCGCAGCGTTCGGCGTAACCGACCACCTGCCAGGGCAGCGCGCCCTTGCCGCCGAATTGACCCCCCAACGCGAGCGTGCCGACGCTGCCGAGCGGGATCTGCGGCTCCTCAAAGTTGCTCTGCTGCTGGTAGTGCTGCAGGTCGGCGCCAACGCCCTGCGACACATCGACCACCGCACGGCACTGGTGGCACACGATCGACTGCGTGCTCGCAAGCTTCACTTCCAGCGCGGTGCCGCAGCTCGGGCACTCGACGCCGCGTGCGCTGAGCGTCTTCTCTGCCACCTCGGCCAGGCCCGTCATCGCCAGTTCGCTCAAGCCCACCGAACGGCCGACCGACCAGCGCGTGTGCGCGGGGTCGCTGTAGTCGAGTGTGCCGACTTCGTCGCGCGTACTGCGCAAATCGGCGACGACAAAACCACGCTCCAGGTTCGGCTTGTCGGGCAGTTCGCCCTGCGCGGCGATCAGCTTGGCGACCGAGACCGAGCCGACGCTCCAGGCCTGGCCGTTGATCATCTGCTGCGCGCCGGCTCGGAGCACTTCAGCCGCTGGCGCCGCGCCGTCCAGCGGCACGCCGAAGGAGAGCACGTAGCGGCCGTTGTCTTCGCTCAGCCAAGCGCTGCGGCCGGTGTCGAACAGCGCATGCCACTCGTTCCAGGTGCCGTCCTTGTAGCGGTACTGCAGCCGGCCGACCAAGGTGAAGGCCGAGCCTTGCGACTTGCCGGCCGCGCCGAGTTGCAGCGGCGAGTGGTCGTCGAACAGCTCGGCGCTTTGGCCTATTCTGCGCAGCGCGTCGCCCTCGCGCACGACGCTGCTGCGGCAAAAACCGCAGACGGCGAAGGCCGACGCGGCAGAGGCAAAGTCAACCGGCGCGCCGCAATTGGGGCACGCCGCGCGGTAGGCGCGCTGGGCGCCTGGTGGGGGTGGCGACGTGGCCAAGGAACGGCTGGAAGGGGCGCCGCGCTAGACCAGCTTCTTCAGCAGCTCCGCCTTCTTGGTGTCGAACTCTTCCTGCGTCAGGATGCCCTTGGTCTTGAGCTCGCCGAGCTTCTCGAGCGTGGCCATCACGTCTTCGGGCTTCACGCCGACCGGCGCCGCAGCGGCGGCCGCCGCCGGCTGCCCAGCGCCCTGCAGCCCGTGCTGCAATTGCTGCGCCATCACCTGCCCAAGCGCCACGCCGGCCCCCAGGCCCATCGCGTCGCCGACGACCCCGCCACCGCCGCCGCCCGCGCCTTCGGCGAACTTCGGGATCGCTTGCGCGGTCTGGTATTGCATGAACTTGCCCATGTCGCCGCCGACCATGCCCATGCCGATCTTCTGGTCGAGGATCTTCTGCAGCTCTTCGGGCAGCGACACGTTCTGGAGCGTCACGCCTTCGAGCTTGAGGCCGATCGCCGCGAACGATGGCGCGGTGGCCGCTTGCAGTGCCTTGGCAAATTCCACCTGGTTGGCCGCCAGGTCGAGGAAGGCCACGCCGCTGGAGGCGACCGCGTCGGAGATGTGCTGCAGCATCAGCCCATGCAACTGGCCGTCGAGTTCGGCCGCGGTGTAGGTGTCGCGCGTGCCCGAGATCTCGGTGTGGAACAACTTCGGGTCGGCCAGCCGGTAGCTGTAGTTGCCGAAGCCGCGCAGCCGCACCGCGCCGAAGTCCTTGTCGCGGATCGTCACCGGCTGCGTGGTGCCCCAGCGCTGGTCAACCTGCTGGCGCGTGCTGAAGAAATACACGTCGCTCTTGAACGGGCTCTGGAACAGCTTGTCCCAGTTCTGCAGATAGGTCAGCACCGGCAATGTGGCGGTGCTCAGCTTGTAGCGGCCGGGGCCGAACACGTCGGCCACCTTGCCTTCGTTGACGAACACCGCCATCTGCGATTCGCGCACCGTCAGCGAGGCGCAGTTCTGGATTTCGCGGTCCGCCATCGGGAAGCGCCAGGCCAGCACGCCGTCGCCGGACTCGGTCCATTCGATGATGTCGATGAACTGCTTCTTGATGAAATCCATCAGCGCCATGGCCAATCTCCCCAATGAATGTGCGGGCATCATAGTGGGGACTCGGCGGCGCGCAAAGCGGCGCGGATGTGGCGCGGGTGTGCGCGGGTGTGGCTTACCGCACTAATATCGTCCGCATACCCGAGCTCCCACTTCAGCCCTAATGAACACCTTGCAAAACCCGCTGTCGCTGGCCATCGTCGGCGCCGGCCCGGTCGGCCTGGCGCTGGCGCTGCTGGCCGCCAAGGCGCTGCCCGATGCGCGCATCACGCTGTTCGATGCGCGCCCGGAAGACAAGGATGTCTCGGGCGACCCGCGCACGCTCGCCCTGTCGCTGGGCAGCGTGCAGTTGCTGCAGCGTCTGGGCGCTTGGCGCGCTGACTTGGCGCAGCCGATCCTCGAAGTGCACGTGTCGCAACAGCCGCCCTCGGTCGGCGCGCTGCTGGGCGCGTGGCTGGGCGAACCCGAGGTGCGCATCCGCGCACTCGACGAGCGCGTGACTATGCTGGGTGCGGTGCTGAGCTACGGCCACATCGTCGCGCCCTTGCAGCAGGCTTGGGTGGCGGCCCGGCAGCGCGAGCCGCAGCGCCTGCTGAGCCGCTTCGGCGTGCCGGTGGCCGCGCTGAAGAACCTGGCCGGCGGCGTCGAAGTCGACGCCGGCATTGCCGAAACCTTCGACTTGGCGGTGGTGGCCGAAGGCGGTGTGTTCGCGGACCAGGCGCGCAAGGCGGTGACACATGACTACCAGCAGACGGCCTGGGTCGGCCAGGTGACGTTCGAGACCGATGCGGCAATGCCCCGCGCGCCCGGCGTCGCGTTCGAGCGCTTCACGCGCCACGGCCCGGCCGCGCTGCTGCCGCTGAAGGACGGCCGCGCGGCGCTGGTGTGGTGCGTGTCGACCTTGGACGACCCGGTCCGCGAATTGAACGACACCCAGCGCGCGGCGGTGCTGGGCAGCATCTTCCACCCCGCTGTCGGCCGCATCGCGTCGGTGTCACCGCTGAAGCAGTTTGCGCTCGGGCTGAATGCCGAGCGCGCGCTGACCGACGGCCGCACCGTGCGCATCGGCAATGCCGCGCAGACCCTGCACCCGGTGGCCGGCCAGGGCCTGAACCTGGGCCTGCGCGACGCCTACGAACTGGTGCATTCGCTGGCCCGCAACGCAGATGTGACGGCGGTACTGCGCAAGCTCGAATGGCAACGCGCCCCGGACCGCTGGGCCATGATCGCCGCCACCGACTTCCTGGCCCGCAGCTTCACCTGGAAGCTGCCCGGCGCTGGCGCCGCGCGCGGGCTCGGACTGGCCGCGCTGCAGGCGCTCGGGCCGGTCAAGTCGGCGCTGGCGCGGCAGATGATGTATGGGTCGCGTTGAGCGTCGACGGGCCCTGGTGTTGCTGGCTGCGGGGTGGGGAGCCGTGGCATCCGCTCAAACCCCGGGGCCGCCCGGCACCTCGCATGCAAGCGCCGAACCCACCCCCGACCCGGCACGCTGGGTCACCGTCTGGGTCGACCTGGACCTGCCCGAGCTTGCCAGCCTGCCACGCGAACAGCGCGCCGAACGGGCAGCCCTGCGCGCGAACATCCTGGCGCAGCAGGATGCGGTGATGGCTCGCTTGCGCGAGCTGGGTGCGACCGAAGAGGCGCGCGTTCAACAGGTGCGCAATGCGTTGGCGGTGCGCCTGCCCGGTGCAGCAATCGAGACCGCGCGCCGCATCCCCGGCGTGCGCGGCGTGCGCACCGTTCGCCACATTCGCCGCGAGCCCCCTAGTTCCAGGAATTAGGCGTAAGCCAGCTTGACGCTTCGTGAAGCGCCGGGGCAGCATGCTGCTCCGGCGAATGCGCTGGACTCATCCGCACGCGCGGCAACTACAACCTTCGGGGAACCCTTGCTCATGAAGCGTCTTATCCGATATGCCCTTACCGGGGTCACATTTGCCGTGCTGGCGGCTTGCGGAGGGGGGTCTTCTGCGCCTTCCGACGCCAGCGACTCCATCGCTCCGCTGGCTTCGACCAGCAAGGCCAGTGTGGCAGACCGCCTCGCCGTGCCCGGTGGTGCTGTGCAATCGAGGCTCGATGCGCGCCTGGCGCGCGCCAAGGGACCGACGGACGTCTGGGTCTCGCTCAACGATGATTCTGTGGCGGCGTACCGCGCCAATCAGTTGGTGGCGCTGGGGCAGGACATGCAGGCCCGGCCACTGGCCAGCGACGGCAAAGCGCGCATCCTGAGCGCGACCGAGCAGGCACAGAAGGCGGCAGCAAATGCCCACCGTGCCGCCCTGCGGGTGCAGCAAGACAACCTGATGAGCCAGCTCAGCGGCATGGGCGCCGAGGAACTGGGCCGCGTTCAGGTGGCCCACAACGCTGTGGCCGTGCGGGTCGACGCCTCGTCGCTCGATGCAATCTCCAAACTTTCCGGCGTGCTGAAGGTGCGCCCGGTGATCCACTACGCGCTCGACCTCAGCGAGACCGTGCCCTACATCGGCGGCAAGGCGGTGCAGGACAGCGGGCGCACCGGCGCCGGCGTCAGGGTTGCGGTGCTCGACTCGGGCATCGACTACACGCACAAGAACCTCGGCGGTGCGGGCTCTGCGGCGGCCTATGCGGCGGCCTATGGCGCCGGCAATGCCGACCCCAAGAACACCACGCTGGACGGTCTGTTCCCGACCGCCAAGGTGGTCGACGGATTTGATTTCGTCGGCGAAACCTGGGGCATCGCAGCCGGTGCAGAGTTCGGCACTCGCACCGAAGACCCGGACCCGATCGACTTCGAAGGCCACGGCACCCACGTGGCCGACATCATTGCCGGCAACGACGGCGCTACCCACCGCGGCGTGGCGCCTGGCGCCAAGCTGGTGGCCATCAAGGTCTGCAGCGCGGTCTCGTCGTCGTGCAACGGCATCGCACTGGTGAAAGGCATGGACTTTGCCATCGACCCGAACGGCGATGGCGACCCCAGCGACGCCGTCGATGTGATCAACATGTCGCTCGGTTCGAGCTACGGCCAGATCGAAGACGACCTGCAGCTGGCGGCGACCAACGCCGTCAAGCTCGGTGTCGTGGTGGTGGTCTCGGCCGGCAACTCGGCCGACCGGCCCTACATCACCGGCTCGCCGTCCACCGGCGTGGGCGTGATCAGCGTGGCTCAGACGCAGGTGCCCAGCGCGAAGGCGATTGCGCTGACGGTCAATTCACCGGAAGCGATCAAGGGTGTCATCGCCAACACCGCCACGGTCGATTTCGGGCCGATCACCAGCGGCTTCTCGGGCAACGTGGTGCTGGCCAGTTCGACTGCCGGCGCCACCGACAACCTGGCCTGCACGGCACTGGCAGCCGGCTCGCTGGCGGGCAAGGTGGTTCTGATCGACCGCGGCACCTGTGCCGTGAGCATCAAGGTGCACAACGCGGCCACGGCCGGTGCCGCCGGGGTGCTGGTGGCCAACAATGCCGGCG
Organism: Methylibium sp.; assembly: GCA_031382215.1. GTDB lineage: Bacteria > Pseudomonadota > Gammaproteobacteria > Burkholderiales > Burkholderiaceae_C > LGRD01. The sequence continues at coordinate 57,190 of JANMYQ010000262.1, forward strand.
GCGACCCGCCGACCTTCAGCTTCGGCGGCCCCGAGCCGTTCACGCCGGCCCAGACGCTGGTCATTACGCAAGCCGATGGCGTTCGCATCAAGGCCAACATCGCGGGCCCGGTCAACGTCAGCGTCGATCCGGCCGTGGCCTCACCTCTGGTGGGCAGCATGGTGGCCAGCTCGTCGCGCGGGCCGGCTTACAGCACGCAGCACATCAAGCCCGAGATCGGCGCCCCCGGCGCGTCACTTTCGGCTGAGGCTGGCACCGGCGACGGCCAGACCGTCTTTGGCGGCACGTCCGGCGCCGCGCCGATGGTGGCAGGCGCTGCGGCGTTGCTGGTCGAGGCCTTCCCGAACCGCTCGCCCGACCGCATCAAGGCCATGCTGATGAACAGCGCGGAGACAGAAGTCTTCACCAGCGGGACCGCCAATCCCAAGCAACTCGCACCGATCACGCGCATCGGCGCGGGTGAGGTGCGTGTGAACAAGGCGATCGCTCTGAACGCGCTGGCCTGGAACCAGGCACAGAAGTCGGCCTCGCTGTCCTTCGGTGCGCTGGAGGTCGATCGCGCGATCACCACCTTCGACCAGCGGCTGCGGGTCGAGAACCTGTCGGGCTCTTCCAAGACCTTCACGATCACCCCGAGCTTCCGCTACGCGGCCGACGAGGCCAGTGGTGCGGTCAAGCTGGTGTTGAACTCACAGGTCGTGGTGCCGGCCCATGGCTACAAGGACGTGGATGTGCGCCTGCTGATCGACCCCGACAAACTGCCGAACTGGCCTGAATTCGGCCCCGACATCAGCGGCAACGGCGCCGTGTTCAACGGGCCGGAGTACGACGGCTACATCACGCTGACCGCCGGTGCAGACAAGCTGACGGTTCCCTGGCACGTGCTGCCCCGTCGCGCAGCCAACACCGAGGTGCAATGGCTGACCAAGCGTGGGGCCAATCTGTCGATCTACGTGAACAACGTGGGCCATGAAGACGGCATGTTCGACCTGTTCTCGCTGACCGGCACGAGCCCGAAGCTGCCGCGCAGCGAGTTGCCCAAGCCGGGCGACAACTTTGCAGTGATCGACCTGCGTGCGGTGGGTGTGCGGCATCTGCCGGCGGCGGTGTTCGGGGCCGACTACCTCGAGTTCGCAATCAACACCCACGGCCGCCGGTCGCACCCCAACTACCCAGCCGAGTTCGACATCTACATCGACACGAACGGCGACGGCGTGGACGACTACATTGTCTTCAACTCGGAGAGTGGTGGTTTTGCGCTCACCGGCCAGAACGTGGTGTTCGTCGGCAAGCTCAATCCGGACGGCTCCCTGGCGGGCCCGGCGACCGCTTACTTCTTCGGCGACGCTGATCTGAACTCGGCCAACATGATCTTCACCGTGCCGATGTACGCCGGCTCTGCCGCGGTGTCGGTACCCGCGGGGGCCGTCCGCGTTGCGCCGGGTGCGACGATCAAGTTCTCTGTCTATGCGTTCGACAACTACTTCGTTGGCGCCGTGACCGATTCGATCGAGAACATGCTGTTCACACCGGGCGCGGCGCGCTTCAACCCGGTCGATGGGCCGTACGGTTTCGTCGGGTCGAAGAAGGGCGGCAAGCTCGCCATTTCGCAGGCGACGGTGCCAAACACCAAGTCCAGCGAGTCCGGATTGCTGATCCTGCACCGCCGCGAAGCAAAAGACGAGGCGTCGATTCTTCGCGCGAACTGACAACTCGAGCTGACGCGGGCGATGACGAGGGCACGAGCCCTCGCCAGACGTGCCAGGGGCCGCATCAGCGGCCCCTTTTCATTGGCACGGCGCCTCGATGCCTCAGGTGATCACCGTCGGCTGCGTGCGCCCGGTGCGCTGCACGATCCCGGCGAGCTGGTCGGCGATGGCGATCAGCCCGCCCAGCGCCACCTGCGTGTCGATCGCGTGTTTGGCCGCATCGGGCTCGAAGCGCTCCAGGTAGACGCGCAAGGTCGCGCCTTCGGTGCCGGTGCCTGACAGGCGGAACACGATGCGCGAGCCGTCGGCAAAGCCGACGCGGATGCCTTGCGCGGTGCTGACCGAGCCGTCGATCGGGTCGGTGTAGGCAAAGTCGTCGGCGCTGGCGACGGTCGAATCGCCGAAGCGCTGGCCGACCAGCGTGGCCAGCGATGCGCGCAGGTGCACCATCAAGGCTTGCGCGGCGGCGCTGTCCACACCTTCGTAGTCGTGGCGCGAGTAGTAGTTGCGGCCGAAACGCTTCCAGTGATCGCGCACGATGGCTTCGACCGATTCGCCGCGCACGGCCAGGATGTTGAGCCAGAACAGCACCGCCCAGAGGCCGTCCTTCTCGCGCACGTGGTCCGAACCGGTGCCAGCGCTCTCTTCCCCGCACAGGGTCACCTTGCCGGCGTCGAGCAGGTTGCCGAAGAACTTCCAGCCGGTTGGCGTTTCGTAGCAGGCAATGCCCAGCGCCTCGGCGACGCGGTCCACCGCGCCGCTGGTGGGCATCGAACGCGCCACGCCCTTCAGGCCGCCTGCATAGCCGGGCACGAGGTGTGCGTTGGCGGCCAGCACCGCCAGGCTGTCGCTCGGGGTCACGATGAAGCGGCGGCCGACGATCATGTTGCGGTCGCCGTCGCCGTCGCTGGCGGCGCCGAAGTCGGGTGCATCAGCGCTGAACATCGCAGCGATGAGCTCCTCGGCATAGGTCGGGTTCGGGTCCGGGTGACCCCCGCCGAAGTCGGGCAGCGGCACGCCGTTCATCACGCTCGCGGCGGGCGCGCCCAGGCGGCCGACCAGCACTGCTTTGGCGTAGGGACCATTCACCGCGTGCATCGCGTCGAAGCGCATCGAGAAGCCGGGCCGGGTCAGCAGCTGGCCGATGGCCTTGAAGTCGAACAGCGTGGCCAGCAGGTCGGCGTGGTCGACCACCGGGTCGAAGACCTCGACGGGCATGCCCGCCACCGTGGTCGCCCCCAGGCGGTCAAGTGCGATGTCGGGCGTGTCGACCGTGAGGTAGCGCGTGATGCTCTGCGTGTTGCGGTAGATCGCTTCGGTCACGCTCTCGGGCGCCGGGCCGCCGTTGCCGGTGTTGTATTTGATGCCGAAGTCGCCGTCGGGCCCGCCCGGGTTGTGGCTGGCCGACAGGATGATGCCGCCGAAGGCCGCCCGCTTGCGGATCACGCAGCTCGCTGCCGGCGTCGACAAGATGCCGCCCTGCCCCACCAGCACGCGGCCGAAGCCGTTGGCCGCGGCCATGCGCACGATGATCTGGATCGCGCGGTCGTTGTAATAGCGCCCGTCACCGCCCAGAACGAGGGTCTGGCCCTTGAAGCCATCGAGTGAATCGAAGATCGCCTGGACGAAGTTCTCAAGGTAGGCCGGCTGCTGGAACACCGGCACTTTCTTGCGCAGCCCCGAGGTGCCGGGTCGTTGGCCGGCGATGGCTTGGGTGGTGCGGGTCAACACGTCCATGGGATCTCGCTTTCGGTGGGTGGGCGGTAGAGTTGGAACGACGGGCGAGCCAGTGACGGGCCACAGACTCAGCTTGCCATCTTCAGGAACAGGTCTCGATCGGGCGCGAAGTTGGCGTACAGCGGCAACAGCGCGCCGCCGATCGCGCGCGCGTCGGAGCCTACCGTGCCGGCCAGCACGGCGGGGCGGGCCACGCCCTCCCAGCTGAAGCGGTCGAGCGCGGTCTCCACTTCGGCCAGCAAGGCACTCAGCATCGCGGGGCTGAACAGGCCGTCGACGATCACGCCTTCCAGGTCGAGCAGGCAGGCGGCGCTGTTGACCGTCAGCGCCACCGCCGGGCCGGCTTCGCGCAGCCAGCCCAGCGTGTGCGTGCGCCACGGCTCGGCGAGCGCACGCTCGTCGGTCGCGGCGCTCTCGTCCAGGCCCTGCGCGCGATAGCGTGCCTCCAGGTTGAACAGCGACGCCAGGCTCAGCAACTGGGCCGGCGCCGCCACAGATCCGGCCGCGCCGGCCGGCGCCAGGCCGAGCGGGAACGAGCCCACCGCGCCGGCATTGCCGTTCAGGCCGCTGCGCAGGTGGCTGTCGAGCACCAGGCCGCCGCCGATGAAGGTGTCGACGAAGATGTACAGAAAGCTCTTGATGCTGCGCCCGCGGCCGGCCACCAGTTCGGCCACGCAGGCGGCGGCGGTGTCCTTGACGAACTCGACCGGCAGCTCGGTCATCTCCATCACGCGTTCGCGGATGTCGATGTCGGCCCACTTCGCGGCCTGCTCCGGCGCGATGCCCAATAAGGTCTGCCAGCCGCCCAGCGACAGTGGCGCCGCGATGCCCACGCCGTGCAGGCGCGTGCGCAGCTTGGGCGGCAAGGTCTGGCTCAGCAGCTTGAGGCGCGAGTGAATCTCGGCGAACAGCGTGTCGGCGTCGGGGAACACATAACCCAGCGAGAGGCGCTCGCGCACCTGGCCGCAAAAGTCGACCAGCAGCATGTCCATGCTGCGCCGGCCGATCTTGATGCCGATGGAAAACGCGCCGTCCGGGTTCAGTGCCATCGGCACCGACGGCTGGCCCACCTTGCCGCGCACCGGCGCGAGCTTGCGCACCAGGCCCTCGGCCTCCAGCCGCACGATGATGGTCTGCACCGTCTGCGCCGTCAGGTGCGTGAGCCGGGCGATGTCGGCCTTGGCCACGCTGCCGTTCAGCCGCACCGCCTGCAGCACCACGCGCTCGTTGAACTGCGCCATGCCCACGTGGTTGGAGCCGCGCGGGCGCAACCGCGATTCGGTTGCGGCGGCCACCCTCATACCCGCAACTCTTCGGCGATCACACCCTTCTTGAAGATGAAGTTGGCGTACGCCTGCATCTCGCCGGTCTGCACGATGGCATAGGCGCGGCGGGCCCGGTCGTAAAACGCGAAGCGCTCCATCGGCTCGCATTGCGCCGGCCTGGCCACGCCGTCCTGCTCCATCCGGCTCACCACGCTGCGCTGCAGCTCGGACAGGTAACCCTCGGCCGTGTCGCCCACCTTCATGTAGGCCACGGGTTGGGCCACGTAGCTGTCGAGCGGAAAGACCGACAGCACCGCCCGGCAGGTGGCCTGCATGCCCGCCCCGGCCAGGCGCAGCACCGGCCGCGTGCTGCTGAGCGACTCGGCAGTGAAGTTGGCGTCGGCCAGCACGATCTCGTCGCCATGGCCCATCTCGCACAGCAGTTTCAGCAGGTCCGGTGTCAACAGCGGATCGATGCCCTTCAGCATGGGATTCCTCTTCAGGCCAGCGCTTCGGCCGGCAGGTCTTCGGGGCGCAACGCGCCGGTCATCACCGCGACGGTGTCGCTCATGCTGATTTTCTTCGGATTCAGCACGGCACCGCGTTTGCCAAGCCGTGCCACGTGGATGCGGTCGGCAATCTCGAACACGTGCGGCATGTTGTGAGAGATCAACACCACCGGCAGGCCCTTGTCCCGCACGCGCCGGATCAGCTCCAGCACCATGTTGCCCTCCTTCACGCCGAGCGCGGCGGTCGGCTCGTCGAGGATCACCACGTGCTCGGCGAACGCCGCCGCCCGTGCCACTGCAACACATTGACGCTGCCCGCCCGAGAGCGTCTCGACCGCCTGCGTCATCGAGCGGATGCCGACCTTCAGGTCGTTCATGCGCGCGATGCTCTGCTCGAGCATCTTCTTCTTGTCGAGCATGCGCAGCACGTTGCCGAGGAAGCCCTGGCGGCGGATTTCGCGGCCGAGGAACAGGTTCTCGGCGATCGTCATCGCCGGCGCGACCGCCAGGTCCTGGTAGACGGTCTCGATGCCAACCCTGCGGGCGTCGATCGGCCCCTTGAAGTGGATCACCTGGCCGTCGAGCTTGATCTCGCCTTCGTCGGGGATCGTGGCACCCGACAGGCACTTGATCAGCGACGATTTGCCGGCGCCGTTGTCGCCGATCACGGCCAGGATTTCGCCGGCGCGCAATTCGAAGTCGGCACCGTCCAGTGCGGTGACCTGGCCGTAACGCTTCACCAGGCCCTTGGCCTGCATCACGATTTGATGAGCAGCCATTTCAGCGCCCCCCTTTGCGAGAAAGTTGGTCGACGGTCACGGCCAGGATCACCAGGATGCCGGTGATCAGCACCTGGTAGACCGACGACACGCCCATCAATGTCAGCCCGTTGCGCAGCACGCCGACGACAACCGCGCCGATCAGCGAGCCCAGGATCACGCCGCGCCCGCCGAACAGGCTGGTACCGCCCAGCACCACGGCGGTGATGGCGTCGAGGTTCTCGGTCTGCCCGGCGTTCGGGTCACCCACGCCGGTGCGCGACACCGCCAACAGCGACGCGATGCCGTCGAACACACCCGCCATCACGTACACGCCGAGCAGCACGTTTTCGGGCGGGATACCGACCAGCCGCGTCGCCTCGGGGTTGTTGCCGACGGCGTAGACGTGGCGCCCGGCGCCGGTCTCGCGCAGCCAGAACCACACGCCCAGGTAGAGCAGGATCATCAGCACGGTGCCGTAGGCAATGTTGGCGCCACCCAGCGGGAAGGTCGTGCCCAGCCAGGTCATCATGGGCGGCACTTCGGTGATGGTCTGGGCGCCGGAGTAGAGCTGCGTGATCGCAAACGCGATGTTGAAGGTGCCCAGGGTGACGATGAACGGCGGCAGCTTGATTCGCGTGACCAGCAGGCCGTTGACCAGCCCGAACAGCGCCGTCACGCCGATGCCGATCAGGATCGCCAGCGGCGCCGGCACGCCCAGGTCGGCGGCGACCTTGGTCATCACGATGCTGCCCAGCGCCATGATCATGCCGCACGACAGGTCGATGCCGGCGGTCAGGATGATCAGGGTCTGGCCGATGGCGATCACGCCCACGACCATGACCTGCTGCAGGATGAGCGAGAAGTTCTCGCCGCTGAAAAATCGGTCGGTCGTCGAGCCGAACACGATGCAGGCGATCAGCAGCGCGATGAACGGGCCGAGCTGCCCGATCGGTGGCATTTTTTCTTTCCAGGTGTTCACGGGGGTCCTTCTTGTTGGGTGGGTTTGAGGCAACCGGACTCCGTCGCAGCGTCACCCTCGGCTGCGCTTCTCTCGGTGGATATCACGGTGGATATTCTGGTCCCGCGCCCCGCGGCATGAAAGAGGCCCCGCATCAGCAGGGCCTCCGAGGTCTGCACTCAGCGCATCAGGTGCGCGCCGGACTTACTTCTTGCCCCAGCACAGCTCGGTGCCGGTCTTGGCGTCCTTGCTGTCCACACCTGCCACCGCCTTGTCGGCGATCAGCGTCACGCCGGTGTCGGTGTAGCCGCTGACCTTCTTGCCGGTCTTGGCGTACTCGATGCCGGCTTCGACGCCCATCGAGGCCATCTTCAGCGGGTACTGCTGCGAGGTGGCGGCGATCTTGCCGCCGGCCACGTCCTTGATGCCGTCGCAGCCGCCGTCGACCGAGACGATCATCACGCCCTTGTCCTTGCCCGCCTTCTGCAGTGCGTTGAAGGCACCCGCGGCGGCCGGCTCGTTGATGGTGTAGACGAGGTTGATGTCGGGGTTCTTCTGCAGGCAGTTCTCCATCGCCGTCTGGCCCTTGGCGCGGTCGCCAAAGCTGTCGGCCATGCACACCACTTCGGCCGGCTTGGCGAGTTCGTTGTTCTTCGCGTCGTTGCTCTTCAGGCCGAAACCTTGCAGGAAGCCGTTGTGGCGTTGCGCGCCGACCGGGTGGCCGGGGAACAGGTCGAGCGTG
>JANMYQ010000266.1:0-3660 GCA_031382215.1 Methylibium sp.
GCGCCAGCGATCTCGCCCGGGTGCCGCGTGGCCCAGTCGATCGCGACCATGCCGCCGAGCGACATCGCCAGCACATGCCAGGGTGGCTCGATCCCGAGTCGCGCAAGTTCGTGGCGCAGGTGCAGCACCATCGCCGCCACGTTCGATGGGCTGGGCAGGGTGTTGAGCACGCCGTTGCCGGGCAGATCGAGAGCGATGACGCGCGCGCCCGGCAACGCGGCCTGCAACGCGGCCTGCATTTGCGCGGGGAAAGCGCCCCAGTGGCGCCGCTCGCGTGTCAGGCCACGCAGCAAGACCCAGGCTGTCATGGCCCACGCGGCGTGTACCAGCGCGCCCGCGCCGCATCGGCGTGCGACGCCCGCACCTCGCCTTGCGGCAGCCAGCGCCCCGCGCTGCACGCTGCCCGGCCGACAAAACCCAGCCACGGCAGATGCCGGCGCAACACGCGCTGATGCCGGTGGTCGATCAGCGGGTTGAACAAACCTTGCCGCGACAACAACTGCCGCGGGTTCTTCTTGACCCAGCGCCACGAGCCCATCTCCAGCGTCAGCGGCAACAGCAGCCTGCCGGGCCGCGCACACGCCAGGTCATGCAGGTGATCCCACAGATCGCCATGGGCGAGGTACTGCCGGCTTTGCGGCTCGATCACATACGGGTGCTGCGGGTGGCTGCGTTCGAAGATGTCAACCAGGGCATGCAACTCCGCCAGCTGCGCCATCGGCTGCGCGGTGTGCGCGAACGGAAACCACAAACGGTCGGCCAGGCCGAAGCCGGAATGGCAATCGACCGCGATGCTGAAGTCGGCCGTCAACAACTCGTCTTCGACCACGCGGCAGAGCGCGCGGCTCTCCGCTTCCATCGGCGCCCCGGCCGCGCCGCGGTACCACGGCAAAGCATTGCTGACGCGCTGCCCGCCGACGCCCCAGGGCACCGGGCCACTCGATTCGACCGGCGCATTGCGCATCAGGTCCACGCCCTGCGGGTTGGCGCGGGTGCCCCGTGCCATGCCGCCCGGGTTGACGACGGGCATGAAGACGAGCCGCACCGATTCGAGCTGGCGCTGCAAGACCTCGTCCCAATGCAGGCGCATCGCCAGGTGGTTCAGGTAGGCCAGCACGACGGCCGAGCCGATGCGTTCGAGGCCGTGCACCCCACCGAAGTAACCGACCGCCGGCACACGCGGGTGGGTGTTGCCGAGCACGACCACCGGCACGCTCAGCGTGCCGCTATCAGCCTTCACGCTCAGCGTGCCGCCTTCGGCCTGCACGCCGTGCGGCGTGCCATCGAGCTGCACTTCGCAGGCGTTGTAGCGGCGCAAGCCCGGCCCCGCGTGCGCGGCGATGCGCTCCAGCTCCTGCAACTCGGGCAGCAGCGCCGCGGCATTCAGCAGCGCGTGGCGGCCGCAACAGCGCGCCGGCCGGTGTCTCTCAAGCCGACATCACTCAAACGCCGCGCCGTTTCGACAGGCGCGCGCGCCAGAGTGCGAACAACTCGATGAAGTCCCACAGGAAGGAGCTTCCGATGGCGAGCGACTGGTGACCAAGGATGCGATGGGTGGACATGGCAGCGTGGGTTCGGGTGGATGAGACGCCAAGCGTGCCGCGCCCGCATGACGGCCGCGTGACGAACCCGTGCGGGCAGCGTGCGGATCGCCTGAACGGTGCCCGCGCGCCACGTCACCGCGGCGTCACGTGCGGTTCATGGCGCTGTCATCGCGCTTGCTGACGATGGCGTGGCGGGCGGCCTGTGTCGTCCGTCCACACGACGCCCCAGGAGAACCCCATGATCGACGCCCTGACCCGAACCGATGCCAAGCCGGCGCATGCCGCCACCAGCGCGGCCCGCGCCATCGACGCACAAATTCAGGCCCGGGCACAGGCCCAGGCCGACGCCGCACCCCGCTTCGAAGTGAGCTGGGCCAGCCACCTCGACGAGGTGCGCGAAACCCAGCAACTGCGCTGGTCTGTCTTTGTCGATGAGATGGGCGCCCGGCCCACCGTCACACCCGACGCGCCGCCGTTTCACGATGTCGATCGGTTCGATGCCTACTGCGAGCACCTGATGGTGCGGGTGGTCAGCGGCGCCAGTGCCGGCACCCTGATCGGCACCTACCGCGTGCTCACACCCGAAGCGGCCCAGCGTGCCGGCGGGCTGTACAGCGAGACCGAATTCGATCTCGCGCCGGTGCGCCCGCTGTGTGTGCGCGCGGTCGAGTTGGGTCGCTCGTGTGTGCACCCGCAGTGGCGCAGTGGCGGCGTGATCCTGGCGCTGTGGGGCGCGCTCGGTGAGTTCATGCTGCGCCATCGGCTGGACACGATGGTGGGCTGTGCCAGCGTCGGCATGAACGACGGCGGCCACCACGCCGCAAGCCTGTGGCGCCAGTTGCGCGAGACCCATCTGGTGGCGCCGCAGTGGCAGGTGCAGCCGCACCACGCGCTGCCGCTTGCAGGCTTGCGTGACGACCTCGATGTCGAGACCCCCGCTCTCATCAAAGGCTACCTGCGCTGCGGCGCCAAGGTGCTCGGCCCGCCGGCCTGGGACCCGGTGTTCAACACCGCTGACCTGCCGATGCTGATGCGCATCGACGAGTTGCCGGCGCGGTATCGGAGGCACTTTCTCGAAGGCTGATCACGGCAGGCTGATCCCAGAAGGCTGATCGTCCGCCGCGTCTTCAACGGCGGCGGCCTCGCGGGGTGCGCGGAGTTCGGGTCCGCGGAGCTGGCGGCGGGAGGCGGTTGCGCCGGCTGGACGATCCGCAGCACCACGAGAGGCGGCGTTGGGTTCGGGGGCGGTGGGCCGGTGACGGCCACTATGAGAAGACGCCGGTTATGAGAAGTGCTGGGACGCCATAGGCCGGGAGGCCGCGCAGGTACTGGCGATCCGCGGTGCCGCGGCTCGCCGCGCTGGACATAAGTTCGCTGCTCGGGCAGCACTGACGACTCCACCAACGGAGACCGTCATGCCCAAGATCCCTGCGCTCAACCCCTTGCTTCAAGCCTGGTTGCTTGAAGGCCCGCTGTCTGCACAAGTTCCGGAGTACATCGAACGCCTGCGGCGCGGCCGGTACGCGACCCACACCTCGGGTCGTTGCCTGAACGGCGTGGCGCACTTTGCGCACTGGATGTCGATGTGCCACCTACCCGTGCACATGCTCGATGAAGGTTGCATCGACCAGTTCCTGCGCTACCACCTGCCGCGCTGCGACTGCCTGGGTGGTGCGTTGCGCACACCGATGGAACTGCACGCCGCGCTGATGCCGGTGCTGGAGATCCTGCGGGCCCAAGGCGTCATCGCCCGTGAGCCGGCGCCGACGGGCCCGATCGCCGAAGAGCTGAGCCGCTACGACGCGCACATGAGCAGCGCTCGTGGCTTGGCCGCCGGAACCCGGCGCGGCCGGCTGCGTATCGTCGAGCGGCTGCTGCTGTCCAAGTTTGCCGGGCGACCTGTCGCCGTGTGCTCATTGCTGCCCGAGGATGTGCGCCAATTCATCGTCGATCAGCTGCAGGCGCTGGGCACCACCAGCAACGCCATCACGATCGCATCCACGCTGCGTGCGTACCTGCGCTATCGCGCCACCTGCGGCGACGCGGTGCAGCCGCTGCTGGCCGTCATCGCGTCGCCTGCGCACTGGAGCATGGCGTCGCTGCCCCGAGGCCTGAA
>JANMYQ010000285.1:0-6369 GCA_031382215.1 Methylibium sp.
CCCCAAGCCCGCCGCCCCCCGCCCCCCCACCCCCCGCCCCCGCCGGGTCCCGCCCGCCGCGAGCAGCAACCGGGTGTGCTCTTTGCCGCAAATACAACAGCTGCTGCCGCAAAGGTGCGTTCGGGCAGGTCGGGGGGGCGCCTCTTCGGCGCTGAGGAGCGCAGGGCTCGTGGCCAGCGCGCGCAGCGCGCATCAACGACTGACTTGTCGCCGCCTGTTTGAACGTAGAGAGCGGAGCGAGCGAAGTGAGTTCGGCGACGGGCCACGAGACCGAGCACCGGAAGGCAGTCGGAGCGCCAGCGGAGACCGCCGAAGCGAAGCCCTCCGGCCTGCCCGGACGCGCCTTTGCTTGCGCTAACCGGCGCCAAGAAGGCAAACGACGCGAGAACGACCGGGGGCATCCGAAGCACATGCTCCGCCATGCAGTGGCTGTCGGCTCGAGGGGCCAGGCACCTACACCGTGCGCCCGCCGTCGACCGGGAACTCCACGCCGGTGATGAACTCGGCGTCGTCGCTGGCCAGGAACACCGCCGCCTTGGCGATGTCCAGCGGTGTCGACAACCGCCCCAGCGGGATCGTGCCGATGAACTTCTTGCGGTTCTCCGGCGTGTCGGGCATGCCCATGAAGGATTCGAGCAGGCCGGTCGCACCCATCACCGGGCAGATCGCGTTGACGCGGATGTTGTCGGCGCCGAGTTCGACCGCTAGGCTCTTGCTCATCAGGTTCACCGCCCCCTTCGAGCTGTTGTACCAGGTCAGCCCCGGCCGCGGCCGCATGCCCGCAGTGGAGCCGACATTCAGGATCACGCCCTTGCGCGCCTTGCGCATCAGCGGCACCACGGCGTGCACCATGTGGAAGATGCTCTTCACGTTGATCGCGTAGACCTTGTCGAAGGTCGCTTCGTCCACGTCGAGCAGCGGGCCGTTCTTGTGCGTCCAGCCGGCGTTGTTGACGACGATGTCGAGCTGGCCCCAGCGTGCCACCGTGACGGCCACGAGCGCGTCGATATCGATGCGCTGCGTCACGTCGCAGGTCACCGCGACCGCGTTGTCGCCCAGTTCGTCAGCGATGGCCTTGGCGCCGGGGCCATTGATGTCGGCCACCGCCACCTTGGCGCCGTGGGCCACGTACTGGCGCGCGATCTCGGCGCCGAAGCCGCTGGCCGCGCCGGTGACGATGGCGACCTTGTCCTTGAGTCTCATGCTGTGCTCCTGAGTGAAATCAATTCGCCGAAATTTATTGGCCGAAATACTGCACCACGGTCTTCACCGTGCAGAATTCTTCCAGCGCCATGAAGCCCTTTTCGCGCCCGTGGCCGCTCTTCTTCACGCCGCCGAACGGCAGCTCCACGCCGCCGCCGGCGCCGTAGCAGTTGACGTAAACCTGCCCGCACTTCATGCGCCGCGCCACGCGCGTCTGCCGCCCGCCGTCACGCGTCCAGATGGCGGCGATCAGGCCGTAGTCCGTGGCGTTGGCGAGCGTGATCGCGTCTTCTTCAGTGTCGAACGGAATCGCCGCCAGCACCGGGCCGAACACCTCTTCGCACGCCAGCCGGTGGTCGCGCGGCACCGGGCCGAACAATGTGGGCGCGACGTAATAGCCGCCGGGGTGAACGCCCGCGGCCACCTGCCCTTGCGCCAGCACCGGGATGCCCGAGTCGCGCGCCTGGCGGATGAAACCTTCGACGCGCGCCTTCTGCGCCGCGTTGATCAGCGGCCCGCAGTCGCGGTCCATCGCCGGCGTGCCGGCGGCGCTCTGCGCAAAGCGTTCGGTCACCATCGCGACGAACTTGTCGTAGATGCCGCGCTGCACCAGCAGCCGGCTGCCGGCCGAGCACGTCTGGCCGCCGTTCTGCGTGATCGCCTTCAGCACGAAGGGCAACGCGCGCTCCAGGTCGGCATCGTCGAAGACGATCTGCGGGCTCTTGCCCCCCAGCTCCAGCACCACCTTCAAGGTGCGCACCGCGGCGGCCTGCTGCACCATCGTGCCGACCTCGGGGCTGCCGGTGAAGGTGACGAAGTCGATGTCGTGGTGCGACGTGAGCGCCGCGCCGGCCTCTTCGCCCAACCCGGTCACCACGTTGAGCGCACCGTCGGGCAGGCCGGCCTCCTTGGCGATGGCGCAGAAGGCCAGCGGCGACAGGCACGCGTCTTCAGACGGCTTGAGCACCGCCGCATTGCCCATCGCCAGGGCCGGCACGACCGAGCGGCCGAACATCTGCGCCGGGTAGTTCCAGGGCAGGATGTGCGTCGTCACGCCATACGGCTCGCGCAGCACCACCACGTGGAAGTCGTTCAGGTACGGGATCTGCTCGCCGTGCACCTTGTCGGCCGCGCCGCCGTAGAACTCGCAGTAGCGCGCGGCCACGGTGATGTCGTTGCGCGCCTGCGAGATCGGCTTGCCGGTGTCGCGCGCTTCGAGCTGCGCCAGCTCTTCGCCGCGCGCCAGGATCAGCGCGCTCATCTTCAGCAGGATGCGCCCGCGCTCGGTGGCGGTGAGCTTGCCCCACGGGCCGTTCAGCGAGGCGCGCGCGGCGGCGACGGCCAGGTCGATGTCGGCGGCAGTGCCGCGCGCGAGTTCATCGAATACCTCGCCGGTGCTCGGGTCGATGACGGGCAGGGTTTCGCCACTCGAGGAAGCGACCCATTGGCCGTTGATGAAGTGCTGGGCCATGGCAGGGGGCCTTTCGTGATGGGTTGCGTGACAGCTTGCGTGGGCGGCGCCGACGGAGCCGCCAGTGTGCCGCTGTTGCGGCCGGCCGGTCGGAAGGCCAGCAGGCCAGTAGGGCAGTTGCCGCGGCTCAATCCGCCTTCGCGCCCGACTCCTTCACGACCTTCGCCCACTTGGTGATCTCGCTCGCCTGGTAGCTCGCCAGTTCTTCAGGCGTGGAGATCCACGGCTCCAGGCCCAGCGTCTTGAGCTTGTCCACCACATCGGGCAGCTTGAACACACGCTGCATTTCGGTGTTGATGCGCGCCACCACGTCGCGCGGCGTGCCGGCGGGTGCGAACACCGCGAACCAGGTGGTGGCCTCGAAGCCTGGCACCGTTTCGGCCACCGTCGGCACGTCGGGCGCGGCCGGCGAGCGCTTGGCGGTGGTCTGCGCCAGCGCGCGGATCTTGCCTTCCTTGGCCATCGGCAAGGCCGACGGCATGTTGTCGAACATCAACTGGATCTGCCCGCCCACCAGGTCGGGAATGGCGAACTGCCGGCCCTTGTACGGCACGTGCTGCATCTGCGTGCCGGTGAGCGACTTGAACAACTCGCCCGACACGTGCACCGACGTGCCGATGCCCGGCGAGCCGAAGCTCAGTTTGTTCGGGTTGGCCTTCATGTAGGCAATCAGCTCCGCCACGGTCTTGGCCGGCACGTCGTTGTTGACCACCAGCAGGTTCGGTGCCGAGGCCACGTGCGCTACCGGCACAAAGTCCTTCACCATGTCGTAGGGCATCTTGCTGTACAGCGCGCCGTTGATCGAGTGCGTGCCCACCGTGCCCATCACCAAGGTGTAGCCGTCGGCCGGCGCCTTGGCCACCATGTCGGCGCCGATGTTGCCGCCCGCGCCGGGTTTGTTGTCCACCACCACCGGCTGGCCGAGTTGCGCCTTGTCGGCGAACAACCGCGCCAGGATGTCGGGCGCACCGGCGGCCGGGAAAGTGACGACCAGGCGGATCGGTTTGGTGGGGTAGCTCTGCGCGTTGGCGGCAAAGGCCGCAACGGCGAGGCAGGCGCCGAGAAGAAAGGGCTTGGGGTGCATCGGATCTCCTGAGTTCAGGCGCTGTGGCCGGGTTCAGGATACGGGCCGGGGGCTTGCCGGCGGAGTAGTGATTTCCAGGGGCCATTTCCACGCTGGCCGTGATGGGATGGTCGGTGTGGGGATCGCTTGCCCACAAACAATGGGATTGCCGATACGCCTGCGCCGGCCGATGATCCTTCGATCCGCATCAGTGAGGGTCGATGTGAATCGGAACACCGTGGCCGCCCCCGCAGATGCCGGCTTCACCTTGGACGAAGCCGTGCTCGCGCAGCGCAAGGCGGCCAGCGCGAGGCGCCTGTACACGGTGCAGATCCCGGCACTGCGGGCCGCGGGTTTTCTGATCCTGTGCGCCATTGCCGTGCTGCAGAACCTGCGCAGCAGCGCGCTGTTTCCGCAGCCGGAGTTGTTGTGGCTGCTGGCGCTGAACCTGTGTTTCGCGCTCGTCGCGTGGGTCGTGCTGCGCGCCGGCTTCGACGCCGGTGTGAACAGCCATGCGAGCGACCTGAAGAACGACCGCCTGAGCCTGCTGCTGTTCCATGCGGACGTGCTGGTGTGGCTGATCAACCTGAACTACCTGGAGCAGAGCCACCTGTTCTTCGCCTACTTCCTGCTCGTGCGTGTGGTCGACCAGGTGGGTGTGGGCTTTCGGCGCGCGCTGTACTTCGGCCACCTGGTAACCGCGGCCTACCTGGCCTTTTCGGTGTGCGTGTCGATCATCGACCCGGCCCGGGCCATGTGGCCCGACCGGCTGGGCATGGCCGCGGTGATGTACCTGCTGGGCCTGTACCTGGCCTTCACCGGGCTGGTGACGCAGCGCCTGCGCGACCGCACGCGCCAGGCCATGCGCACCGCGCGTGCGCTGGTGGCCAGCCTGGAGCAGCAAGCCGCCGCGCTGAAGGCCCAGGCGGCGGCGCTGGAGCAGGCGCGCGGGCAGGCCGAGCAGGCCAATCGGGCCAAGTCGCAGTTCCTGGCCGTCACCAGCCACGAGATCCGCACGCCGATGAACGGCATCCTCGGCGCGGCCGAATTGCTGATGGGCACACCGCTCACACCCGCGCAGCAGCGTTACGTGCACACCTCGCACCGCTCGGCCACCGCGTTGCTGGCGCTGATCGACGACGTGCTCGACCTGTCGCGCATCGAAGCCGGCAAGCTCAGCCTGCACATCACCAAGGTCGATCTGCGCGCGCTGGTGGCCGAGGCTGTGGACCTGGCGCGTGTGCTCGCGCGCAACAAGGCGATCGAGGTGAGCAGCCATGCCGCCCCGGCGCTGCCCAGCCGCGTGTTGGCCGACCCGCTGCGCCTGCGCCAGTTGCTGGTGAACCTGCTGCACAACGCGATCAAGTTCACCGACGACGGCGCGGTGCGCCTGGAGGTGAGCGTCCTGGACGCCGCTGCCGACAGCCTGACCGTGCGCTTCTCAGTGCACGACACCGGCATCGGCATCGACGAACACCACGTCGATTCCATCTTCGGCGCCTTCACGCAGATAGACGGCTCCAGCACCCGGCGCCACGGCGGCAGCGGCCTGGGGCTGACGATCGTGAAGGAGCTGACCGCGCTGATGAACGGCCGGGTCGGCGTGCAAAGCCGGGTCAACGCCGGCTCGCATTTCTGGATCGACCTGGAGATGCACGGTGCTACGCTGCCTCTCCCTTGCCGCAGGACCCGACGATGACGCACCCGACCTCAGCCTCCGCCGCTCTCGACGCCGCCCTCGCCGCCGCCACGGACCGCTACCGCACCCGCCACCCGGGCAGCGCGCGCCAGCTCGACGCGGCTGCCGAAGTGCTGCCCGGCGGCAACACGCGCAGCGTGCTGTTCCAGGCGCCGTTCCCGCTGACCATGGTTCGTGGCGAGGGTTGTTGGTTGTGGGACGCCGATGGCCACCGCCTGCTCGACGGCCTGGGCGAGTTCACCGCCGGCCTGTACGGCCACTCGGCGGCGCCGATCCGCGCCGCGATCGTCGCTGCGCTCGACGGCGGCTTGAGCCTGTCGTCGCACACCCTGCGCGAGGTCGAGCTGGCGCGCGAGATCGTGCGGCGCTTCCCGTCGATGGCGTTGCTGCGCTTCACCAACAGCGGCACCGAAGCCAACCTGCTCGCGCTGGCCGCGGCCGTGGCGCACACCGGGCGGCGCAAGGTGCTGGTGTTCGACGGCGCGTACCACGGCGGCGTGCTGTCGTTCGGCGGCGTGGGTTCGTCGGGAACGGGTTCGGTCAACGTGCCGCACGAATGGCTGCGCGCGCCGTACAACGATCTCGATGCCGCCGCCGCTATCGCTCAGCGCGAAGGCAACGCGCTGGCCGCGATCCTGGTCGAGCCGATGTTGGGCGCGGGCGGGTGCATCCCCGGCACGCCAGCGTTCTTGCAGGGCTTGCGCCGCCTGGCCGACGAGAGCGGTGCGCTGCTGGTGTTCGACGAGGTGATGAGCTCGCGCCTGGCACTCGGCGGCCGCCAGGCGCTGCTCGGCCTGGTGCCCGACCTGACCACGCTGGGCAAGTACTTCGGTGGCGGCCTGTCCTTCGGCGCCTTCGGCGGCCGGCGTGATGTGATGCAGCGCTTCGACCCGCGCCGGCCCGATGCGCTGGGCCACGCCGGCACCTTCAACA
>JANMYQ010000313.1:0-10566 GCA_031382215.1 Methylibium sp.
CGACCTGGCGGCCATGCGCAGCGTCGCGGTGCGGCTCGGACTGGACCCGAAACGAATCGAGCCGCTGGTTCCGGTGGACCTGGTCGTCGACCACTCGGTGATGGTCGACCACTACGGCAGGAAGGACTCGCTGGACCTCAACATGAAGCTGGAGTTCCAGCGCAATGCCGAGCGCTATGAGTTCATGAAGTGGGGCATGCAGGCCTTTGACACTTTCGGCGTGGTGCCGCCGGGCTTTGGCATCGTCCACCAGGTCAACCTCGAGTACCTGGCGCGGGGCGTGCACATTGGCAAGGACGGTGTGGCGTATCCGGACACCCTGGTGGGCACCGACAGCCACACCACCATGATCAACGGCATCGGCGTGGTGGGCTGGGGCGTGGGCGGCATCGAAGCCGAGGCCGGCATGCTGGGCCAGCCGGTGTACTTTTTGACCCCCGACGTGGTGGGCTTCGAATTCACCGGCCGCCTGCGCGAAGGCGTGACCGCCACCGACCTGGTGCTGACCGTGACCGAAATCCTGCGCAAGGAAAAGGTCGTCGGCAAGTTCGTCGAATTCTTTGGTGAGGGCACCAGCGGCCTGGCGCTGCCCGACCGCGCCACCATCGGCAACATGGCGCCCGAATACGGCGCGACGATGGGCTTCTTCCCGGTCGACGACAAGACCATCGAGTACTTCAAGGGCACCGGCCGGACCAAGGCCGAGATCGAGGCCTTCGAGGCCTACTTCAAGGCGCAGGGCCTGTTCGGCGCACCGCGCCGCGGCGAGGTCGACTACAGCCAGGTCGTGACGCTCGACCTCGGTAGTGTCACGCCCAGCCTGGCCGGGCCGAAGCGGCCGCAGGACCGCATCGAACTCGGCAAGGTCAAGGCGCAATTCACGTCGCTGTACAGCCGGCCGCCGACCGAAAACGGCTTCAACCTGCCGGCCGCCGGGCTGCACACGCGCCACCTGGTGCGGGCACAGGAGGCGGTCACCAAGGTCGCCGCGGCGGCACCCGCAGTGACGCCCGGCGCGCCGCGCCAGGTGGTCGAGATGGTCGGCGGCCACCCGACGCTGGAGGCAGCACAGTCGGAGGCGCCTTCCACCCAGCCGCAGGTGGGCGACCTGTCGCTCGGCAACGGCGACGTGCTGATCGCCGCCATCACCTCGTGCACCAACACCTCCAACCCGAGCGTGCTGCTGGCCGCCGGGCTGCTGGCCAAGAAGGCGGTGCAGGCCGGCTTGAAAGTGCAGCCGCACATCAAGACCTCGCTCGCGCCCGGCTCGCGCATCGTCACCGAATACCTCGAGAAAGCCGGCCTGCTGCCCTACCTTGAGAAGCTCGGCTTCAACGTGGCGGCGTACGGTTGCACCACCTGCATCGGCAATGCTGGCGACCTGCGGACCGAGTTCAACGACGCGATCACGAAGAACGATCTGGTGTGCGCGGCCGTGCTGTCGGGCAACCGCAATTTCGAGGCGCGCATCCACCCGAACCTGAAGGCCAACTTCCTCGCCAGCCCGCCGCTGGTGGTGGCCTACGCGATCGCCGGCACGGTGCTGAAGGACCTGATGACCGAGCCGCTCGGCAAGGGCAAGGGCGGGCGCGATGTGTACCTGGGCGACGTGTGGCCCACGAGCGACGAGATCTACGCGCTGATGAAGTACGCGATGAACGGCAAGGCCTTCAAGAAGAACTACGACAAGGTCGCCAAGAAGCCCGGCAAGCTGTGGGACAACATCAAGGGCGTGAAGGGGCAGGTCTACAACTGGCCCAAATCGACCTACATCGCCAGGCCGCCGTTCTTCGACGGCTTCACGATGGAGCCGGCCGCCGCGGCCGCCGGCATCAGCGGCGCGCGTGCGATGGCGCTGTTCGGCGACTCGATCACCACCGATCACATCTCGCCGGCCGGCTCGATCGGGCCAGCCTCACCCACCGGCGCGTGGCTGCAGGACCATGGCGTGATGAAGGCCGACTTCAACTCCTATGGCTCACGCCGTGGCAACCATGATGTGATGGTGCGCGGCACCTTTGCCAACGTGCGCGTGAAGAACCTGATGATCCCGGCCGGCGCCGACGGCTCGCGCGAGGAAGGTGGCGTGACCTTGTTCCAACCCGACGGCGACAAGATGTTCATCTACGACGCTGCGATGAAGTACATGGCCGCTGGCACGCCGACGATCGTCTTCGGTGGCGAGGAGTACGGCACCGGCTCAAGCCGCGACTGGGCCGCCAAGGGCACGCAGTTGCTCGGCATCAAGGCGGTGATCGCGCGCAGCTTCGAGCGCATCCACCGCAGCAACCTGGTCGGCATGGGCGTGCTGCCGCTGCAGTTCAAGGGCGCTGATTCATGGCAGTCGCTCGGCATCCGTGGCGACGAGCTGTTCGACATCGAGCTCGCCGCGCAGATCGCGCCGCAGCAGGAGGCCACGCTGGTGATCACCCGCAACGACGGCCAACGCCGCAAGGTGCCGCTGGTGCTGCGCATCGACACCGCCATCGAGGTCGACTACTACAACCACGGCGGCATCTTGCCGTTCGTGTTGCGCCAGTTGCTGGCGGGCTGATCTGGCGGTGGAGCCGTTCAAGAACCTGATCAACGCGCAGACGGTATCGCAGGCTGGCCAGCACCTGAAGCGTGCCTGGCCGGGTTTCGACCGGCGCCGCTTCGAACACCTGGCGAACGACGGCCTGGACGCGCTCGAATTCAAGGCCCGCGCGCACCACCTGTGCAACGCGCTGGAAGCGACCTTGCCCGACGACTTCGACGATGCCGCGGCGATCGTCGAAGGCTCGCTCGGCCCGGCCGGCGTTGGCGACGACCTGAGCGCCTTGCGCACCAGCGGCGCCGGCCTGGGCGGCTGGGTGGTGTGGCCGCTCGGCGAGTTCGTCGTGCGGCGCGGCATGCAAGCGCCCGAACGCGCGCTGGCCACGCTTCACGCGCTGACACAGCGCTTCTCGGCCGAGTACGCGGTGCGCCCTTTCATCGCCCAGCACCCCGGGCTGGCCTTTGCGACCTTGCAACGCTGGGCCCAGGATTCGAGCGCCCACGTGCGCCGCCTGGCCAGTGAAGGCAGCCGCCCGCGCCTGCCCTGGGGCATGCAGCTGAAGGCGCTGGTCGCCGACCCGGCGCCGACCTTGCCGCTGCTGCGGATGTTGCAGGACGACCCCAGTGAGTACGTGCGCCGCAGTGTGGCCAACCACCTGAACGACATCGCCAAGGACCACCCGGCGCTGGTGGCGGCCTGGGTCGAAGAGTACCTGCCGGGTGCGTCGAAACAGCGCGTGGCGCTGCTGAGGCACGCCAGCCGAACGCTGGTGAAGAAGGGCGACGCTCGCACGCTGAAAGCCTGGGGGCTGGGCCAGCGGCTGCGCGGCGAAGCGACGCTGGTCGTCTCGCCCAAACGCATTGTGGTCGGCGACAGCCTGGCGCTGGACATCGTCGTGCGGTCGACATCGCCACGCGCGCAGAAGCTGGTGATCGACTATGCGGTGCACCACGTCAAGGCCAGCGGCGAGACCTCGGCCAAGGTCTTCAAAGGCTGGGCGATCGAACTGGCGGGGCACGAAGAACGCAGCTTGAACAAGCGCCACTCGATGCGCCCGATCACGACGCGCACCTACCACGCCGGCCGGCACGCGGTGGACTTGCGCATCAACGGCGAGGTGGTCGCCAGTGCGGGCTTCGAGCTTCGGCTCTGAATTCAGGCCCGCGCCGCCCAGTCGGCGGCGTCGAAGCCGACGGTGGTGTGGCCGTCGGCCCACACCACCACCGGGCGCTTGATCACGCTCGGGTGGTCGAGCATCACACGCCGCGCGCCGGCCGCATCGAGCGCACTGGCCTGCACCAAAGCATCGAGCCCGCGCCAGGTGTTGCCTTTGCGGTTGAGCAGCCGCTCCCAACCGACCGCAGCCACCCACGCATCGAGCAACGCGGGCGGCACGCCCGGCTTCTTGTAGTCGTTGAAGTGAAAGTCAACCCCGCGCTCGGTCAAGAAGGCACGTGCCTTCTTCACCGTGTCGCAGTTGGCTATGCCGTACACCTGCACTGTCATGGCCGCGCCCTGGTTCACATGGAGTCGGCACTGTACTTGTCGTCGCACACCGGGTCGGGCGCGTAGCCCGAGTCTGCCACCCGCCCTGCCGCATCGATGCCGATCTGGAACCACTGGCAGAAGTGGGTTTCGTAGCGGTATGACCAGACCGTCTGGTGCTGGAGGCCCAGGCGCGACTGCTCGGACGGGTGCCCCAGCGCCAGCAGCACCTCGTCCTTGGGCTGGCCGGCACGCACCGCGTTGAAGCGCGCTTCGGTCAGCACCTGGGCCCAGCCGGTCAGGCGGCCCTGGGAATCGAAATCGAGCATGTACGTGTGCTTGCCGAACGGCCCACGCGCGAACTCCAGGCGTTTGGCGCCGGCCGGCAGCGCGTAGTCGCCGGTGGGTTGGCCGAGTGCGGTGGTGGCATCGGCCACCGAAGCGCCGGGCGCCAGTTTCGGCGGCCCGTAAGTGGCGCAACCGAGCATCGACGAGAGCACCAGCGCAACGGCGCCGACAACGACAGGGTGATGACCGGGGTGATGGCGAAACAGTGACATGGAATCTCCTTGCGTGGCCGCACGGCGCGTGAGGCCGATGAACGGCAATCCATAGAATGGCCGGATCATTCTCCGACCTTGACCCATGCGCACGCCCCCGCCCTTTGTCCACATTCTCGAACATGGCATTGCGGCCATCGACACCGGCTTTCACCGCCCCAACTTCGATGCCGCTTACCTGATGGTCGAGGCAGGGCGCGCGGCCTTCATCGACACCGGCACGACCCATTCGGTTCCGCGCCTGCTCGAAGCGCTGGTGGCCGCCGGGCTGAGCACCGATGCGGTGGACTACGTGATCGCCACCCACGTGCACCTGGACCATGCCGGCGGCGTGGGCCTGCTGATGCAGCACCTGCCCGCAGCCCGGCTGGTGGTGCACCCGCGCGGCTCGGCGCACCTGATCGACCCGCGCGTGCTGGCGAACAGCGCACGCGGTGTTTATGGCGACGAGGAGTTCGAGCGCTCCTACGGCCAGTTGATCGGCGTGGATGCCGGCCGCGTGCTCAAGACGCACGACGACATGGTGCTTGCGCTGGCCGGCCGGCCGCTGCGCTTCATCGACACACCCGGCCACGCGTACCACCACCATTGCATCTGGGACGAACGCAGCCGCGGTTTCTTCACCGGCGACACCTTCGGCCTGTCGTACCGCGAATTCGACACCGAACACGGCGCCTGGCTGCTGCCCACCACCACGCCGGTGCAGTTCGAACCCGAGGCGCTGCGCGCGTCGGTGCAGCGGCTGCTGGCCTTCGAGCCGGCCTGCATGTACCTCACGCACTTCGGCCGCGTCACGCAGGTGGCGCGCCTGGGCGCGCAGTTTCTCGGCCAGCTCGACGAAGTGGTGCGGCTGGGCCGGTCGGTGCACACCGGGCCGCATCGCCATGAAGCATTGAAGCAAGGCCTGCTGAAGATCTACGTCGCCGCCGCCACCGACGCCGGCTGCCGCCAGACGCAGGCCGAACTGGAAGCGCTGCTGGCGCTGGACATCGAACTCAACGCCCAGGGCATGGGCATCTGGCTCGACCGCAAGCCGCGGGCGAATGAGGCAATCAAAGGGGCGGCGCGATGACGCCAGTGCAGTTTCATCTGGAAGGCCAGGTCGCCGTGGTCACAGGCGCGGCGCAGGGCATCGGCGCGGCCTGCGCTGAGCGGCTCGCGCGCGACGGTGCGGCAGTGGCCTTGTGGGACGTCGATGCGCCGCGTGCCACCGCGCTGGCGGCGCAGTTGCGCGACAGCGGCCACCGCGCCGCGTTCATGCCCTGCAACGTGGCGGACAAGTCAGCGGTCGATGCGGCGGTGGCCACCACCCTGCAGGCCTTCGGCCGCATCGACGCGCTGATCAACAACGCTGGCATCTTCAAGGCGGCCGATTTTCTCGACATCACCGAAGCCGATTGGGACGCGGTGATCGGCGTCAACCTGAAGGGCGCTTTCCTCGTCGGCCAGGCGGTGGCGCGCGAGATGGCCAAGAGCGGCGGTGGCGCCATCGTCAACATGAGCTCGGTGAACGCGGTGATGGCGATCCCGAGCATCGCCAGCTACAACGCCAGCAAAGGCGGCGTGAACCAGCTCACGCGGGTGATGGCCTTGGCGCTGGCCGAACACGGGATCCGCGTCAACGCGGTGGCGCCCGGCACGATCGCCACCGAGCTGGCGCAGAAGGCGGTGCTGGTCAGCGACGAAGCACGCGCGCGCATTATGAGCCGCACGCCGCTGCAGCGGCTCGGCACGCCGGAAGAGATTGCCGATGTGTGCGCCTTCCTCGTCAGCAGCGCATCGAGCTACATGACCGGCGAGATCGTTTATGTCGACGGCGGCCGGCTGGCGCTGAACTACACGGTGGCCGGCGCCTGATGTTCGAAGCCTTCGGCGTTTCCACCGGCGTGGTGTTCCTGAGCGAGATGGGCGACAAGACGCAGTTGCTGGCGTTGTTGCTGGCGGCGCGGTTTCGCAAGCCGCTGCCGATCATCCTGGGCATTCTGGTGGCCACCCTGGTCAACCATGCCGGCGCCGCGGCGCTGGGCGCTTGGCTCACGCGGCTGATCGATCCGCAGTGGCTGCGCTGGGGGCTGGGCCTGTCGTTTCTGGCGGTGGCCGCCTGGATGCTGGTGCCCGACCAGGCCGACGACCTGAACGCCGGGGCGCGCCCTGGCTGGGGTGTGTTCGGCATCACCGTGGTGGCCTTTTTCCTGGCCGAGATGGGCGACAAGACGCAGATCGCCACCGTGATGCTGGCGGCCAAGTACAACGCACTCGTCACCGTCACCGCGGGAACCACCTTCGGCATGATGCTGGCCAACGTGCCGGCGGTGCTGTTCGGCGACAAGGTCGTGAACTGGGTGCCGCTTGCCTGGGTGCACCGCATCGCTGCAGCGGTGTTTGCGGTGCTCGGCGTTTTGGTGCTGCTGGGCTATGGTCTGTGAATGGCTTGTGAGTGGCTTGTGAGCCAGGGCGCACTGCGCTAGGCTTTCGACCCCTGTTCGCAAGGAGAGCCGTATGGCCGACGAAACGCAAACTGCGCCTCTGACCGGCGGCTGCCTGTGCGGCGCGGTGCGCTTCGAGGCGCGCCCCGAAAAACGCGAGGGCTACTACTGCCATTGCCGCATGTGCCAGCTGGCGTTCGGCAATACCCGCGCGACCTTCATCAACCTGCGCAAGGACCAGGTCACGTGGTCGGGCACCGCGCCCACCGAATACGCGTCGTCCAGGTTGGCGCTGCGCAGCTTCTGCAACCGCTGCGGCACGCCGCTGAGTTTTGCCTACGTCGGCTCGAAGAACATGGATCTGGCGGTTGGTGCCTTCGATCAGCCGTCGGCGCTGACGCCGGTGTCGCACTTCGCGATCGAGACGCGGGTGGCGAACTGGCACACCGAAGACGGCCTGCCCGGCCAGCGCCTGGACGAGTACACGTCGCTGATGGACCGCTGGAAAGCGGCCTACGGCAGCGACGTGGTTCCGGGTGTGGACGCCACGCGCAAGGCCTGAAGGCAGTACGCTCTCTCCTCCATCATCCCTTCAGCAACCTTCAGCAACATAACCCATGAGACTCCTCCACACCATGCTGCGCGTAGGCAACCTGCAGCGCTCGATCGACTTCTACACCCACGTGATGGGCATGAAGCTGCTGCGCACCTCGGAGAACTCGTCGCAGAACTACACGCTCGCGTTCGTCGGCTACGGCAACAACCCCGACCATGCCGAACTGGAGCTGACCTACAACCACGGCGTCGAGTCGTACGACCTGGGTACCGCCTACGGCCACATCGCCATCGGCGTGCCCGACGCCTATGCTGCCTGCGACAAGATCCGCGCCAAAGGCGGCAAGGTCACGCGCGAAGCCGGGCCGGTGAAAGGCGGCACGACGGTGATCGCGTTCATCACCGACCCTGATGGCTACAAGGTGGAGCTGATCGAGCGGAAGTGATCGAGCGAAGTCATCGAGCGGAAGTCATCGAGCTAAATCAGCGCAGCCAACGCACTGCGGCCACGTTGTGGTGACCGAATACCGAACCGACCTCCAAACTTTGCATGCGCGCGCAGGGCCGAAATAGCATCGGCCCGCGCCAACCGGCGTGCAAACCTGGAGACAGCATGGACCTGATCATTCAACTGATACTTGGCGCACTGGGCGGCAACCTGGGCGGTGCCCTTCTGAAGAACCTGAGCCTGGGCACACTCGGCAACAGCATTGCCGGCATCGTGGGCGGCGGGCTGGGTGGCCAGATCCTGTCAGCCGTGCTCGGCGGCGGTGCGGCGGCCGGCGGCTCGATGGTGTCGAGCGTGGCCGGTGGTGGCGTCGGCGGCATCGTGCTGATGGCCGTCGTCGGGCTCATCAAGAACATGATGGCCAAGCGCTAGATTCACCTCAGCCTCGGCCTCAGCCCAAGGGCAGGCGCAGAACAGGTCAGCGCTTCAGCGCGCTGGCCTCTTTTGCGAGCAGGGTGATGCGGGCCCAGTCTTTGGCGGCCACCGCATCGGCCGGCGTCAGCCACGAACCGCCGCAGACCTTCACGTTCGGCAGCGCCAGGAATTGCGGTGCGGTTTCCAGCGAAATGCCGCCGGTGGGGCAGAACACCACGGCGGTGAACGGCCCGCCCAGCGCCTTCAGCATCGGGATGCCGCCGGCCTGCATGGCCGGGAAGAACTTCAGGAACAGGTAGCCCTCGGCATTCGCCTGCATCACCTCGCTGGCCGTGGCCACGCCGGGCAGCAGCGGCAGGCCGATGTCGCGGCAGGCACCGCCCACCTCGGTGGTGTAGCCGGGGCTCACCGCGAACACACAACCGGCGTCTTTCGCGGCCTGCGCATCGGCGCGGTTGCGCACCGTGCCGGCACCGACGATGGCGCCCGGCACCGCCTTGGCAATTGCCTCCATGCACTTCAGCGCGATGGGAGTGCGCAAGGTCACTTCCAACACCTTCACGCCGCCGTCGACGAGCGCCTGCGCCATCGGCACGGCGTCTTCGAAGCGGTTGATGACGATGACCGGAATCACCGGGCCGTGGGCGACGAGATCGAGGGTGTTGTTCATGAGGTGTTCCGGTTCAAGAGAGAAACAAGATCAGAGCCAGCTGCAGGCGCCTTCTTCGGCCGTCAGCACGTTGCGGCGCAGCCCGGCGAACAGTTCACGGCCCAGGCCGTGGCCGTTCACGGCGGCGTGCGCGGCGGTCAATTCCACCACGTTGCGCGACGACCAGACGGCCACGTCCACCAACGCCTCCAGCGTACCGGCCACGGCGTCGAGCCGGATCACGTCACCGCTGCGCACCTTGCCCAGCGGCCCGCCGGCCAGCACTTCGGGGCTCACGTGTATGGCCGCCGGCACCTTGCCCGACGCGCCGCTCATGCGCCCGTCGGTCACCAGCGCCACCTTGAAGCCCTTGCCCTGCAGCACCGCCAGCGGCGGCGTGAGCTTGTGCAGCTCGGGCATGCCGTTGGCGCGCGGGCCCTGGAAGCGCACCACGGCGATGAAGTCGCGCTCCAGCTCGCCAGCCTTGAAGGCGGCGAGCAGTTCTTCCTGTGCGTCGAACACGATCGCCGGTGCTTCGACGATGTGGTTGGCCTCCGGCACCGCCGACACCTTGATGACGGCGCGGCCGAGGTTGCCGGTCAACAGCTTCAGCCCGCCCTCGGGGCTGAACGGTGCGGCGGCGGTGCGCACGATCGAATCGTCGCCGCTGGCGGCCGGCAGCGCGGTCCAGTGCAGCTTGCCGCCATCGCTCGCAGGTTCGCGCGCCGGCAGCTTGCCGAATTCGGCCAGCCCGCCTTCGACGACGGTGGCCACATCGGCATGCATGCCGCCGCTGTCGAGCAGCTCGCGGATCACGAAGCCGGGGCCGCCTGCGGTCTGGAACTGGTTCACATCAGCCACGCCGTTCGGGTACACGCGGGTGAGCAGCGGCGTGGCGTGCGACAGGTCGGAGAAGTCGGTCCAGTCGATCAGGATGCCGGCCGCACGCGCCACCGCGACCCAGTGGATCAAGTGGTTGGTCGAGCCGCCGGTGGCCAGCAGCGCCACCATCGCGTTGACGATCACGCGCTCATCGACCAGCTTGCCGATCGGCGTGAAACGCTGGCCCGGCAGGATGCCCAGCACCGTGCGCACCGCCTCGCGCGTGAGCGCCTCGCGCAGGTCGGCGTGCGGGTGGATGAAGGCCGCGCCGGGCACGTGCAGGCCCATCGCTTCGAGCAGCATCTGGTTGCTGTTGGCGGTGCCGTAGAAGGTGCAGGTGCCGGCGCCGTGGTAAGCGGCCGACTCGGCTTCGAGCAGCTTGTCGCGCCCGACCAGGCCTTGCGCGAACTGCTCGCGCACCTTGGACTTGGCGGTGTTCGACAGCCCGCTGCTCATCGGCCCGGCGGGCACGAACACGCACGGCAGGTGGCCGAAGTGCAGCGCACCGATCAGCAGGCCCGGCACGATCTTGTCGCACACGCCGAGCAGCAGCGCAGCGTCGAACACGTCGTGCGTGAGCGCGATGGCCG
>JANMYQ010000336.1:0-2128 GCA_031382215.1 Methylibium sp.
GCGACCTGCAGCGCGGCATGGGTGACCAGAAAAAGCCGTGGGAGATCGGCAAGAGTTTCGACATGTCGGCACCGATCGGGCCGATCCACCCGGTGGCCATGACGCAGCACTTCACCAAGGGCCGCATCGTGCTCGCGGTGAACGGCCAGACCAAGCAGCAAGCCGACCTGAGCTACATGATCTGGAGCGTGGCCGAGCAAATCAGCCAGTTGAGCCAGGCCTTCGAACTGAAGGCCGGCGACATCATCTATTCCGGCACGCCGGAGAACGTGGGCCCGGTCGTGAAGGGCGATGTGCTGGTGGGGCGGATCGACGGGCTGCCGGAGTTGTCGGTGCGCATCGTCTAGCGGCCTGCGGCGTTCAGCCCCGCAGAAACTGCGCCAGCCAGTACAGGCCGACCGCGCCCATGATGACGATCAGGGCGCTCATGGCCAGCAGGAAGCCCGTCCCCTTGGCTTGCGGCTTGCGCCGCGGTTCTGGCACGGCATGGTAGCCCGACAGGGCCGAATAGCCGGTGGACTGGGCGAACTCGCTCGGGCGCTCTTCGCTCGGCTCGGCGTCCCAACCGAAGAGTTGCGTCTCTTTGAAGTCGCGTCGGTTTGATTTCATGAAGCCATTGTCACAGCGAGTAACAACCTGTTGCAGCCCGTGATCGCGGGGGAAAACCGCACACTCCCGCGCTCACCGTGATGGAATCACGCCACAGCCGTGTCTTGAAAGACACGGTCTCGGCTCAGCCGCCGTTGCGGCTGCTTTCGTACAAGGCCATGTACTGAATGGCCGCGCCCTGCCAGGACAAGTCTTGCGCCATGGCTTGTTGCATCAGGCCGTGCCACAGCGGCTTGCGGGCATGGGCCGCCGCGGCGCGCTGCAGTGCGGCGTCGAGCGCGCCCGGCGTGGCGGCGTCGAACACAAAACCGGTGCCATGCCCGGAGGCCATCGCGCCGGCATCGGCATCGACCACCGTGTCGGCGAGCCCGCCGACCCGCCGCACCACCGGCAGCGTGCCGTAGCGCAGCCCGTACAGCTGCGTCAGGCCGCAGGGCTCGAAACGTGAAGGCACGACGATCGCGTCGCTGCCTGCGATCAGGCGGTGGGCGAACGCCTCGTCGTAACCGATGCGCACCGCCGCCTGGGACGGGTGCGCCTTTGCCGCCGCCAGAAAAGCCGCTTCGAGCACCGGTTCGCCGGCCCCCTGCAGGACGAACTGACCACCGCGTCGGAGCACGCCGGGCAAGGCCGCGAGCATCAGGTCCAGGCCTTTCTGCGATGTGAGCCGGCTCACCACGCCGAACAGCATCGCATCAGCCTGAACCGTCAGGCCGAGCTCGCGCTGAAGCGCCGCCTTGCAGGCAGCCTTGCCGGCAGGTTCACGCGCGGAGTAGCGCTGCGCCAGGCTGCTGTCGGTGGCGGGGTCCCAGACCGTGCCGTCCACGCCGTTGAGCACACCGCTCACAGCGGCGCCACGACCGCGCACCACGCCGTCCAGGCCGAAGCCGAACTCGGGCGTGGCGATTTCTCGGGCGTAGGTCGGGCTCACGGTGGTCACCCGCTGCGCGAACTTCAGGCCGGCCTTCATGAACGAGAGCTGGCCGTGAAACTCGAGCCCGGTCGAAGCCATGAAACGCGAGGGCAGGCCGAGCAGGTTGAAGTCCCCGCTTGGAAACAACCCCTGGTAAGCGAGGTTGTGGACGGTGAACACCGTGGCGGTGCGCGTCGGCGAGTGCGCCGCCACGTAAGCGCAGGCCATGGCCGCGTGCCAGTCGTGCGCATGCAGCACCTCGGGCAGCCACCCGGCGTCGAGCTCGCCCGCAGCGAGGTGCGCCGCCACCCAGCCGAGGAGCGCAAAACGCTGCACGTTGTCCGGCCACTCGTGGCCGGCGCTGTCCTGGTACGGGCTGCCTTCACGGCGGTAGAGGTACGGCGCGTCGAGCACGTAGACCGGCACGTGGGTGTACGGCATGCACCCGAGCCGCAAGGTGACGCGCGCCGCGCCGAAGGCCGGGCCGATCTGGCACACGGTCTTCTGGTGCAGCACCGCGTCGGCGATGGCCGGCAACCCCGGCAGCAGCAGGCGCACGTCGGCGCCCTGACCGATCAGGGCTTGGGGCAGCGCGCCCAGCACATC
>JANMYQ010000389.1:0-37617 GCA_031382215.1 Methylibium sp.
CCACCAGCGTGGCGAGCGCTTCGCCTTCGACTTCTTCAGCCACGATCAGCAGCGGACGGCCGGCCTTGGCCACTTGCTCCAGCGTGGGCAGCAGGTCGCGGATGTTGCTGATCTTCTTGTCGAACAGCAGGACAAACGGGTTGTCCAGGTTGGCCGACTGCTTCTCGGGGAGTTGATGAAGTACGGCGACAGGTAGCCGCGGTCGAACTGCATGCCTTCAACGACTTCGAGCTCGCTGTTCAGGCTCTTGCCGTCTTCGACGGTGATCACGCCTTCCTTGCCGACCTTGTCCATCGCCTCGGCGATGATGCGGCCCACTTCGTCGTCGCTGTTGGCCGAGATGGTGCCGACCTGAGCGATTTCTTTCGAGGTGGTGGTGGGCTTGCTCTGCTTCTTGAGCTGCTCGACCAACACCGTCACGGCCTTGTCGATGCCGCGCTTCAGGTCCATCGGGTTCATGCCCGCGGCCACGTACTTCATGCCTTCGCGCACGATGGCTTGCGCCAGCACGGTGGCGGTGGTGGTGCCGTCGCCAGCGATGTCAGACGTCTTGGAAGCGACTTCCTTGACCATCTGCGCGCCCATGTTCTGGAGCTTGTCCTTCAGCTCGATTTCCTTGGCCACGGACACACCGTCCTTGGTCACGGTAGGCGCCCCGAACGAACGCTCGAGCACCACGTTGCGGCCCTTCGGGCCCAAGGTCACTTTCACTGCGTTGGCCAGGATGTTCACACCCTCGACCATGCGCGCACGGGCGTCACCGCCGAAGACCACGTCTTTTGCTGCCATATCAATTCACTCCTGAAACTTTGAAAACTGTCTGCCCGGACCGGCCGGGCAGCGGGAATTACTTCTTTTCGACGACGGCGAAGAGGTCTTCTTCGCGCATCACCAGCAGTTCGTCGCCATCGACCTTGACGGTCTGGCCGCTGTACTTGCCGAACAGGACGCGGTCGCCGACCTTGACGTTCAGGACCACGAAGTCGCCCTTCTCGTTGCGCTTGCCCGGGCCGACGGCCAGGATTTCGCCCTGGTCAGGCTTTTCGGCAGCGTTGTCGGGGATCACGATGCCCGAGGCGGTCTTGGTTTCCTGTTCCAGGCGCTTGACGATCACGCGATCGTGCAACGGACGAAGTTTCATAGCATCTCCTTGATGACTCAGAACTAGCTTCTACAGGGGGTTGAGGCAAAGTTTGCGCTCATTCACTTGGGGCGGAGGTCGGGGCCTGAACAGAGCCCGCTTGGCCGTTAGCACTCAACGGTGATGAGTGCTAGCAGCAAGATTATAGGGATGTGCCGGCTCGATTCAAGCCCCGGTGGAACAGAAAAGCTTCAATCGCCTTCCAGTTCCTGGCCGATGTGGGCCACCAGATCCTGGCGTTGCCGGGCCCGAGCGCCCACGCGAACCGCGGCGTTGCGCACCAGCAGGTGCAGCATGCTGGCCGCCATTGTTGCCGCCGTGTTTGCCGCCTCCACGTCGCCCGCGCCGCCGCTGTAGCAAGGCAGCACCACGGTGCAAGTGCGCCGCGCCCACGCGGTGTTGCGGATGTCCACCACCGCCACGCAGTCCAGGCGCGTGGTCGCAGCGTGGGTCAGCAGCTTCTCGATCAGGGCGGTGCGCGGCTGGGTCAGCACCAGCAGCAAGGCGTCGCGCGGGCCGGTCATGGCCAGGTCTTCGGCCCAGACGCCGCTCTGCGTGCCGAGCAGGTGCACGTCGGGCCGCACGCGCGCGAGTTGCGGGCGCACGAAGCGCGCCAGCCCTTCGTCGGCGCCGATGCCCACCAGCCAGACCCGCGGCGCCTTGGCCAGCAACTCCGCCGCGGCCTGCAAGGTGTCAGTGCGCAGCGATTCGAAGGTTCGCGCCAGGCCTTCGCTTTCTGCCTGCAGGTGCAAAGCGATCGAATGCGCCCGCGCTGGCGCGGCCTCGCGCGCCGCCGTGGCGTGGAACGGCGGCGCCAGGTTGCGTTCTTCACGCGCCTGCAGCCGCACCTCGTTGAAGTCGGCGTAACCCAGGCTGCGGAACAGGCGCGCCGCCGTGGCCTTGGACACACCGGCCATCGCCGCCAGTTCGGTGGCCGAGTAGGTCAGCAGGTCGTCGGCACGGCCCAGCAGCAACTCGGCGAGCTTGCGCTCGCTGGGCGAAAGCTGCTCGTGGTGCTCCTGGATCGCCAAGGTCAGGCGGGTCGTCATATCGCTTGCATTGAAACAAATGTTCCTTGATAGTATGGAGTCTTGAAACACATGTGCCAAGCTGGGTTTCCCCAGCCACCGCACGCAAATCACTGAGGAATGGGCGTTGGCCAGTCGTTCTGCCGATCGTGACCAGGTCTGGGGTGGGCTCAAGGCGGTGGCCGTGCCCGACTCGCGCTTCCACCTGCGCTTCGGCGACTTCATTCCCGACTTCGCCGGCTCGCCCGCGGCGACCGACCGCATTCTGGCCCTGCCCTCGTTCGCCGCGGCGCGGCACGTGTTCGTCACGCCCGACAACAGCTTGGTTGAACTGCGCCGCCGCCTGCTCGTGGCCGGCGTGAGCCTGGTGGTGTCGAGCTACAACATGGCGCGCGGCTTCTACCTGCTGCGGCCCGGCGCCGTGCCGCCGGGGCACGAGCTCTACGCCGCCTGGCTCGACGGCGTCGAGCACTTCGGCGAACCGGTCACGCTGGCGGCACTGGCCGCGCTGGGGCCGTTCGACAGCGTTGCCACCGGCGCCTCGGCGGTGGCCGCCTCGGGCGTGCGCTTCGGCCGCGGCCACGGCTACTTCGACATGGAGTGGCGCATCTTCAGCGACATGGGCCTGGTCGGCGAGCGCACGCCGGTGGCGGCGCTGGTGCACGACCTGCAGGTGCTCGACAAGCGCCTCTACCCGAGCCCGGCGGATGTGCTGGTCGACTGGATCTGCACGCCCACCCGCAGCCTCGCGGTGCAGCGCGAATCGCCGCGGCCGCGTGGCGTGGCGTGGGCCGAGATCTCGCCCGAGCAGGTCGACGCCAACCCCGCGCTGGGCGAACTGCGGCGCGCCGCCGGGCTGGCGCCGTGAACCCCGAGCTTTCACCGTCCATCTTTCATCGGCTTTCATTCAAGGAGATTTCCATGCACCCCACCCGTCGCACCTTCATCCGCAGCGCTGCCGCACTGGCCGCCGCCTCGCCGCTGGCCGGCTGGAGCCAGGCCGCAGCCAAGCTCACGCTGCAGGCCGCGTGGGTCAACGATGCCGAGTTCATGGGCTATTTCATCGCCATCGACAACGGCTACTACAAGGCCGAAGGGCTGGACGTGAAGTACCTCTCCGGCGGCCCGGACGTGATCCCCGAAAGTTCGCTGCTCTCGAAAAAGGCCGACGTGGCGCTGTCCACGGTGGAGACCACCATCAAGGCCATCGCCGAGCAGAAGGCGCCGCTCGTCATCATCGGCGCGCAGTACCAGAAGAACCCGGTGGGCATCGTCAGCCTGGCCAGCAAGCCACTGAAGGTGCCGGCTGACCTGGTGGGCAAGACCATCGCCGTGCCGCCGGTCAACCGCCTCACGGTGGAGGCGATGCTCAAGCTCAACGGCATCGACAAGTCCAAGGTCAAGATCGTGCCCTACGCCTACGACCCGACGCCGCTGCTGAAGGGCGAGATCGACGGCTCGCTCGACTTCACCACCAACGTGCCGTTCACGATCAAGAGCAAGGGGCAGGACGCCACGAGCTTCCTGCTCGCCGACTTCAAGCTGGCGCTGTTCAACGACGTGGTGATCGTCACGCAAGACACGCTCAAAGCCCGCCGCAAGGACCTGGTGGCCTTCCTGCGCGCCAGCCGCAAGGGCTGGGCCGAGAACTTCAAGGACCCCGCCGCCTACCCGCCCAAGTTCAAGGACACCTGGTTCAAGGGCACCGGCCGCAGCGTCGAGAACGAGCTCTACTTCAACCAGGCGCAGAAGCCGCTGATGGAGCACCCGAGTGGCGTGTTCACACTGTCCGACGAGGCGGTGGCGAACTGCATCGCGGCCCTCAACGAAGTGAACGTGAAGGCCACGAAAGCGCACTTCGACACCAGCTTGCTGAAAGAGATCTGAGGTGTCGCAACGCGACCTCGCGATCGCCGCGGTTCGGCGCGAGTTCGCGACCCCCGGCGCCGCGCCGCTGGTGGCGCTGGACGGGGTATCGCTGCAGTGCCCGTCGGGCTCGTTCACCGCGCTGATCGGCCCGTCGGGCTGCGGCAAGTCGACCTTGCTGCGCTTGCTCGCCGGGCTGGACCTGCCCGACGCCGGCAGCTTGCGCATCGGCGGTGAATCGCCGCTGGCCTTGCAGCGCAGCGGGCGGCTGGGCATCGCGTTCCAGGACGCCGCGCTGCTGCCCTGGCGATCGGTGACCGACAACGTGCGCCTGCCCTTCGACATCACCGGCACCCCGGTGGACTGGCAGCGCATCGCGGCGCTGATCGAGTTGGTGGGGCTGCGCGGCTTCGAAAAATCGCTGCCGTCGCAACTCTCCGGCGGCATGCGCCAGCGCGTGGCGATTGCGCGCGCGCTCGTAACGCAGCCCGATGTGCTGCTGCTGGACGAGCCCTTCGGCGCGCTCGACCAGATCCTGCGCCGCAGCATGAACATCGAGCTGCAGCGCATCTGGCTGGAGCGGCCGACGACCACGGTGCTGGTCACGCACGGCATCGACGAGGCGCTGTTCCTGTCGGACCGCGTGGTGGTGATGCACGGCCGGCCCGGGCGCATCGCGGCCGTCATCGACGTGCCGTTCGCGCGGCCGCGCGCCTTGTCGCTGTTCGGCACCACGGCCTTTCGCGACCTCGAAGACCACGTGGCCGAGGTGCTGTACCGCCACGATGCACCGCAGGCCGCGGCCCATGCACCCGGCTGAGCGCGAGCGGCGCCTGCTGTGGATCGGCCTGCTGGCCTTGCTGCTGCTGTGGGAAGTGGCGGGCCGGCTGAAGTGGGTCGGCCAGGGCGCGCTGCCGGCGCCCAGCGAGGTGCTGCAGCACGCCTGGATCGACCGCGCCGACTACCCGCCGCACCTGTGGGGCACGGTGCGCACGGCGCTGGCCGGCTTCGTGATCGGCAACCTCGTCGCGGTGGCGTGCGGGCTGCTGTTCGTGTGGTGGCGGCCGGCGGGGCGCTTGATGTCGGGCGTGAACGTCACCTTGTTCGCGATGCCGGCGATCGCGCTGGTGCCCATATTGGTGATCGCGCTCGAAGGCGACACGCCGCGCGTGGTGCTGGCCGCGCTGTCGGTCTACTACCCGACGATGGTGGCCACGGTGCTGGGCCTGTCGCAGGTGGACGCGCGCTTGTGCGACCTGGTGCGCGTGTACGGCGGCGGCGACTGGGCCATCGTGCGCCAGGTGCGCCTGCGCAGCGGCCTGCCCACCTTGCTGGCCGGGCTGCGCGTGGCCGCGCCGGCGGCAGTGCTGGGCTCGCTGCTGGCCGAATTCGGCAGCGGCGGCAACGCCGGGCTGGGCACCTACCTGCTCGGCTCGCTGGGCCGGGCCGAACCGGCGCGGCTGTGGGGTATCGGCCTGGCGGCCACGGCGATCAGCGGGCTGGCGTACTTCTGCGTCGACGTTCTTGCGCGTCGATACGCCGGCCACACGATCGGCGCCAGCACCTCGTTGGGCCACGCCACCGCGGCCGTCGCCGAGCCCGCGGCACAGCGGGTGGCCATCATGGCGGGCGCGGCGCTGCTGCCCTTCGTGTTCTGGTGGGCCTGCGTGCAGTGGTTCCTGGCGATGGGTGTTTCCGAGGTGGTGCTGCGCGGCCCGCTCGAGGTGTTCGCGCACCTGTTCACCGCCGACAACGCCGCCGAGAGCCTGGCGCGCCTGGGCCACGCGCTGGCGCAGACGCTGCCCTACACCTTGCTCGGCATGCTCGCCGGCCTGACTGTTGCCGCCGTGCTGGCGGTGGCGGGCACGGTGTGGCGCGCGCTCGGGCAGGCGCTGCTGCCGCTGTCGCTGGTCACGCAGTCGATGCCGCTGGTGGCGTTGACGCCGCTGGTCGTGCTGGTGTTCGGGCGCGACGCGGCGACCATCCTCGTGATCACCGTGTCGGTCACCTTCTTCCCCGCGTTCGTGACCATCGCGCAAGGCCTGGCGCTGGTGCCCGCGACCGTACTGGACTTGGTGCGCGCCTACGGCGGCGGCCGGGCGCGCCAGATGCAGCTCATCGCGCTGCCCTGGGCGCTGCCCTACCTGTGTGCGGCGGCGCGGCTGGCGGCGCCGCGCGCCTTTCTGGGCGTGATGATCGCCGAGTGGCTGGCCACTGGCACCGGCGTGGGCAACCTGCTCAACGAATCGCGCGGCGTGCTCGACTTCGGAATGATCTGGAGCGTGGCCGTGGTGGCGATCGTGATCGCGGTGGCGCTGCATTCGCTGGTCGCCGCCATCGAACGCGTGGTGCTGCGCCGCTTTGCGATGGCGGCCCCGGCCTGACCCTGCCCAACCCCTTTCGAGAGGACCCCAGACCATGGACCACAAGAGCGACGTGCGCGAACGCGTGTTCGCCGAGCTGCGCAAGGTGGCGCTGCCCGACAGCCGTTTCCACTACGACTTCGGCGAGTTCATTGCCGACTTCCAGGGCAGCGACGCCGCCAACGAGCGGCTGATGGCGCACCGCTTCTACCGCGACGCCGGCTGCCTGTTCATCACGCCCGACAACTGCCTGGAGCACCTGCGCCACCGTGCGTTGCTCGACGGCAAGCTGGTGCTGATGACAACCTATTCGATCAAGCGCGGCTTCTGGCTGCTCGACCCGGCCAAGATCCCGAACGACCGGATGCTGTACGCCGCCACGCTCGACGGCATGGAGCGCCACGGCACGCCGATGACGCTGGCCTACATCCGCCGCGACCTGCCGTCGCTCGACTTCATGGTCACCGGCACCGGCGCGATCAACGAAGCCGGCGTGCGCTTCGGCAAGGGCCATGGCTTCTTCGACGCCGAGTGGGGCATGCTCTACCGCATCGGCAAGATCAGCGCGCAGACGCCGTCGGCCGCGGTGGTGCACGACTGCCAGGTGCTGACCGAGACGCTCTACCCCGAGGTCTTCGACACGGTGGCCGACGCGATCTTCACGCCCACCCGCACGATCGAGGTCGACCGCCCGCACAAGCCGCGCTGCGGCATCGTCTGGAAGCTGCTCGACCCTCAGATGCTGGCCACCATCCCGCCGCTGCAGGAACTGCAGGCGCTGGAGGCGAGCTTGCCGCCGTTGGCGGGCTGACCGAAGCGAGGGTTTCTGATCGTTGAGGCGGCGGCGACCGCAGGCCTAGAATCCGCCGCCCGAGCAATGGCGCCCGGGCAGGACCCACGCTGATGCCGAAATTCCCGTCTGCCGCCCTGGGCTTGGACCGCTCCTCGAGCCTGTTGGGCCTGTCCTTGAGCCTTGCCTTGTGGCCCATCGCCAGCGGAGCCCAGGGCGTGCCCCCGATCCCCCGCTTCATCGAAGAAACCGACCTCGCCGGCCTGCAGAGCCGCTTTGAAGGCGAGGGCGAGTTCGTGGTCGGCGGCGGGGTGGCGACCTTCGATTGCGACGGCGACGGGCTGGCCGAGGTCTATGTGACGGCCGGCGTCAACAAGGCCAAGTTCTATCGCAACCGCAGCGAACGCGGCGGCGCGCTCAAGCTGGTGGAAGAACGCTCGGGGCTGGAGCTGACCGGCGCGATCGGCGCCTACCCGCTCGACGTGGACGGCGACGGCAACGCCGATCTGATCGTGTTGCGCGTCGGCGAGGTGCAGGTTTTTCGCGGCCTGGGCAACTGCAAGTTCGAGCGCGCCAGCGACGCCTGGAAGCTGCGCACCGGCAACGGCTGGCACAGTGCTTTTGCGGCCACCTGGGAGCGCGGCGCGACCTGGCCCACGTTGGCGATCGGCACCTACACGGACCGCTCCAAGCCCGAATTTCCCTGGGGCAGTTGCACGCCCGGCCTGTTGATTCGGCCCGCCGCGTCCGGCCCGGGCTTTGCCGACCCGCTGCCG
This sequence comes from Methylibium sp., assembly GCA_031382215.1. Taxonomy (GTDB): domain Bacteria; phylum Pseudomonadota; class Gammaproteobacteria; order Burkholderiales; family Burkholderiaceae_C; genus LGRD01. The sequence continues at coordinate 7,965 of JANMYQ010000389.1, forward strand.
CTGGCGCCCGGCCATTGCGCGCTGTCGATGTTGTTCTCCGACTGGGGCCGCAGCGGCGAGCCGGCCCTGCGCGTGAGCAACGACCGCGAGTACTACAAAGGCGGTCAGGAGCAGTTGTGGAAGCTGGCGCCGGGCCAGGCTCCTGCGCTCTACACCGAGGCCGAGGGCTGGAAGCCGTTGCAGATCTGGGGCATGGGCATTGCCAGTCACGACCTGGATGGCGACGGATTCCCCGAGGTGTTCCTGACCAGCATGTCCGACAACAAGCTGCAGACGCTCGAAAAGGCGCCCGGTGGCACGCCTCGGCCCACCTACGCCGACGTGGCCTACAAGCGCGGCGTCACCGCGCACCGGCCCTACGTGGGCGGCGACATCCACCCCTCCACCGCATGGCACGCGCAGTTCGCCGACGTGAACCACGACGGCCTGGCCGACCTGTTCATCGTCAAGGGCAACGTCTCGACGATGCCCGACTTCGCCACGCTCGACCCGAACAACCTGCTGCTGCAGCAGCCCGACGGCCGTTTCGTCGAAGTGGGGCAGCAAGCCGGCATGGCCAGCTTCAAACGCGGCCGTGGGGGCATGCTGGTGGACCTGAACGGCGACGGCCTGCTCGACATGCTGGTGGTCAACCGCTGGGACAAGGCGCAGGTGTGGCGCAACGTCGGCGCCGGCACCGCCGACAAACCGTTGCCGATGGGGCACTGGCTGCAGCTGCGCCTGAAGCAGCCCGGCGCCAACCGCGACGCGATCGGCGCGTGGGTCGAGGTGGACCTGGGCGGGCGCATCGTACGCGAGGAGTTGACGGTCGGCGGCGGGCACGCCAGCGGCAAGCTCGGCTGGATGCACTTCGGCCTGGGCGCGGCCACCAGCGTGAAGCTGCGCGTGCAGTGGCCGTACGGCGACTGGGGGCCGTGGCAGACGGTCGCGGCCGATGCGTTCTACGTGGTCGACAAGGCGGCAGGCGTCAGCGCCTGGAAGGCACCATGAAGCACGTGTCGACCTTGACGCCCCTGACGACTTTGCGCGCGCGCCTGATCGGCCTGGTTATCGCATCGACGCTGGCACTGCCGCTGCCCGCGCCGGCGCAACCCGCGACGCCGGTCGCGGCCCGCCCGGCCGCCGACTACAGCGCCAACGTCGCCACCGAATGGTTCGGGCTCGCGCTGCAGCTCACGCAGCAGACGCCGGGCTTCAGCCCGCCGGTCGCGTCGCGCGCGTTCGCCTACCTGAGCCTGGCGCTGTACGAGTCCATCGCCCCCGGCATGCCGCAGCACCAGAGCCTGGCCGGCCAGTTGAACGAGCTGAGTTCGCTGCCCTGGGCCCAGCCCGACGAGCCGCTGCACTGGCCCACCGTGGCCAACGCGTCGATGGCGCTGATGACGCGCATGATGTTCCCGACCGCGAGCGCCGAGAACAAGGCCCGCGTCGACCTGCTGGAGCGCAACCTGCCCATCAAGTACGGGCAAGATTTCGACCCCGTGGCCGTCACCGCCGAGGTCAACAACCGCTCCGAAACCTTCGGCAAGCTGATGGCCATGGCCCTCATGACCTGGGCCCGCACCGACGGTGGCCACGAGGCCTGGGGCCCGCTGCGGCGTTCGCGCCAGGCGTATGTGCCGCCCAGCGGTGCGGGCATGTGGTCGGCCACGCCACCGGCCTTTGCGCCGGCGCTGCTGCCGTGGTGGGGCGAGAACCGCCCGTTCGCGCTGCAGCGCGCCACCGACTGCCCGGCCCCGCCGCCGCCGGCCTATTCCGAAGAACCGTCCTCGGCCTTTTACAAGGAAGCGATGGAGGTCTACCTGGTCAGCACGAAGGCCACGCAGGAGCAGCGCCAGTTCGCGCTCTACTGGGCCGACGACCCGGGCAAGACGCCCACGCCCGCCGGCCACTGGGCTTACATCGCGACCGACATGCTCAAGCTTCGCAAGGCCAGCCTGGCCAGCGCCGCAGAAACCTATGCGCGCCTGAACATCGCGATGGCCGACGCATTCATCGCCGCGTGGCAGACCAAGTACACGCTGAACGTGTTGCGCCCGGTGACCTACGTGCAGTTGTCGATCGACAGCAACTGGGCCCCGGGCCTGATGGCCACGCCGCCGTTTCCCGACTACCCCTCGGGCCACTCGGTGCAATCGAGTGCCGCAGCGGCGGTGCTCGCGCAGGCCTTCGGTGCGGACACGCCATTCACCGACAACACGCACAACGATCGCGGCTGGGGGCCGCGTACCTTCAAGAGCTTCAAGGCCGCGTCCGACGAGGCCGCGTTGTCGCGCCTGTATGCCGGTATCCACTACCGTTTTGCGGTGGAACTCGGCAAGCTGCAGGGCACGTGTGTGGCGCAGAAGGCGCTGGCATTGAAGTTCAGACGCTGAAGCTGATCGTTGAACTTCAAGCGCTGAAATTACAGCCCTGTACTTGCAGGCCCCGATCGCCCGCAAAACGAAGCTGGACAAGGGTTAGCGATAGTGCCGGTAACCGTTCTGTACCCGTTTGCGGAGGGCCGAGCCGCATTAGCATGCGGACCGGCGAAACGGGTTCGGCACATCGCTCGCACCCTTCCTCAAAACTGCGCGCTTCGCTGTTGACACAGCAACACGCACGGCGCAGTGAACGTTACCTCAGGAGACCCACATGTCGATTCGCATTCCCAGCATCATCAGCCTGGCACTTGCTGCCGCATTCACCACCGGCGCCGCCATCGCCAAAGACATCACCGTCGGCGTGAGCTGGTCCAACTTCCAGGAAGAACGCTGGAAGACCGACGAGGCCGCCATCAAGGCGCAGCTCGAAAAGACCGGCGACAAGTACATCAGCGCTGACGCTGCCGGCTCGCCCGAGAAGCAGCTCGGCGACATCGACGGCCTGATCTCCAAGGGCGCCAAGGTGCTGATCGTGCTGGCAATGGACAAGGACGCGATCCTGCCCGCCGTCAACAAGGCCGCCAAGCAGAAGATCCCCGTGATCGCGTACGACCGCCTGATCGAAGCGCCCGGTGTGTTCTACATCACCTTCGACAACGTCGAAGTCGGCCGCATGCAGGCACGCGCGGTGCTCAAGGCCCAGCCCAAGGGCAACTACGTGATGATCAAGGGTTCGCCCACCGACCCGAACGCCAATTTCCTTCGCGGTGGCCAGCAAGAAGTGATCGACGCCGCGGTCAAGAAGGGCGACATCAAGATCGTCGGCGAGGAGTACACCGACGGCTGGAAGCCCGAAGTGGCGCAGAAGAACATGGAGCAGATCATCACCAAGAACGGCGGCAAGATCGACGCCGTGGTGGCCTCCAACGACGGCATGGCCGGCGGCGTGGTGGCAGCGCTCACCGCCAAGGGCATCAAGGGCATTCCGGTGTCTGGGCAAGACGGCGACCATGCTGCACTGAACCGCGTGGCGATGGGCTCGCAGACCGTGTCGGTCTGGAAGGACTCGCGCGACCTGGGCCGTGAAGCGGCTGCGGCCGCGTCGGCGCTGGGCGAAGGCAAGGCCGTGCCGGGTGCCGTCAAGTGGAGCGGCGGCGAGAAGAAGGTGGCGCTCGACGCGCAGTTCCTGAAGCCGATTCCGGTCACTCAAGAGAACCTGGACGTGGTCGTGAAGGCCGGCTGGATCAAGAAAGACGCGCTGTGCAAGGGCGTGGCTGGCGACAAGGTTCCGGCCGCCTGCAAGTAAGTGCAATGGCCGAGGGCAAGCTCCGGCCTTGAGTGTTGAAGACGCGGGCGCCAAGGCCCGCGTTTTCGTTTTGTGCAAGCGAATCGACTTGAAATCGAAATGAAGGGGACGCCATGAGCGGTGTCGTGCAATCCATGCGTCAGGCCGATCTCGACTGGCGCATGATCCTGATGGGTGGTGTGCTGGTGGCCATTGCGCTGGCCTTCAACGTGCTGACGGGGGGCATCTTCCTGTCGCCCGAGAACCTGTACAACATCGCGCAGCAGACGGCGGTGGTGGGCATCGTGGCCACGGTCGTGGTGCTGATCATCGTGGCACGCCACATCGACTTGTCGGTCGGTTCGGTGATGGGCTTCGTCGGCGTCCTGGTGGCCTACCTGATGTACACCGTCGGCTGGTCGTGGCCGGCGGCCTCGCTGGCCGGGCTGGCGGTGGCGATTGCGGTGTCCGTCTACCAGGGCGCACTCACCGCGCTTCTCGGCGTCCCTTCCTTCGTGGTGACCTTGGGCGGCCTGATGTCGTTTCGTGGCGCTGCCTTTCTGGTGGCCGACGGCAAGACCCAGCCGGTCACCGACGAATTTTTCCAGCGCCTGGGCGGCGGTTACGACGGCGCCATTGGCGTGACGGCGAGCTGGGTGCTGGCCATCGTGATGTGCCTGGCCATTGCCTTCGGTGTGGCCAACAAGCGCCGCATGCAGCGCCGCTTCAATGTGCCCAGCAACCCGCTGTGGGTCGACGCGCTGATCGCCGCCGTGCCCATCGTCATCGTGCTCGGCTTTGCAGCGGCGATGAACGCCTACAAGATCCCCAACAAGGACGCACCGCAGGGCATTCCTATTCCGGTGCTGATCTGGGCCGCAGTGGCGCTGGTGCTGTCGTTCATCGTGCGCCGCACCCGCTTCGGGCGCTATGTGTACGCGATGGGCGGCAACCCCGACGCGGCGGCCCTGGTAGGCATCCCGGTCAAGAAGGTGACCTTGATGCTGTTCGTGCTGCTGGGCGTGCTGATCACGATCGCCTCGATCGTGTCGATTGCGCGCCTGAACGCCGGCACCAACTCGCTGGGCACCGGCATGGAGCTGTATGTCATCGCCGCGGCCGTGATCGGCGGCACCGCATTGGCGGGCGGCAGTGGCTCGATCGTCGGTTCGGTGCTGGGGGCGCTGATCATGCAGAGCCTGGACAGCGGCATGCTGCTGCTCGATGTGTCCATCGGCCACCGCATGGTCATCATCGGCCAGGTGCTGATCGCCGCCGTGGTGTTCGACGTGCTGTACCGCAAGTGGACCGGGGAGCAATGAGATGAGTACCTCCACAGCAAGCAAAGCACCGCTGGTCTCGCTGCGCAACATCTGCAAGGCCTTCGGCGGCGTGCACGCGGTCGAGAACGCCAATGTGAACCTGCACCCCGGCGAGGTGGTGGCGCTGCTGGGCCACAACGGCGCCGGCAAGTCCACCTTGATGAAGATGCTGGCCGGCGCGTACCCGATCGACAGCGGCGACATATTGATCCGCGGCGAGAAGGTGCACATCCGCAACCCGGCCGATTCACAAGGGCTGGGCATCGAGACCATCTACCAGACCCTGGCGCTGGCCGACAACCTCGACTCGGTGGCCAACCTGTTCCTCGGCCGCGAGATCCTGACGCCCTGGCGCACGCTCGACGACCTGCGCATGGACGCCGACGCGCGCAAGGTGTTCGCGCGCCTGAACAAGAACTTCCAGAACTTCCGCGTGCCGGTGCGGCGCCTCTCGGGCGGGCAACGCCAGACCGTGGCGATCTCGCGCGCGCTCTACTTCAATGCCAGCATTCTGATCATGGACGAGCCCTGCGCCGCGCTCGGGCCTGAAGAAACCCGCATGGTCGGCGAGCTCATCAAGCAGCTCAAGGCCGAAGGCGTGGGCATCTTCCTGATCAGCCACGACATGCCCGACGTGTTCGGCCTGAGCGACCGGCTGGCCGTGATGAAGAACGGCAAGATGGTCGGCACCTACAACACCAAAGACGTGAACGAAGACGAAGTGCTGGGCATGATCATTCTGGGCAAGCGGCCCGAGGGCAAGGTGCAGGCGGAGCGCAACGAGGGCTGATCCAGGGCCGGCAGGGCGGGCCCGGTGTAAGGAACCGCGCTCGAGGCACGACCCACGGGGTTCAGAACCGAGGAGCCTCCATGAACCTGCTCAAAGTCGCCGCCGTGTTCACCTTGCTCGGGCACGGCTTGGTGGCGCATGCCGCTGACGGCCTGGTGTCCGTCAAAAGCCCCCACAGCGCCCAGGAGACCATGAACCGGCTCGAAGCGACGGTGAAGGAGCGCGGCCTGAACGTGTTCGCTCGCATCGACCATGCCGCTGGCGCGATGAAGGTGGGCAAGACGCTGCGGCCGACCGAGTTGCTGATCTTCGGCAACCCCCAGGGTGGAACGCCGTTGATGGAATGTGCGCAGACGGCCGGCATCGACCTGCCGCTCAAGGCGCTGGTGTGGCAGGACGCGTCTGCGCAGGTCTGGCTCGGCTACAACGACCCCGCGTTCCTGGCCCAGCGCCACGGCGCTGCGGCCTGCCCGGTGGTCGAGAACCTGCGCAAGGCTCTGTCTGGTTTGGCCGAAACGGCTACCGCGCGCTGAAGCCTGTCTGGACTGGCCAGCCAACGAGCCGGCGATCACGCTGCTGTCTCCCGGCAACGCCGCTACGCCGCCCGAACCGCCCAGGACCACGAACTGAAGCGCCGCGGCCTGGAACCTGCCCCATGAACCTCACCACGCAGCCCCGTGCCATCTGTTCAGCCTTGACGGCGGCCGAACGGGCCGCGCGTTGCATTCTCGTGATCGAGGACGAGCGTGACATCGCCGAGCTGATTGCATTGCATCTGACGGACCTGCCGGCCCATGTCACGCTGGCCAACGAGGGCCCGGGGGGCCTGCAACTGGCGCTGCGCAAGCCCTGGGACGCGATCGTGCTGGACATCCGCTTGCCGGGGCTGAACGGGCTGGACCTGTGTCGCGAAGTACGGGCGCAAACCTCCCAGGTGCCGATCCTGATGCTGACCGCGCGCGGCGGCGAGCTCGACCGCGTGCTGGGCCTCGAGCTTGGCGCCGACGACTACCTCACCAAGCCTTTCAGCGTGCTGGAGATGCAAGCGCGGGTGAAGGCGCTGTTGCGTCGCTCGGCCGTCACAGTGGCACGCCAGGCCGAGGAGATGGCGCGAAAGCTGCCGTTCCTTGAACAGGGCCGCCTGCGCGTGGACCGCCTGCAACGCCGCGCCTGGCTGGCACACACCGAGCTCTCGCTCACCCCGCGCGAGTTCGATCTGCTCTGGCACTTCGTTCAGCACCCGGGCCGCGTGTTCACCCGAACCGAGCTGCTCGACGAGGTCTGGGGCCAGAGCCACGACGGTTACGACCACACGGTCAACAGCCACATCAACCGCCTGCGCAGCAAGCTCGGCGACGAGCGCGCGGAGGCGGCCTTCATCCACACCGTGTGGGGCGTGGGCTATTGTTTCGAGGCCGTGCCGTGAGGCCGGCGCCACGCCGGAAAGCAGCCTCGGTGTGGCGCCGCCTGCACGTGCGCGCGGCATTGGTGGCTGCGCCCCTGTTGCTGGGCCTGGGGGCGGTGATGTACCTGCTGCTGCAGCACTACAGCGCGCAGGCGGCGCTCGAAGCCGGGCAGCGAATGAACCTCGGGCTGGCGCGCTATGTCGTCGAGCACCAGCCGCCCGGCCTCATCACGCCGGCAGGCCAGCCCGACAAGGGGCTGATGAAGGAGCTGGCCCAGCATGTGATGGCGATCAACCCGTCGGTCGAGTTGTATCTGCTCGACGCCAACGGCCGCGTTCTGGCCCACGCGCTGGACGGCCTGCAGGGGCGGGACCCGGTGGGCATGCAGATAGACATGGCGCCGATGCGCCGTTTGCTGAGTGCCGAGACCGATGCCAGCGTGCTGTTGCCGGTGCTGGGCACCGACCCGCGCAACCCGGGCCGAAGCAACACCTTCTCGGTGTCGGCCGTGGTACCTCCAAGCGGCGGCATGGGCTACCTGTATGTGATCCTCAACGGCAGCATGGCGCAAGGCGTCGCAGCGAGCCTGGGCAACTCCGGCGCGCTGCGTGCCATGGCGGTCGGTGCCGCGTTGTCAACGCTGTTGGCGGGGGCCGTGTTGTGGCTCGCGTGGCGCCACCTGACCCACCCGCTGCGACAGCTCACCGACGAGTTGAAGTCGTTCCGCGACGACGGCGACGCGCACGCACAAACAGAAACCGGCGACGAGGTCGGCGTGTTGCGCGGTGCCGTGCAGTCGATGCGCAAACGCATCGCGCAGCAGTTCCAGCGGCTCGAAGACAGCGACCGGCAGCGCCGCGAACTGATCAGCAACATCTCTCACGACCTGCGCACGCCGCTGTCAAACATCCAGGGTTACGTCGAAACGGTGTTGTTGCGCGGCGAGGCGATCGACGCGCCAACGCGAGCCACCCACCTGCGCACCGCGCTGCGTCACGTCGAACTGCTGGGCAAGCGCATCGCCGATCTGTTCGAACTGTCCAAGTTCGACGCCGGCCGCGTCGAGCCCCGGCAGGAGGTGTTCTGCCTGGCCGAGCTGCTGCAGGACGTGGTGCAGAACTACCGGCTCAGCGCCGAACAACGCGGCGTTTCTCTCAGTCTGGCTGCCGGCAGCCACCTGCAGGCCAGGGTGCTGGCCGACATCGCCATGATCGAACGTGTGCTGCAGAACCTGATCGACAACGCGCTGCGCTACACCGCCTCCGGCGGCACCGTGGTGCTGGCCATCGAGCACCACGGCGCGTTCATGCAGATCAGCGTGAGTGACACCGGCCGCGGCATCGAAACGTGCGACCTGCCGCACATTTTCGAGCGCTACTGGCGAGCCGCCGACGCCGCGGAGCCCGGCCCATCGGCGAGCTCGGGGCTCGGCCTGGCGATCGTCAAACGCATCCTGGACCTGCACGGCAGCGTGGTGCGCGTGCATTCGGAGTTCAGGCGTGGCACGCGCTTCGAATTCTTGCTGCCCCACGCGGCCTCTTAAGAAACACCACCCAAGTAACTGATTCTCAAAGTGTTTTTTCGGGCCGGTTGAGGTTGTTCTTCGGCGACGAGTTTCATCCCCATTTTCTGGGCACGCTGCGAGAGCTGGCGCAGCACACGTTCGCGGTAGCGCTCTTCGTAGTAGTCCTGACCTTGGTCGGTGTATTCCTCGCCCATGGTGAGCATCGTGTAGATCAGCCGCGCGAGCTTGTGGGCCGCAGCCGCGACGGCCTTGGGTTTGTCCATGCGCGAGCACATGCGCCTGAAGTACGCGCCCAGCGCCGACTGGCTGGTGCGCAACGCGGCAGCGGCCAGTCGCAGCGCCTGGGCGGCACGGTTGGCGCAGCGCTTGGTCCTGCCGCTCATGACTTTGCCTCCGGTGATCCGGGTGCCCGGACACAGGCCCAACCAACTCGCGAAGTGCGCCACCGTGGGGAAGCGTGACATGTCCGCTCCGGTCTCGCTGATGACGGCCAGCGCCGTGGTGACATCGATGCCGTCGATGCGCATCAGGTCCACCCCGCACATCTTGAACAACTGCGTGCGCAAGTCGAACTTGGGCGCATTGCGGGCCCGGCCGCCGCGCCGCTTGCCTTTGGCCGGTTCGCCCTCGTGAGCCTGCAAGCTTTGCAACTGCTGCTCGATTTCACGGTCGCACTCAGCCAGCTGGGTGCCGACGAAGTCGAACGCGCCCAGCGCCTGCTTGAGCGCAAAGAGGTGCTCGGCCCGCCAGTGGCCTTGCAGGCTCTTGGCTATCTCCTGGACGCTGGCGCGGATGCGCACGTTCTTCAGCGCGCCCAGCACCTGGCCGTCACGCTCGCCGTCCACGATGGCGCGCAGAATCCTCTGGCCCGTCTCGCCCACGATGTCGGAGATGACGTTGGCCAGCTGCACGTTCATCTGCGTCAGTGCTTTTTGCATGTGCTGCACGCAGCGGGCCTGGCTCTTGAGCAGCATGCCGCGCTGGCGCCACAGCGAGCGCAGCACGCAGATCTGCTCGGCCGGGCGGAACGCGCCGCTGAGCAGCCCGTAAGTCATAAGCTGCTGCAGCCACTGGCAGTCGAGCACATCGGACTTGCGGCCCGAAACGTTCTTCACGTGGCGCGCGTTCACGAGCAGCACGGTGAAGCCGCGCGTCTCCAGCAACTCGAACAGGGGAATCCAGTACACGCCGGTGGATTCCATCGCCACCGTGTCTACACCGCAGGCCTGGAGCCAGTCGGCGATGGCGTTGAGGTCCACCGTGAAGCTGGGGAACTCGCGCACCGCTTCATCGTCTCGGTCTGGCGGCACGGCCACGAAGTGGGCGGCGTTGCCGACGTCCACGCCGGCGGCATTGGGGTGGGTGATGCTCAGTGCGGCTCGGGACTTGCTGGGTTTGAGGCGCGGCTTTACAGGGTTGACTTTTGTGTGACTGACTTGTGCGTTGCGTTGGGCCAAGGCTTACTCCATCATTCAGTTTGGAATGTGGTGCCGCATCGGGTACGTCGTCTTGCTCACTCTCTTAAACGGGATATCGGCCCAGCGGCTGTCTCTCGGCAGAAGGACAGCCACCAAGCCGATTCACCAATGTCGATGACGCAACCCATGACCACGCTGACTTGCGGGCAATCTGCACCATTGCTGGATCGGTCTTCCGCGGCACCGCATTCCACCTTGCCACAACAACGGCTGCCAGTGTTTCTGAGGCGCGATTTGCGGCATTGGCCGATTACTTCGCTGAGTTCACCCGCGCGTGGAGCGCGCCAGCGTTGTGCAGCGCTGCAGCGCTACCAGCCCTACAACGTCATCGACGGCCGTTGCGCCATCGTGGCGCGCCAGCGCTGCAGGTGCGGGTGCTGCTCGGTGGGTTTGACCTTCACCACGCGTGCAAAGTCGACCGCCACTACCGCGGTGATGTCGGCGACGCTGAAGCGATCGGTGGCAATGAACTCGCGCCCGCTCAGGCGCTGATCCAGCAAGATGAAGAACTGTTGCAGCCGAGCCAACCCGCGTTGCCCCAGCTCGGGGATCTGCGCATAGTCCACCGGCCCCGGCAGCGCGCGCTTGGCCATCGCCGGCGCGGTGTTGCGCATCGCCTCGGCAATCGCCATCAGGCCCTCGAACTCGATGCGCCAGTTCCAGCTCGCGACCTCGGCCTTCTCGGCCGGTGTGCTGCCCAGCAGCGGCGGCTGGGAGAACTTGGCTTCGAGGTACGCGGTGATCGCCGCGTTGTCGGTCAGCAGCAAACCCTCGTCGGTGCGCAGTGCCGGCACGGTGCACTGAGGGTTCAGCGCGCGGTAGGCGTCGCTCAACTGCTCGCCGCTGCGCAGGTCCACCGCGACGGTCTCGTGCGCCACGCCCTTCTCGGCCAGCAGGATGCGCGCGCGGCGCGGACTCGGGGCGGTGGCGCAGTCGTAGAGGGTGATCATGGGAGTGGTGCCAGCTTGTCTTGCGTGCGGGTGTGAAAGTCGCTCGCATCATGCCGCTCGTGCAACTGGCTGGCCGGCTGGCCCCAGGTGCGGTTGACCATGCGGCCGCGCTGCACCGCCGGGCGCTGGGCGATGTGGTCGGTCCAGCGTTGCACGTTCTTGTATTCCTGCACCTGCAAGAACTCGCCTGCCTCGTACAGCAGCCCCTTCACGAGCGCGCCGTACCAGGGCCACACGGCGATGTCGGCGAGCGTGTATTCGTCGCCTGCCAGGTAGGCGCTATCGGCGAGGCGCCGGTCGAGCACGTCGAGCTGGCGCTTCACCTCCATCGCATAACGGTCGATCGCATATTCGATCTTGCTCGGCGCGTACGCATAGAAGTGCCCGAACCCGCCGCCGAGAAAGGGTGCGCTGCCCATCTGCCAGAACAGCCACGACAGGCATTCGGCACGCGCCGCGCCGGCCGCCGGCAAGAAGGCGCCGTCGAACTTCTCCGCCAGGTGCAGCAGGATCGCGCCCGACTCGAAAACCCGCACCGGCAGCGGCCCGCTGCGGTCCAGCAGCGCCGGAATCTTGGAGTTCGGGTTGACCGCCACGAAGCCGCTGCCGAACTGCTCACCCTGGTTGATGCGCACCAGCCAGGCGTCGTACTCGGCGCCGTGGTGGCCCAGCGCCAGCAGTTCTTCCAGCATCACCGTGACCTTCACGCCGTTCGGCGTGCCGAGCGAATAGAGCTGCATCGGGTGGCGCCCGACCGGCAATTCCTTCTCCTGCGTCGGCCCCGCGACCGGCCGGTTGATGTTGGCGAACTGGCCGCCGCTGGCCTTGTTCCAGGTCCAGATTTTGGGTGGGGTGTAAGGGGCGGTCATGCGGCGTGCTCAGGAGGGGTAAGGGTTGGCAGGTTAGCGGGGCGGCGGATGGCCTGGCGGCGTCGTGGGATCGAGCAGGGTGAACTGCGAGCGGCCCATCAACTTCCTGAAATCTCGATCGAAGCTGACGAGGTGCTCACCCAGATGCATGGTCGCCGCGGCCAGCCATGCATCGGGCAGGTCATTGCCCGCCAGTTGCCGGTCGACGCAAAGCTGCCGCAGGCGTGGCCACTCCGGTCCCAGCGTGGCCAACTCAACGCCCTGGGCGCCGAGCAGCGCATCGACAAAACCCACGGCGTCGGCAAGCGGTGTGGGGTTCTGGAAGATCTTGGGGCTGGTCACCAAACGCAGAAAGCTGGCCAGAACCATCGGCATCAGCGTCAAGGTGCTGCCCGATGCAGCGGCCAGGGCGGTCTGCTCGAGCCAGGCACGGGCCACAGCGTGGTGGGGGTGGTCACCGCGCGACGCGGCGACCAGCACGTTCACATCAGGCGTCATCGCCCAACGCTTCGGCCATGGACTTGTTGCTCAGCGGATCGACGCCGCTCACCAGGCCGCCGCGGCCCTTGAAGACGGGCAGGCGCAGCTTGCCGCGCTGCGGCGCCTCGTGAGCCCGCAGGCGCATCTGCAGCCCTTCTTCGATCAGGCGTGTCAGGCTGGTTCGTTGCTGGGCGGCCAGCGCCTTGGCGTTGGCGAGCAACTGGTCGTTGATGTCGAGCGTCGTCTTCATGCAGAGATGATACAGATTTCTGTATGCTGGTTCTCGAATCTGCCCGCGTCGCAGGGGAAGCTGCCGGGGCCGTTGGCGGGGTCAGGCCGCCGGGTCCAGCGCTTCAGCCATGGCCTGCACACGCGCTGCACGAATCGCCTCGCCGACCTTCGGCCCGTCGAGCCCGCGCGCTGCGGCATCCGCAGCAATCGCCGCTGTGTCGATCTGCGCCAGCCCCAACGCCCGCTGCAACCGGTCGCGCGGCGGGTACGGCAGTTGCTCCATCCCCAAGCGCCCGCGCGCATCGCACTCGCACGCCAGCAGTGCCTCTGCAAAGCGCTCCGGCCGGCGCAGCGCGTCGCAACGTTCGAGCAGGCGCAGCACGGCCGCGGCATTCAGTTCGCCGCTGCGGTGCACGTTGCCGTGCTCGGCGGCCACCACCTCGGCGAGTTCGCGGCAATCGACGGGCACGCGCAGGCGCTCGCAGACCTGGCGCAGCAGCTTCACGCTGCGCTGCTCGTGGCCGATGTGGCGCGGCCATTCGTCGGGGGGCGTGCTGCCTTTGCCGAGGTCGTGCATCAGGCACGCAAAGCGCACGGGCAGGCTGCTCCGCAGGCGCGCGCTCATCTGCAGCACCATCATCAGGTGCACGCCGGTGTCTATCTCGGGGTGGTGTTCGGCGCGTTGCGGCACGCCCCACAGGCGGTTCACTTCGGGCAGCAGGCGCGCGAGCGCACCGCAGTCGCGCAGCACGTCGAACATTCGGGGTGGGTGAGCTTCCATCAGGCCGCGCGAGAGTTCCTGCCACACGCGTTCGGGCACCAGCGCATCGATCTCGCCGCTGACGACCATCGTGCGGCACAGCGCCGTCGTTTCGTCGGCCACCGTGAACTCGCCGAAGCGCGCCGCGAAGCGCGCCAGGCGCAGGATGCGCACCGGGTCTTCGGCGAACGCGGGTGATACATGGCGCAGCACTTTGGCGGCCAGGTCGCGCTGGCCGCCGTGCGGATCGACGAGCGCGCCGCCTTCGTCCTGCGCGATCGCGTTGATCGTCAGGTCGCGCCGCGCCAGGTCCTGCTCGATCGTTACATCGGGCGCGGCGTGGAACGAGAAGCCTGCGTATCCAGGCGCGGTCTTGCGTTCGGTGCGCGCGAGCGCGTATTCCTCGCCCGTGGTCGGGTGGATGAAGACGGGGAAGTCGCGCCCCACCATTCGGTAGCCGGCGGCCAGCAGCTCATCGGGTGAGCCACCCACCACGGTCCAGTCGCGGTCGGTGACCGGCAGGCCGAGCAGCCGGTCGCGCACCGCGCCGCCGACCAGGTAAGTCTTCATGACGGCGCTGTCGTGGCTCGGCGTGCGTCTTGCTCAGGGAGCTTTGCGGTAAGGCTCATCGAACGGCACGAAGTTCTTCTCGGCCAGCGCCGCGGTCATCCAGGCGGCAACGCCCGGCAACGCCTGTACGCGCGCCGTGTAGTCGGACACCGGGGTCGGCACCGGCAGCGCATAGGTCTTGATCCGCATCACCACTGGCGCGAAGTACGCGTCGGCAATGCTGAACGAGCCGAACAGCATCGGCCCGCCGTGCTCGGCCAGGAGTTCTGTCCACATCTGCACGATGCGCGCCAGGTCAGCGCGCACGTCGGCCTGCTCGCGCAGCACGCGTTCGCCCACCGCGGGCAGCGAGGCTTCGATGTTCATCGGGAAGTGGCTGCGCAGCGCGCCGAAGCCGCTGTGCATCTCGGCGCAGACGCTGCGGGCGCGGGCACGCTGGCGCCGCTCGGCAGGCCACAGATGCAGTTGCGGGAAACGTTCGGCCAGATACTCTGCAATCGCCAGCGTGTCCCACACTGCCAGGCCGTCGTCCACCAGCACCGGCACGCGGCCGGTCGGCGTGAGCGGCGCCATGGCAGCCTTGAACTTCGACTCGGGCGTGAAGGCGTCGAACCAGACCATCATTTCATCGAAGGCGATGCCGGCCTGCGTCATCAGCACCCAGGGGCGCATGGACCAGGACGAGTAGTTCTTGTTGCCGGTGTAGAGCTGCATGGGATTCCTCGGGTTTGTCAGCGCCTCATGCTACCGATCGGCTCACGCGACGTCGCTGACGAATTCGCATCGCGCCGATGCGCGGCGCGAATGAAGCGCTCGCCTTCAGCGTCCCCGTTCAGCGTCCCCGCTCAGCGCCGGCCCGCCTTGGCGCGCCACGGGTCCAACCGCGCCGGCCCCTGGCCAGCGCTCAGGTAGTGCGGTGCAACGGCCTCCAGCGCCGCGGGCGTGATGCCCAGCGCCGCGAGGCCGGGCCATTGGTGGGTCGCCACGTTGGGCACTTGCATCGAGTCGATGTTGTCGCGCGACATCAGGGTCGGGCCCGGCAGGCATTCCATCGCGAGCGCCTGCAGCCGGGCCAGGCCGTTCGGCAGCGCCAGCACCGGCCGCTCGTGGCCCGACAGTCGGCCCGCCAGCTCCACCAGTTCCTTCAGCGTGTAGACGCGCGGGCCGGCGCATTCATAGGTCTGGCCGATCGTCGCCGGGTCGTCCAGGCAACGCACGATGGCCGCGGCCACGTCTTCCACCCACACCGGCTGGAATTTTGCGTCCGCGCCACCCAGCGGCATGACCGGGAACACCGCCTGCAAGGTGGCGAACAGGTTCAGCAGGCTGTCGTGCTCGCCGAAGATCACCGACGGCCGCAGGATGCTCAGGTCGAGCCGCGCCGACTTCAGCATCAGCTCGCCGCCGGCCTTGCTGCGCAGGTAGCGGCTGGGCGCACGGTCCGACACGCCCAGCGCGCTCACGTGCACCACACGCTTCACGTTGGCGGCCAGGCACACGCGCGCCAGCTTGGCCGGCAGGTCCACATGCACGCGCTGGAACTCGGCCTGGCTGCCGTGCAAGATGGCCACCAGGTTGACCACCGCATCGCAGCCGGCCACGAGCCGGGCCAGGCGCGCTTCGTCGTGCACGTCGGCCTCGACAAGCTGCACGGTGGGCAGGAACTGAATGTGCTTGGCACGCGCCAGCCGCCGCGTGGGCACCACGACGGCGCCACCGGCTCCGCCCGAGCGCTCCTCCAGCCGGGCGCACACGCTGCGCCCCACGAAACCCGTACCGCCGAGAACAAGGATGTTGGACATCGCTACCTTCAATCACATCGTGCCGATTGCGGCCCATGGACGGGCCAGCGCGAATTGTCCGGGATTCCGGGGCGCGCCGAGCCGGTTCGGCCGGCTTTATGGAAGCGTCTTGTCCGGCGCCGGTGCGCTGCCCTCGCGGGGGCCGATCGGCCGGCCCAGGCGGGCCTTGAGCGACGGCACCTGGCCGTTCATCAGCGCCGCGTAGTAGGCACTGTTGCTGAGCACCTTCTTCACGTAGTCGCGCGTTTCGCTGAGCGGGATGTTCTCGGCCCACACCGCCGGCTCGAGCAGCGGCCCCTCGCGCCACCGGCGCGGGCGGCCGGGGCCAGCGTTGTAGGCCGCAGCGGCCATTGCCTGCGAGCCGGCAAAGTCGTCGAGCACGAGCTTGAGGTAAGTGGTGCCGAGTTTGAGGTTGGTGTCGCGGTCGTTGATCAGGTCGGCGCGGTAGTCCAGCCCGATCTTCTTTGCCGTCCAGCGCGCAGTGGCGGGCATCAACTGCATCAGGCCCGAGGCGCCCACCGTGGAACGGGCGTCCATGATGAAACGCGACTCCTGGCGGATCAGCCCGTACACGTACGCCGGGTCCAGGCCGAGCTCGCGCGCGGCGGCCTGCACTTCCTTGCGGAAGGGCATCGGGAAGCGCTGCGCCATGTCGACCTCGGTGCGGGTGCGGTCGCTGGTGTTGATGCAGCGGTCCCACACCTCGCGGTCGCAGGCCAATTGCGCGGCGGCCAGCAGTTCGCGGTCGGCCATGCCGCGCAGCGAGTAGTTCCATTCACGCACGCCTTCGCTGCGCAGGCCCAGCGCGATGAGTTGCAGCGCGCGGGTGAGGCCAGGGCGGCTGGACACGGCTTCGCGCTCTTCGGGCGTGGGCGGCAGCGGGCTCGCCGGCAATGTCACCACCCGGCCGAGGTTGTCGGCCGCGAGCTTGCCGTAGAAGTGGTACTGGTCGGCAATGCCGGCGAGAAGTTCCTGCGCCAGCGCACGCATCGAGTCGCCGTCCTGAGAATCTTTGGCCAGAGCCTGCAGCGCGCGCGCCTTCCAGTACACCCAGGCCGGGTCGCGCTGCTCGTCCAGGCTCATCGCGTTGATGCCCTGCATCACCTGCTGCCAACGGGCGCGGCCGTTGTCGGCGCGCAGCGCGGCGCGCACCTTCCAGGCCAGGGTGTCGTCGGGCAGGTCGAGCTGGGGTGAAGCGCTTGTGGTGTCCTTGGCGCCGCCGTCCTTGGCGACACGCAGGGCGGCACGCTGGAAGTGGTCGGGCGCGTCGGGCAGCAGGCGCAGCGCCTCTTGTTTGGCGAGCGCGGCCCAGGACCACGCGGCCAGGTCGGCGGGCAGTGCGCGGTCCCAGCGCTCGTTCAACTGGGCGAGCGCGAGTTCGGGCTCGGTGGCGGCCAGGCGGGCCAGCGCCAAGGTGGCCAGTTCGGCGTCGCTGCGGTTGCTCAGCACCGGGTGGGTGGCCAGGTAGCGGGCCGGGTTCTCCATCAGCTCGGCGGCGTTGCCGGCCGCCGTCAGGCTCAGCAGCATCACGGCCTGGCGCACCGCGCGCGGGCGGTTCGCCTCTGCTGCGGCGCGCGCCTTGCGCCACACATCGGCGGCAGTGAAGATCTTGGCGTCGACCAACTGGCCCGCCAGCAGCGCGCAACCGTCGTCGGCCTCGCGCTGAGCCAGCCAGGTGGCCAGCGCGGCGTCGCGAACGTCCTTGCCGTTCTGCTGGTCGAGCATCAGGTTGTAGCAAGTGACCTCGCGGTCGTCGTTCATGCGGAAGCGCGGTGCTTCGAGCGCGAAGTTGGCCCAGTCGCGCCGCTTGCCCAGTTCGAGCAGCCAGTCGTTGCGCAGCCGGTCTTCCACGTAGGTGCCGCTCCAGCGTGTGAAGAAGGCGGTCACTTCATCTTGCTGTGCATCGACGAGGCGGTTGCTCAGGTCGAAGTAGTCGACCCACATCGCCAGCGGGTGGCGCTCGGCCAGCGCCGCGGCGCGAGCAGCGGCCAGGCGCGGGCGGTCCTTCTTGCGCAGCGCTTCGCGCGCTTCGACGACGGCGTTGTCGCCGCCCTGCGCGTGCGTCACCGGTGTGAACACCCACGCGCTCGCGGCCAGCGCCAGCGCCAGCGCAAACCGCGGCGCCACGGCGGCAGCGCGCTCATATACTGGATTTGCCCTGGCCTTGCGAAACCTCGTCATGGAGTTCCCGTTTGTCTTCTGCCACTGAACCCGGCCCGTTGCGAGCGCCGCTGCGGCGCCGCCTGCTGGCCGAGCGGGCTGCCTTCGCTGCCCTTGCCGACGCGCCCGATGCACAAGCCCTGATGGCGCACCACCTGCAGGCCCTGATGGTGCAACTGGAGCCCGCGTGCCTGGGCGTTTACTGGCCGGTTCGATCCGAATTTAACGCACCGGTTGCACTGGCGCAGCACGCGGCGTGCGCGAGCCTGCGGCTGGCGCTGCCATTCGTGCAAAAGCACCCCCCTCAAATGCACTACCGCGCGTGGAATGGCCACACGCCTGTGTCGGTCGATGAAGCGCGCATCCCCACGTCCGACGGCGCGCCCGTCACGCCCGACGTGGTGCTCGTGCCCTGCGTCGGCTTCACGGCCACGGGCTATCGCCTGGGCTACGGCGGGGGTTACTTCGATCGCTGGATGGCGGCCCATCCGCAGGTCACGACCGTGGGCATCGCCTGGGCCTTCAGCGAGCTGCAGGCGGCCGACTTCGAACCCCAGCCGCACGACCAGCTGTTGAGCCTGGTGTTGACCGAACACGGGGTTGTCGGGACGGCACGCTAGGCGGCATGGCATCAAGGCGTGCATCAGGCCGCCGCTTCGCCAACCGCCGCCCGCGTCAGCGCCGCCTGCTGCTCGACCCAGGCGCAGAACTGGCGCACCTCGGGCCGCGCCTGGCTGGCCGGCGCCACGATCAGCCAGTACGCATACGGGCTGGAGATGCGCCCGCCCATGCCGAACGGTTCGACCAGTTCACCCCGTTCCAGCGCCTCGAACACCAGCGCCACCCGCGCCAGCGCCACGCCCTGGCCGGCCAAAGCGGCCTGCACCTGCTGGTAGGTGAAGTTCAGGTACAGCCAGCGGCGCGGTTGCAGGGCCGGCTCGTTGCGTTGTGCCAGCCAGTGGCGCCAGGTCAGGTATTCGGTGCTGGCCTTGTTGTCGTCCTCTTCGGCCAGCGTGTGTTCGGCAAGATCGACAGGGCGGGAAAGTGGCGGCGCTTCGCCGCGCTGAATCTGCGCCATCAACTGGCGGCTCACCACCGGCGTGAGGATCTCGCCGAACAGGCGCAGCGCGCCCTCGGGCGCTTGTGCCGGGCTGCAGTAGCGCAGCGCCATGTCGAGCTCGGGGTCGTCGAGTTCTTCGACGCGGTCTTGCGCCGAGACGCGCAGGTCGATGTCGGGGTGCTGCTTCTGGAACGCTTCCATGCGCGGCAGCAGCCAGAGCGACGCGAACGACGCAAACGTGGTGACGCTGACCCGCTGCCGGCCGCGCTTGGTGCGGATCTGGCGCACCCCGGCGTCGAGCTGCGCCAGCCACGGCTGCACCACGCGCAGCAGGGTCTGGCCGTCCGGCGTGATGTGCACATGGCGCGTGCCGCGCACGAACAGCGGCGCGCCAAGTTCGTCTTCCAGCGTCTTGATCTGGCGGCTGATGGCCGACTGCGTGACGTGCAGTTCGTCGGCCACCTCACTGAAACTGAGCCGTCGGGCGACTGCCTCGAAAGCCCGCAGGTTGCCGAGCGACAACGCTCGATGGCGAACGGTATTCATATCAAATACGCATTAAACGGTGTCATCGGTTTCATTGGAATGCATGGGCTAAATGATAGATCATTGGTTCACCAACCCCAGGAGATTGATGATGGAATCGCAAACCACTCTGAGCCGTGAACTGAGCACCGGCACGCGCGAATTCGTGATCAGCGGCCAGGCCTTGACGGTCAGCCCCTGGCCTGGCGAGCTCACCGTGGTCGATGGCCGCGTCTGGGTGACCCGCAGCGACGACCTCGGCGACCATGTGCTCGAAGCCGGCCGCACCATCCGCCACGGCGCCGGCGCCCGGCTGGTGGTCGAGCCGTGGAGCGGCAGCGCCACCCTGCAGTGGCGCCGCCAGGCTCAGCCGGTGCGCCCACCCGCCTTCTTGGCCGCGGCCTTGGCAGCGACTCTGCGCGGGCTGGCCGGTTTGGCCGGTGGCACCGCCGCGGCCTTGCGCGGCGCCGAAGGCGGCTTGGCGGCCCTGGCGCGCAAGGCGGCCTCAAGCGCCAGGCGGGCCCAGTTCTGCATCAGCGGTGCAGACTCCATGGCGTCTTCGGGCGCGCTGAAGTAACCCATCGTCATCGCCTTGCCAGCCGCGTCGTAGACGAACGGCTGGCAACCGGCGGCTTCGAAGCGCGGGCGCGTCAGCGCATCGACCTTCAGGTACAGCCGCTCGTGGGCGATCAGCGCGATGAAGATGTCGTCGACATAGAACCCGACGCCGCCGAACATGCGCTTGGTGCGCACCGGGCCCAGTGGTGCGAGCAGATCAATGCAGTGGCTCGTGAACTCGTCGCGGAGGGTGGCCATGCGGCGCAGTCTTGCACAGGTCTTGCACAATGGGTGTCGAGTATTCAACTGGAGCCCGCATGGAGCCCAACGCCAGCCCCGATCGCATTGCCGCCAACGACGCTCTGCGCAAGAAACTGGTCGCCGCGCGCCAGGCACTGCCCGACCGGCTGGAGCGTGCCGTCGAGTTGCAGCAAGTGCTGCGCGTGTGGCTGGTGGGGCGGCGCGAGGTGTCGATCGGCGCCTACTGGCCGATCAAGGGCGAGTTCGACCCGCTGCCCGCGCTGTATCGCTGGACCGAAGGCGCGCCCGATGGTGTGATCCGGCGCATCGGCCTGCCGGTGGCGCACCGAGAATCAAGCTCGCTGCGCTTTCATGTGTGGTACCCGGGTTGCGAGACCGAGCTCGACGCCTACGACATCCCCAAGCCGAAAGGCACCGAAGAATTTGCCCCCGAGATGCTGATCGTGCCGTGCCTCGGCTTTGGCCCCGGCGGCGTGCGGCTGGGTTACGGCGGCGGCTTCTTCGAGCGCACCTTGTCGTCGGTCACGCCCCGGCCGGTGACGGTGGGCGTGAGCTACACGCACGGCTTTCTGCCACTGCTGCGCGCCGGCCCGAAAGACTTTCCGCTCGACGCGATGTTGACCGAGGACGGGGTGATGTGGGAACAGGGCTGAGAGCGCGGGAGCGAAGGGCGAGGGGCCCCGCTGGCCGGAAACGGCCCCTTCGTGGCCCTTGGGGATCGACCAGCGAAGCGATCGGCGAAGGAGCGGGCTCGATGCCCGCGACTGAGTGCCAGCTCAGCCGACACCCAGCCGCTTGCAGATTTCCAAGGTCACGCCGGCCTGATTCATCGTGTAAAAATGGATGCCGGGCGCGCCGCCCTGGATGAGCCGCTCGCACAACTTCGTGACGACCTCGATGCCGAAGGCGCGGATCGACGCTGAGTCGTCCATGAAGCCTTCCATCTTCATCGCCACCCAGCGCGGGATCTCGATGCCGTCGCGCGCCGCGAACTGAGCGATGCGGCCGTAGTTGTGGAACGGCATGATGCCGGGCACCACCGGCACCGTGGCGCCGAGCCTGCGCGTTTCGTCGACGAAGTGAAAGTACGCGTCGGGGTTGAAGAAGAACTGCGTGATCGCCGAGCTGGCGCCGGCGTTGACCTTGTCGACATAGTGCTTCAGGTCGCGCGCGGCGTAGCGCTGCTGCGGGTGGTATTCGGGGTAGGCCGCGACCTCGATGTGCCAGTCTGCGCCTTGCGTTTCGCGCACGAACTTCACCAGGTCGGTGGCGTACCGAAAGTCGCCGGCGGTGGCGGTGCCGCTGGGCAGGTCGCCGCGCAGCGCCACCAGGCGGTGGATGTCCTGGGCCCGGTAAGTGGCCAGAATTTCGGTCAGGTTCTGGCGCGTGGAGCCCACGCACGACAGGTGTGGCGCGGCCTCGAAGCCGGCCGCGGCAATGGCGCGCACGGTGTTGAGCGTTTTCTCGCGCGTGGAGCCGCCGGCGCCGTAGGTCACGCTGAAGAACTCGGGCTTGCATGCGCCGAGCTGCTGCACCACGTCCTTCAGTTTTTCATCGCCCACCGGGGTGTTGGGCGGGAAGAATTCGAAGCTGATCGGGATGGTGTTGACTGTCATTTCATGTCTCCCGGGTGGGAAGCCCAGACGAAAAATTCGCGGTTGCCGTCGCCGCCCGCGATCTTGCTTTCGAAGTAGGCGTGTACCTTGAAGCCCAGGCCCTTGCAGGCCTGCCAGAGGCGCGTTTCGACGATCGCGTGCGAGGCGGCGTCTTTCACGATGCCGCCCTTGCCGATCTGCGACGGCTGCAGCTCGAACTGCGGCTTGACCAGCAACAGGCACTGGCCGCCGGGCGCGAGCTGGCGCACCAGGGTCGGCAGCACATGCGTCATCGAAATGAACGACACGTCGCCGACGATCAGCTCGAAGCCGTGTTCACCCAGCTCTGCCACGAAGGCCGAGCCGGTGATGTCGCGCGCGTTCTGGCCTTCGAAACATTGCACGCGCTCGTCGGCGCGCAGCCTGGCGTGCAACTGGCTGTGCCCGACCTCGATGCCGACCACGCGCGCCGCGCCACGCTGCAGCAGCGCGTCGGTGAAGCCCCCGGTGCCCTGGCCGACGTCGAGGCAGGTCTTGCCGGCGACGTCGATCTTGCAGCGATCGAGCGCGCCTTCGAGCTTGAGTCCGCCGCGCGACACGTAGCGCAGCTCGGCGTCGTCGGTGACCTCGAGCTCGCAGTCGTCCGGCAGGTCTTCGCCTGCCTTGCGCGGCAGCGCCCACGCTCCCGCTGCTCCTGATGCCCCGGACACGCGCCAGCGCACCGCGCCGGTTTCGATCAGGCGCTGGGCGGCCGAGCGCGTGGGCGCCAGGCCCTTCAGAAGGACCAACTGGTCGGCACGCATGAGCGGCGGCGGCCCGGTTTCAGTACCGGTACGTGTCGGGCTTGTACGGGCCCTGCTTGGGCACGCCGATGTAGGCGGCCTGCTCGTCGGTCAGCTCGGTCAACATCGCGCCGACCTTCATCAGGTGCAGGCGCGCGACTTTCTCGTCCAGGTGCTTGGGCAGCACATAGACCTTGCCGATGTCGTAGCTGTCGGGGTGCGAAAACAGCTCGATCTGCGCGATCGTCTGGTTCGCGAACGAACTCGACATCACGAAGCTCGGGTGCCCGGTGCCGCAGCCCAGGTTCACCAGCCGCCCCTTGGCCAGCATGATGATCTTCTTGCCGTCGGGGAAGGTGATGTGATCGACCTGCGGCTTGATTTCGTCCCACTCGTACTTCTCGAGCGAAGCGATGTCGATCTCGTTGTCGAAGTGGCCGATGTTGCAGACGATCGCCTGGTCCTTCATCGCCACCATGTGGGCGTGCGTGATGATGGACTTGTTGCCGGTGGTGGTGACGAAGATGTCGGCCTTGTCGGCGGCATATTCCATCGTCACGACCTTGTAGCCTTCCATCGCGGCCTGCAGCGCGTTGATCGGGTCGATCTCGGTCACCCACACCTGGGCGCTCAGAGCCCTCAGAGCCTGCGCCGAGCCCTTGCCCACGTCGCCGTAACCGGCCACCACGGCCACCTTGCCGGCGATCATCACGTCGGTCGCGCGCTTGATGCCGTCGACCAGGCTTTCACGGCAACCGTACAGGTTGTCGAACTTGCTCTTGGTCACGCTGTCGTTCACGTTGATGGCGCGGAACGGCAGGGTGCCCTTGGCGCTCATCTCCTTCAGGCGGTGCACGCCGGTCGTGGTCTCTTCGGTCACGCCGATGATCTGCGCGGCCTTGCGCGAGTACCAGGTCGGGTCGACCGCAAGCTTGGCCTTGATGGCGGCGTACAGGCAGGTCTCTTCTTCGCTGGTGGGCTTGCTGATGACCGAAGCGTCCTTCTCGGCGCGCTGGCCCAGGATCATCAGCAAGGTGGCGTCACCGCCGTCGTCCAGGATCATGTTCGGGCCTTCGCCTTCGCTGCCCTTGTTGCCGAACTCGAAGATGCGGTGCG
The DNA here is from genome assembly GCA_031382215.1 of Methylibium sp. Taxonomy (GTDB): domain Bacteria; phylum Pseudomonadota; class Gammaproteobacteria; order Burkholderiales; family Burkholderiaceae_C; genus LGRD01. Next base: position 31,853 of record JANMYQ010000389.1, read on the forward strand.
TGAAGTCCCAGTACTCGGTCAGCGTTTCGCCCTTGTGCGCGAACACCGGCGTGCCGGCCGCCACCAGCGCTGCAGCGGCGTGGTCTTGTGTCGAGAAGATGTTGCACGAGGCCCAGCGAACCTGGGCGCCGAGCGCCTGCAGCGTCTCGACCAGCACGGCGGTCTGGATCGTCATGTGGATGCTGCCGGTGATGCGCGCGCCCTTGAGCGGTTGCTTCTTGGCGAACTCTTCGCGGATCGCCATCAGGCCGGGCATTTCGGTCTCTGCGATGCGGATTTCCTTGCGGCCCCATACGGCCAGCGACGGGTCGGCGATCGAAAAATCGGCGCTCGCGCGCTGGGTGGCGCTTTGGCCGGCGCTTTTGGGTGCGCTTTGGGGGGCGCTGTTGGGTGTGTTGAGAACGGCGTTCATATCAGGCTCCTGTTGTCAGAGGGCCCGCACGCCGAATTCGAAGGAAATCACGAAGGAGAGTCCGGACTCACCCACGAGGTCGAATCGTGCGGGTGAGCGCAGTTGCAATGACCGCTGTTGCAATCATGTTTCCGAGCCTGGGGACACACGCTTGAACGGCGGTGGACCTTGCAACGCTCCTCGGAAAGAGCACGGATTGTAGCCACGCCCGCCGGTCCATGCCAAGAGGCTGTGCAAGAGGCTGTGCAAGACTTGCGGCATGAGTGTGAGTTTCCCCCGCCCCTGGGCTGAATTCGGCGCTGCCGACGCGCGCGGCGTGGTCGGCGTACTGACCGACATCGACGACACCCTGACGACGCACGGCCGAATCACGCCCGACGCGCTGCAGGCGCTGGCCGATCTGAAGGCCGCCGGCTTGCACGTGGTGGCCATCACAGGCCGGCCGATGGGCTGGAGCGAGCCGTTTGCGCGAGCTTGGCCGATCGATGCGATCGTGGCCGAGAACGGCGCGGTGGCCTTGTTCAGGGAGGGCAGCGCCGCCCTCGCCGGGTTGACGGTCGAGTACGCGCAGGACGAACTCACGCGCACGCGCAACGCGGTGCGCCTGCGCGAGGTGGCCGCGCGCGTGCTGCGCGAAGTTCCCGGCGCGACGGTCGCACAAGACAGCGCCGGCCGCGTGACCGACATCGCGATCGATCACAGCGAATTTGCGCACCTGAGCCCGGCGCAGATCGACGCGGTGGTGGCGATCATGCAAAACGAAGGCATGAGTGCCACGGTCAGCTCGATCCACGTCAACGGGTGGTTCGGCCACCACACCAAGCTGAGCGGCGCTGAGTGGATCGTGCCGCATCTCTTCAAGCGGCCGCTGGACGCAAACGCCTGGGTCTACGTGGGCGATTCGACCAACGACCAGTTGATGTTCGGACACTTCCCGCACAGCGTGGGCGTGGCCAACCTGATGCGGTTCGCGCCCGAGCTCGCGGTCTGGCCCCGCTACCTCACGCAAGGCGAGCGTGGTGCAGGCTTTGCCGAGGTGGCGCGCGCTATCGTCGCCGCGCTCACGCCGCGTTGATCTGCTCCAGCGTGTCCATCTGCATCTCGAAGCTGAAGTAGCGGTTGCGGCCTTTGGCCTTGGCCACGTAGAGCGCCTGGTCGGCGCGCATCATCAGCCCTTCCGGCGTGGTCGCGTCGTCGGGCACGCAAGTCGTGAAGCCGCCCGACAAGGTCACGTGCGCGGCCACTGCCGACCCCGGGTGCGGCATCGCAGCCAGGTCGAAGATGCGCTGCATCGCGCGGGCCAGGGTCATGGCGCCCGACTTGGGCGTGTCTGGCAGGATCAGCGCGAATTCCTCGCCGCCATGGCGGGCGGCCTGGTCGGTCGGGCGCCGGCACATCTGCCGGATCAGGCTGCCCACGTGCCGCAGGCAGTTGTCGCCCGCAGCGTGGCCCAGGTTGTCGTTGTAGGTTTTGAAATGGTCCAGGTCGCAGATCATCAAGGTCAGCGGCTGGCCGCTGCGGCGCGCCTGCGAAACCGCCTCGGCGAGCCGTTCATCGAAGCCGCGCCGGTTCAGCAGGCCGGTCAGCGGGTCGTGTTCGCTCAGGTGCTGCAGGTGCTGGTTGCTGGCGCGCAACTGCGCTGAGAGCTCCAGCAAGCGGCCCTGCATGGCCATCAGGCGGCGCATCGCGCGCAGCTTGGCCGCCAGAACCACCGGCGAGACCGGCTTGAAGAGATAGTCGTCCCCGCCGGCTTCCAGGCCCCGCGCCAGGTCCTCGTCGTGGTCGCGACCGGAGAGAAAGATGATCGGTGTCCACTGCCCCGCTTCGCGCTCGCGCAGTTGGCGCGCCAGCCAGTAGCCGTCGAATTCGGGCATCACCACGTCGAGCAGCACCAGGTCCGGCCGGTGGCGGCCGAAGAGCTCCAGCGCCCAGAGCGCGTTGTGCGCCTCGAGCACCCGGTGGCCGGCCGCGTCCAGCAGCGCCGCGAGCCGGGCGCGCACGGCGCTGTCGTCGTCCACCACCAGGATGGTCAGGGCGGAGCCGGTGTCTAGGGGCATGGGGAGTTCTTACAAGGCGTCTTCGGATATCGGCCGGTTCCGCGGCGGCTTGAGCCCGATCCTGCGGACGCAGGGACCCGGGCGCGCCTCAGGCCAAGCCGAGGAAGGCTCGCATCCGGTCGAGCTCGTCCGCCAGCCCGGCACGAAAGGCCGCATCGCGCGGCGCCCGGCCGCGCTGGTAACCGAGTTCGGCCACGAGTTCACCGCCGGCCACCGACAGGTTGCCCCAGCCGATCACCTGGTCGCGCCACAACAGCGGCAAGGCGTAGTAGCCGCGCACGCGCTGCGGCGCCGGCGTGTAGGCCTCGAAGCGGTAGGCCCAGCCCCACAACAACTCGAAGCGGCGCCGGTCCCACACCACGGGGTCGAACGGTGCCAACAGGCGCACCTCGTCGTCGAGCCGGTGGCGGCGCGAGCGCGGGTCGTCGCCGGCCGGCCAGAGCCACTCGACGCCGTCGATGCGCTCCGCCGCCAGCCGCGCCCGCGCGCGTTGCAGCGCGCCGGCCCGGTCGTCGCGCCACTGCGGCACGCCGCCGCCGTGCAGGTGGCTCACCAGTTGACCGAGTGACGCGGCCGGCAGCGGCGCGTACTTGGCCACCACCAGATCGACCAGCGCGTCGTGCCGGGCCCGCCGCTCGGCCGCATCGGCCGGGGCCGGCGTGGCTTCGCGGGCGGCGTAGACGCGCACGCCGCCGTCGCGCCGTGCAATGCGCAGCAGGCCGCGGTAGTGCATGCCGTCGAGCAACTGCGTCGAGGCGTTGGAAGAACCGCCGAACCAGTTCTGCACCTTGCCGTGCGCGAAGTGGGCATCGACCTCGCGCGGGTGCACGGCGCCGCGCGCCTGCACGAAGGCCAGCACCGCGTGGGCCTGCTTCCAGCGCGCCGCCGACCATTCGGTGCGCGCCGTGCGCGGGTGCATCAGCGCGTGGTGTTCGCGCGCGATGAAGCCGTAGTTGACGAAGAAGTCTTCTTCGATCTTCAGGCGCGGGTAACGGCGCTCCAGGTCACCGGCGCAGTAGCCGAGCACACGGTGGCGCAGGGTCAGGTCCTGTGCGCGCGCCGGGGCGCGGATCGGGTCGGCCTGCACGAAGCCTAGCTTGCCGATGGCGCGCGGCAAGGTGGTGGGCTTGAACAGGGTGCGGGCGATGGCGTAGCGGCGCAGGTGGTCGAGGGTGACGGGCATGGGCATGGGCATGGGCATGGGCATGCCGCCATCATGCCGAAGATGCCGCCGCGGCGGCTTGCGGGCGCGTCATAACGCTCGCATAACGCTCGCCGCATTACAACGCCTGCAGGTCGGCAGACGGTAGCATCGACCGAGCCCGGCGCCCCATGTCCATGATGCAACTCAGTCTCAGCGGATCTCCCCAGGCCGTGCCGCAAGGCGGCGATGCCACGCCGCTGGCCTTGCGCGACGCCGCATTGCTTTGCTGGCTGGCGCTGGAGGGCCCCACGCCACGCATGCGCCTGGCCCAATTGTTGTGGCCCGACAGCGAGCCCGAGGCATCGCGCAATGCGCTGCGCCAGCGCTTGTTCCAGCTCAAGAAGCAGTTCGGTGTGGAACTGGTGACCGGCAATACCACGCTGTCGCTCGCCCTCGGCGTGAGCCACGACCTGCACGAAGCGGACGGCGTGCTGGGCGACGCGGCGCACGAGTTCGGCGCCGAACTCGTGGCCTGGCTGGCGCAGCAGCGCGAACGCCGGCGTGCGCGCGTGCGCCAGTCGTTGATCGAATTTTCTGGGCTGGCCGAGCACGCGGGCGACTTTGCCGACGCGCTCTCGCACGCCAACGAACTGCTGGCGCTGGAGCCCCTGTCTGAAGAAGCGCACTGCCGCGTGATGCGCCTGCACTACCTGGCCGGTGACCGCGCCGCCGCGCTGCTGGCGTTCGACCGCTGCGAGCAGACGCTCAAGGACGAAGTGGGCGCCCAGCCGTCGGCCGACACGCTGGCCTTGCTGGCCACCATTGCCGACGCCGGGCACGCAACGTCGGGCGACACCGGCGCGACACCGCGGCGCGTGCCGGCCTCAGTCTTGCGCCCGCCGCGGCTGGTCGGCCGCGAACAGCCGTGGGCGGCGTTGCATGAAGCCTGGGACGGCGGCCATTGCGCCGTCGTCACCGGTGAGGCCGGCATGGGCAAGACGCGGCTGGTCACCGACTTTGCGCAATCGCGCGGTCGCACCCTGGTGGTCGGGGCCCGGCCGGGTGACGTGCGGGTGGTGTATGCGTCGATGTCGCGCCTGCTGCGCCAACTGCCGCGCGAGGCGATTTTGCAGCTGGAACCCGCGGTGCGACGCGAAGTGGCGCGGCTGCTGCCCGAGCTGGGCGAGGCGCCGGCGATGAACTCGGCCGAGCAACGCACGCGCTTCTTCAACGGCGTGGCCGCCGCACTGGAAAGCCCGGCGCTGGCGATCGACGGCTTCGTGTTCGACGACCTTCACTTCGCCGACGATGCCAGCATCGAGTTGCTCCACTATGTGTGTGCCGGCTCGCCACGGCGCTGGCTGGTGGCCGCGCGCGGCGCCGAAGTCGGCGAACCGGGGCGTGCGCTGCTGGCCGGGTTCACCGCGCAGGCCAACGCGGTGCCGATCCAGCTGCTGCCGCTCACGCTGGCGCAGGTGGGCGAGCTCGTGGTGTCGCTCGGCATCGGCGGGCTCGACGCTGCACAGGCCGCGCCGCTGCTGTGGCGCCACAGCGGCGGCAACCCGCTGTTCCTGCTCGAAACGGTGAAGGCCTGGCTGATGCAGCAGCAACGCGGACAGCCGGCGCTGCAGCCGGCACTGCAACCCGTGCTGCTGCCGGCGCGCCTGCCGGTGGTGGGCAACGTGGCCGCGCTGATCGAGCGCCGCATCGGGCAGTTGTCGGTGCCGGCCGTGCAACTGGCGCGCTGCGCCGCGGTGGCAGCGGCCGACTTTTCGATCGAACTCGCCTCGCACGTGCTGGGCCTGCGCACGCTCGACCTGGCCGACCCGTGCGCCGAGCTGGAAGCTGCGCAGGTGTTTCGCGACGGGGCGTTCGTGCACGACCTGATCTACGAGAGCGCGCTGGCCTCGGTGCCCGCACCGGTGGCGCGCCAACTGCATGCCGACATCGCCGCCTTCTTGCAGGCGCGGGGCGGCGAGCCGGCGCGGATCGCGCACCACTGGGAGCAGGCAAGGGGTATCCGCTTAGCTCCAGTGCGGCTACTATTACTGGATGGATATCCATATCGTAGCGCCGGAGGCCGGCAAAGACTACCCCGGCAACTGGAACGAATTTCTGGACTGGTTCGGCAGCGAAGAAGCCTGCTTGGCCT
>JANMYQ010000068.1:0-2484 GCA_031382215.1 Methylibium sp.
CACTGCCGTCTTCGCGCAGCACCAGAATCTCGGCGTTGGGAATCGCCTTGCCGATTGAATCGGGCCGGCGATCGACCTCTTCGGGCGGCAGATAGGTGGAGCGGAAGGCTTCCGTCAGGCCGTACATCAGGAAGGGCTGGGCCTTGGGTGCGCGCTGGCGCAGAAGCGTGAGCGTTTCGCGTGGCATGCGCCCGCCGGTGTTGGCGAAGTAGCGCAGGCTGTCGCTCACCGCGGCCGGCCATTCGAGCTGCGCGAGCTGGATGTACAGCGGCGGCACCGCGGTGAGGCCGGTGACGCGCTCGCGCTCAATCGCCTTGAGGACATCGCGCGGCATCAGGTAGTTGAGCAGCACAACGCGTGCGCCAACATGGAACGCCGTGGTGAGCTGGCTGAAGCCGGCGTCGAAAGACAGGGGCAAGGCCGCCAGCAAGGTGTCACCCGCATGATTGCCGAGGTACGAGGCTACGCTCTTAGCGCCCGCGACCATATTGCGATGCGACAGCACCACGCCCTTGGGCCGGCCGGTGCTGCCCGAGGTGTAGAGGATGGCCGCCATGTCGGTGTCGATCACGCGGTGGCCGGGCCGCGGAGCGGCATCGAGCAGGGCGGCCCACGACGTGAACTCGATCGGCAACGTGCCGGCGGTGGGCGTCGCGACCGCATCGGTGCACACCACATGGCGCAGATCGGGACATTGCGTCAGCACCTCGACCAGCAGGGCCAGGCGCTCGGACGATGTGACCAGCACGCGCACATTGCAGTCGCGCAGGATATAGCCTACTTGCTCAGGCTTGAGCAGCGGGTTCAGCGGCACGAACACACCGCCGGCCGCCGGCGCAGCGAAGCTGGCCACAACCGCCTCGACACGCTTCTCGAGATAGATTCCAACGCGTTCGCCGCGCGCCAGGCCCAGGCCCCGCAGCCCAGCCGCACAAGCCGCGACCTGGGCTTGCAGGCGCTCATAACTCAGGGTCGAAGACGCGCTGCCCAGCGCCGCGGCGTCCGGCGTACGGCCCGCCGCACGAGCAACAAGTTCGAACAGCAGGGACGAGTCGGACATACCGTGACAAGATTGGAGGCAGAAAACCAAAAAAGTATCCCATGGCGTCCTGTGCCGAGGCCGCTTGCGGCCCCCGCAATGCAGGGGATCACGGCCCGGCATGCGCAGTTGGTCACGTCGAGGCCCTCATCCGGCCACGGCCTGGAACCTAGAATCGTTGGGATGCCCGCTACCACGACCCCGATGGACGACACCACCCGCCAAGTCTTGCGCATCCTGGACGAAGTGCTCAGCCTGGGCGGACGTAGCGCCGCCTTCACAGGCGACACGCATCTTGTGGGTGCCCTGCCCGAGTTCGACTCAATGGCCGTCGTATCGCTCATCATGGCATTGGAAGAGCAACTCGGCATCGCTGTGGACGACGACGACATTGACGGCCAGACCTTTGCCACCGTCGGCACGCTGGCTGACTTTGTGCGCGGCAAGCTCGCCGCCTGAGCTGCGGTGCAAACCCCGCCCGCGGAGGCCTTCTTCCTGCCGGCCGACGCCGGGCAGCGCCTGTGCATTCACCACCCACCCCTGCTCGCAGGAAGGGTCCGCGGAGTCGTGGTGTATGTGCACCCCTTCGGCGAAGAGATGAACAAGTCGCGCCGGATGGCGGCGCTGCAGACTCGCGCATTGGCCGGCGCGGGGTTCGCCGTTCTGCAGATCGACTTGCACGGCTGCGGCGACAGCAGTGGCGACTTCGGCGACGCGAGCTGGTCGGGCTGGATCGACGATGTGGCGCGCGCTGCGCATTGGCTGCAGGCGCGATATGCCGCGCCACTCTGGCTTTGGGGCCTGCGCGCGGGTTGCCTGTTGGCGGTGACCGCTGCGGCCAAGCTCGGCGGCGACTGCCGTTTCCTCTTCTGGCAGCCGGCCATGGCCGGCAAGCCTTTGCTGCAGCAGTTCCTGCGCCTGAAGGCCGCGGCCGATTTGCAGCACGGCGATGCCAAGGCAACGATGGAGGCCTTGCGCACCGACCTGGCCGCCGGCCGCGCCGTCAACGTTGCCGGCTACACCTTGCAGGCGGCCCTGGCCACCGGCCTGGAGCGCGCAGCGCTCGACCCGGCCCCCCGTGCGAGCCAGGTGCTGTGGCTGGAAGTTTCGACGCGCGAGGGCGCTGAGATCCTCCCCGCCTCGCTGCCACGCATCGAGGCCTGGCGCCAGGCTGGCTATGCCGTGACGACGGCGGTGGTACCTGGCCCGGCATTCTGGCAGACGCAAGAAATCGAAGATGCGCCGGCACTCATCGATGCCACGCTGCGTGCGCTGACGGCCGACACAGCTTGCGCGGTGGCCGCATGAACTGGCGCGAGGAATTGTATTGGTATTCGACGGGAAGCTTCGGTCCCTTGGCCAGCGTGGCGTAGAGGATCGTGGCGTTGGGCCGGGCGATCAGGAGGCCGGTGGGGTTGCCCTGCTTGTCGCGCTGAATCTCGCCG
>JANMYQ010000001.1:0-5558 GCA_031382215.1 Methylibium sp.
CAAGCAGGCTTCTTCGCTGCCGAACCAGTCCAGAAATTCGTTCCAGTTGCCGGGGTAGTCTTTGCCGGCCTCCGGCGCTACGATATGGATATCCATCCAGTAATAGTAGCCGCACTGGAGCTAAGCGGATACCCCTTATATTCATCCAGCCGCTTACAGTGAGCCGATGATGCCGACGACTTTGGGGAACGGACCCGTGCAGCCTGGGCTGTTCGATGCCGACGAGCCGGCGCGACCGCCGCCACCCGCGCCGCCGCCGCGCCGCGACGACGTGCTGGTCGGCACCTGCAGCTGGGCCGACCCGTCGCTGATCCAGAGCAAGCGCTTCTACCCGCGCGGCCACGGCACCGCCGAAAAGCGGCTGGCGTACTACGCGTCACAGTTCCCCATCGTCGAGGTCGACAGCAGCTTTTTCGCGATGCCGCAGGCCGCCAACGCACGCCTGTGGGTCGAGCGCACGCCGGCAGACTTCGTCTTCAACATCAAGGCCTTCCGCCTGCTCACCGGGCACCAGACGCCGCCGCAGTCGCTGCCGCCCGACATTGCTTCCCTGATGCCGCCACTCAAGCCGGGCAAGAAGAACTTCTACTACGCCGACGTGCCGCAGGAATTGCGCGACGAACTGTGGCGGCGCTTCATCGAAGCGATCGCGCCGCTGAAGGAGTCGGGCAAGCTGAAGGCGGCGCACTTCCAGTTCGCACCGTGGGTCAGCAACACATCGGCCTGGCGCGCGCACGTGGAGCACTGCGTCGAGCGCATGGCCGGGCACTTGCTGGCGGTCGAGTTCCGCAACCAGACCTGGTTTGCAGACGACCGGGTCGAGCGCACGCTGGCGTGGGAGCGCGAACTCGGCGTGGCGCACGTGATCGTCGACGAGCCGCAGGGCGTGGGCAACTACGCGAAAGGCGTGTGGGAGGTGACGAACCCGGCGCTGGCCGTCGTGCGGCTGCACGGCCGCAACACCGAGACCTGGGCCGCCAAGGGGCTGGCCGCGTCGTCGGAGCGCTTCAACTACGTCTACAGCGACGTCGAGATCACCGAGCTCGCGGAGAAGATCGACGCGCTGACCGAGCGCGCCTTCCAGCTGCACGCGCTGGTCAACGTCAACTTCGAAGACCAGGGCGTGCAGGCGGCACGGCGGTTGGAGCGCGAGTTGCATCGGCTGCGGGGCGAGCGCACCGGAGGTGCTTCAGGTACGTGAGGCCGCGGAGCGACGCTTTCGCTCCGGCGGGAAGCGCCACCACACCGCCACCACCGCCAGCGCGAACAGCGAATAGACCAGCGCAAACGCCCACGGCGGGCCTTCGTAGTACAGCAGCCGCGCGACCCAGTGTTCGATGAAACTGCCGCCGTAGGTGCTGGCGCCAGCCTGCGCACGCAGCCACATTTCGAACGTTGTCAGCGGGCAGGTGATGCCCAGCCAAGACTGCGCCACGACGACCGCGATGGCCGCGAGGTGCGCCAGCCTGAACCACCAAGCATTGACCCAGCGCCAGCCGCGCAGGTTGCCCGCGACGATGAGCGCCAAGCCGCCGATCACGAACACGACGATGCCGAAGTGCAGGCTGAGCACCGCGTCGGCGAGCAGCTGGTACGGCATGACGGTTCAGCCGCGGCGGGCCGGCGCGTGCATCAGGACGGCGTGGCCGCCGGCACCACCGACAACAAGGTCTCGCCGGTGGCCACCAGCATCTCCGCGCCGTCGCTCACCGCGAACAAATCGGCCGCGGTGAACACCTGCGACTTGCCGGCCTTGACCACCCGCGCCCGTGCGATGAACAACGTGCCCACCGCTGGCCGCAGGCAGTTCACCGAGTAGTGCGAGGCCAGCACCCGCCCCACCACGGTGGCAGCCGCAAAGCCGCAGGCCGTGTCGATCAGCGCACCCACCAGCCCCGCATGCAGGAAGCCCGAGTACTGCCCCACCTCGCCGCGCCACGGCATGCTGATCTGCGCCATGCCGGCGCCTGCGCTGTCGACCTGGATGTTGCACCAGCGGTTGAACGGCGCGGTGGCGTTGATGCCGCGCAGCGTGGCGAGCGGGTCGGTGGGGGTGTCCATCGCGTTGCCTCCAAGTCGGTGACGTGCGGGCCAGTGTAGAAATGCCGCGCCGTGTGCGATGTCGCTGGAGAGACAGTGAATGTTCCGCCGGAGCGCGGGCCGAGGACGCCGGGCGACCGGCTCCGTTCATGTCCCCCGGGCCGGAAAAGACTCGGCCCTCCGCCTTTACTTCACTCCGCCGGTCACCCGACGCCCTCGGCTTGCCACCGTGGGTGCAGTGCAGTCGAAGAGCAAGAACAGGGCTGCCTACTCCCAGTTGAGATTGAGCTTGCGATGGGACGCGGCGCAGTCTCGCAAATACAAACTGATCAGGCTCTGGAGCGGAATGCCAACGTCTTCGGAGATGGCCTTGAAGTACTCGATCGACTCTTCGTCCAACCGGATGATGATTTGCTTCTGGAGATGTGCCGCGTACAGGTTATTCCGTGCAGCCGAAAAATCGTACTGATTGCGCATTGCGGCCCCTACTGGCAAGACCCGAAGATCAGCTGACTTTCGACAAGCCGCTATCGTGCTTGTCGAGGCCGCGCTGGAGCAGCCTCAGTATTTGCGGGACAGCGAGAACTTCGTGGTACGGGGCCATGAAAACCGAACTTCTACCAGACAGGACACCGGGTAGGTTCTCATACTTCGTCGGCAGACGTGGCAGGAAGGTCTCAACGAGGAAGCCGAGGAAGAGATAGCAAATGGAAATGAGACCTTCCCGCTCGCGGGCGAACGGCGCCATGATGAAGCCACGCAGGTTTTCGTGCGTGAGACCAGGTGTGCCCGTCGAATCTCTCAGCCTGTAAACGGCGACGGAAAGGCGAGCACGTGGGATTTTCCGTTCGTGCAAAAGTGCATCGTGGAGTTCATCCTCCCAGCGGTACGGCAAGTCAATGTTGCTGTACGACGCGTGAGTCGAGATGGAGATTCGCCAGAGAACAGACAGGAAGAACATGCGCAAGCGCTGACGATCCACATTCGCGAACGTGACACCCTCCTCCCCCCGCTTCACAGGCGAAAGGTGACCACGAAATACGCCCATTCCATAGCTGTCGTAGTTCCTGTTCAATTTGGCTTCGCAAGCGGCGCACAGCAGGCGCGTTTCCCAGCTATCCGATGAGTTGTGAATTGGGGTCGTCGCGTCATCTGTGATGACGATCGCCTTGCCGTCCGACTTGCGAAGGACGTAGTTGAAGAGTGAATGCGGCAATGCGTGCGAATCGCAAAGCTCTCGTTCGCTCTTGCAAAGACGGCAGACACCACTGGCCACGTGGCTCAAGCCCATGCTCAAGGCATGTCTCGTCAAGCCGCCCGCTTCTGCCCGCCCGTGCGCCAGTCGGCCATCAGCTTGTCCCACTTCGGGCGCGCCGTCTTCAAGTGGCGCTCCTTCACATGCCCGTAGCCGCGAATGTCTTCGGGCACGCGTGCGATCTCGACGGCCAGGCTCAGGTTGGCGGGGGACAGCGACGCGAGCACCGTGTCGATGCTGGCGCGGTACTCACCGATCAGCGCGCGTTCCATCTTCCGCTCTTCGGTCTTGCCGAACACGTCGAACGCGCCGCCGCGCAGGCCCTTCATCTTGGCCAGCAGCTTGAACGCAGTCAGCATCCACGGGCCGAACGGCTGCTTCACCAGTTCGCCCTTGGCGTTCTTCTTGGCCGTCAGCGGCGGGGCCAGGTGGTAGTGGAGCTTGTAGTCGCCTTCGAACTTCGACGCGATGCCGTCGAGGAAGGCGGTGTCGGTGTGCAGCCGCGCGACCTCGTACTCGTCCTTGTAGGCCATCAACTTGAAGAGGTAGCGCGCCACGGCCTCGGTGAGCTTGGACGTGCCCAGCGGCGCCTCGGCCGCGCGCACCTTGTCGATGAAAGTCTTGTAGGTCGCAGCGTAGGCAGCGTCCTGGTAGCCGGTGAGGAACTCGATCCGCTTGCTCACCATCTCGTCGACGTTGCCGCCGGCGCGCTTGACGAACTCGATCACCTGGGCCGGCTTGAGCAACGCCTGGACAGAAGCCAGGTCGTGCGCCGCACGCCGGCCCCATTCGAACGCGGCCTTGTTGTTGTCGACCTGCACGCCGTTGAGTTCGATCGCGCGCATCAGCGCCGGCAGGCTCAGCGGCACGCGGCCCTTTTGCCAGGCAAATCCGAGCAGCAGCGGGTTGGTGTAAAGCGAATCGCCGATCAGTTGCACGGCCAACTGGTCTGCGTCGACGGCGCCGATGTGCTCGGCGCCGACCGCCGCGACGATCGCCGCATCGCAGCTCGCCGCCGGGAACTGCCAGTTCGGGTTGCTGACGAATGCCGCCGTCGGCGTGCCGTGCGTGTTCATCGCCACATAGGTGCGGCCCTCGCGCATCACCGCCAACGTCGCCTTGTTGGCGGTGACGATCGGGTCGCAGCCGATCACCAGGTCGGCCTCGGCCGTGCCGACCTTGGTGGTGTTGATCGCATCCATGCGATTGGCGATCTGGATGTGGCTCCAGGTCGCGCCGCCCTTTTGTGCCAGGCCACCGGCGTCTTGCGTGACGATGCCCTTGCCTTCGATGTGCGCCGCCATGCCCAGCAACTGGCCGATCGTGATCACGCCGGTGCCGCCCACGCCGCCCACCACCACGCCCCAGGGCTTCTCGGCCAAGGGCAGCGCGGGTTCGGGAAGGGCGGGCAAGGTGAACGGGTTCGGCCGCTCCTTGGTGGCCTTCTTCGCGCTCTTCATCTGCCCGCCTTCGACGGTGACGAAGCTCGGGCAGAAGCCCTTCACGCACGAATAGTCCTTGTTGCAGGTGTTCTGGTTGAGGCGGCGCTTGCGGCCGAACTCGGTCTCGACCGGTTCGACGCTGAGGCAGTTGCTCTGCACCGAACAGTCGCCGCAGCCTTCGCACACCAGCTCGTTGATGACCACGCGCTTGGCCGGTTCGACCATGGTGCCGCGCTTGCGGCGGCGGCGCTTTTCGGTCGCGCAGGTCTGATCGTAGATGATGATCGTGCAGCCTTCGAGCTCGCGCATTTCTTTCTGCACCGCGTCGAGTTCGTCGCGGTGGCGCACCGTCGCACCGCCCGGCAGGCGGCTCTTCAGGTCGTCGTACTTCTCCGGCTCGTCGGTGACGATGACGATGCGTTTCGCTCCTTCGGCGTCCAGCTCGCGCGCCATCTCGGGCACGCGCAGGGTGCCGTCCACCGGCTGCCCGCCGGTCATCGCCACCGCGTCGTTGAACAGGATCTTGTAGGTGATGTTGACCTTGGCCGCGATGCTTTGGCGCACCGCCAGCAGGCCCGAGTGGAAGTAGGTGCCGTCGCCGAGGTTGGCGAAGATGTGCCTGTCGGTCGTGAAGGCCGACTGGCCGACCCACGACACGCCTTCACCGCCCATCTGGCTGAAGGTGACGGTGCTGCGGTCCATCCACACCGCCATGAAGTGGCAGCCGATGCCGGCCACCGCGCGCGAGCCTTCGGGCACACGCGTGCTGGTGTTGTGCGGGCAGCCGCTGCAGAAGAAGGGCGTTCGATCATTGGACTGTG
>JANMYQ010000044.1:0-1572 GCA_031382215.1 Methylibium sp.
TCTAGACAAGATGGCTTCGTGAGCGAGGGCGGCCCGCCCCCTGCAACGCCGTAGGTTGCAGGCCCAGGGCCTGCCGAGCTACACCAATGCACCGGGCCGATGGTCGGCCGGGTCGTTGCCAACTTGCGAGGAGACGGGCCATGGGTAAATCTATCACCAGCAGCGTGTACGTCGGGCTGGACGTGCACAAGGACAGCATCGACGTTGCCGTGGCCGAGGCCGGCCGAGACGGCGAAGTGCGCCATGTGGGCAGCATCGGCGGCGACCTGGCCGCGCTGGACAAGGCGCTGCGCAAACTCATCAGCCGCGGCGCGGCGCTGCACATCGTCTATGAGGCCGGGCCCTGCGGCTTCGTCATCTGGCGCCACTTGAGTGCGCAGGGCCTGGCCTGCGAAGTCGTTGCCCCGTCGTCCATTCCCAAGCGCTCGGGCGACCGCGTCAAGACCGACCGCCGCGATGCAATCCTGTTGGCGCGTCTGGCGCGTGCCGGTGAACTCACCGCCGTGCGCGTGCCCGACGTTGCCGACGAGGCCGTGCGCGACCTGGTGCGCGCGCGCGAGGACGCGGTGCGCGAGTGCCGCAACGCGCGCCACCGCTTGAAGGCCCTGCTGCTGCGCAACGGCATCACGTATGCCGGCAAGTCCTCTTGGACCGCGGCCCACCTGCGCTGGCTGGCCACGCTGAAGATGGCACACGCCACACAGCAGATCGGGTTTCAGGAGTACCTGCACGCCATCACCGAAGCCACGGCGCGCATCGGCCGGCTCGAGCAGGCCCTGCGTGAGGCGCTGCCCGAGTGGACGCTGCGCCCGCTGGTGCAGGCGCTGCACGCGTTGCGCGGGGTGCAACTCGTTGCCGCGATGACGCTGGTGGCCGAGTTGCAGGACTTCGTGCGCTTTGCCAACCCGCGCCAGTTGATGAGCTACGTGGGCCTGGTGCCGGGTGAACATTCATCGGGTCCCAAGCGGCGCCAAGGCAGCATCACCAAAGCCGGCAACAGCGCGGCGCGGCGCATGTTGGTCGAGGTGGCGTGGCACTACCAGCACAGCCCGCGCATCACGCCGATCATCGCTACGCGGCAGCACCACCTGCCCAAGGCCGTCACCGACATCGCCTGGGCCGCGCAACTGCGGCTGAATGCGAAGTTCAAGCGCCTGGTGGCGCGGCGGGTCTTGAAGACCAAGGCGGTGGTGGCGGTGGCGCGCGAGCTCACCGGCTTCGTGTGGGCCATCGGGCGCGAGGTGCAGGCCTCGGGCTGGCAGGGCATTCAGACCGACGCTGCGACGCCAGCGGCGCACTGAGTCGCGGCGCCAATACAAATTCGCTGGTCAAGGAAGAAGAAGTCAGGAGGTGCACCACCGACAGAACCGCTTCGATGCCGGTGGGGGAACGCGGCGCAGCCGCGGCCACTGGGGAACCCTCGTCAACGTAATTGGTGGGCCCTGCGCGCAGCAATGCGTGCAGCGCGATCTCAGTCCCTAGAGCGAAGGCAGCCCCGCGACGTAAAACTGTCTTGAGGAACCCAACCCTCGCATATCAGCATGAACAACCGTCGCACATCCTTCACGGGTG
>JANMYQ010000064.1:0-6766 GCA_031382215.1 Methylibium sp.
GAGAACGACGTCCACGCGGTCGGCGTCAGCACGCTGGCTGCCGGCCACAAGACGCTGGTGCCGGCGATCATCGCGTCGCTGAAGGCTCAAGGTGCCGACGACATCATCGTCTTCGTCGGCGGCGTGATTCCGCAGCAGGACTACGAGTTCCTCTACGCCGCCGGCGTCAAGGGCATCTACGGCCCGGGCACGCCGATCCCGGTCAGCGCCAAGGACGTGCTCGAGCAGATCAAGGCCGCGCAGGCCTGAGTCATGTGGCCCAAGCCCGACGCCGGACCGGCGCTGCAGCCCGTGGCGGCAGCCGACTTCGACGCTCTGCTGGCGCTGCGCGTGCGCGCGATGCGGCCGAGCCTGCAGGCGCTGGGCCGCTTCGACCCCGACCGCGCGCGTGAACGCTTTGCCGCTACCTTCATGCCCGAGCACATGTCGCACATCGTCACGGGCGGCCAGCGCGTGGGCTGCGTGACGCTGCGGCCCAAGCCGGGCGCGCTGCGCATGGACCACCTCTACATCGAGCCGGCGGTGCAGGGCCGCGGCGTCGGATCGTGGGTCATGGCCTGGGCCTGCTTGACCGCCGACCTGCGCCAGCTGCCGCTGGAGCTGGCGGCACTGCAGGGCAGCGACGCGAATCGCTTCTACCAGCGCCACGGTCTGGTCGAAATGAGCCGCAGCGACTTCGACATCGAGTACAAGCGCCCGCCCGCCGCTGACCCGGTGTTTGTCGTGCGCCAGTTGTGGGCCCGTTTTCAGGCCCGTGACTGGGCCGGAGCGCGGCAGCTGGTGCACGACGATGCGGTCATTCACTGGTGGGCCAGCGGCGAGACGCTGGTCGGCGGCGACGCGTTCATCGCCGTCAACGCCGAGTACCCCGAAGGCTGGACGATCCACCTGCTGCAGGTGGCTGCGCTGCACGACGGGCGCGTGCTTTCGATGGCGCGCGTCGACCACCCGCCCGGCACCTTCCTCGTGCAGTCCATCGTGCGCGTGCGCGACGGCCGCATTGCCCACGGCGAGGATCTGTGGGCCACCTGCGAAGAGCCGCCCGCGTGGCGCACGCCCGAGCGCTTTCCAGGCCTACAGCGCATGACAGGCTGGCCCACGGCATGAGTGCGCCGCTGCCCCCGCAAGACCAGGCGCTGGCCGACTCCCTGCTCGGTGCGCCCGGCCCGGCGCAGCGCCGCGCGGTGGCCAAGGCCATCACGTTGCTGGAGTCGACACGCGCCGACCACCGCCTGCGCGCTGATGCCCTGCTGAACGCGCTGCTGCCGGCCACCGGCCGGAGCTTCCGCCTCGGCCTGAGCGGCGTGCCGGGCGTCGGCAAAAGCACCTTCATCGAAGCGCTGGGCCTCTTCCTCACCGAGCAGGGCCACCGCGTGGCGGTGCTCGCCGTCGACCCCAGCAGTTCCTTGAGCGGCGGCAGCATCCTGGGTGACAAGACACGCATGGAGCGGCTCTCTGTGAATGAGCGCGCGTTCATCCGCCCCAGCCCTGCCTCGGGCCATCTCGGCGGCGTGACTGAGAGCACGCGCGAGGCCATGCTGGTGTGCGAGGCCGCCGGTTACGACATCGTCATCGTCGAAACCGTCGGCGTGGGCCAGAGCGAGACCGCGGTGGCCGCCATGACCGACATGTTCGTGCTGCTGCAACTGCCCAATGCCGGCGACGACCTGCAGGCGATCAAGAAGGGCGTGATGGAGCTGGCCGACCTGGTGGTCATCAACAAGGCCGACCTCGACGAGGCCGCAGCGACCCGCGCGCGGGCGCAGATCACGAGCGCGATGCGTTTCCTGGGTCCGCACACCCACGCCAGCACGGCGGTGATGCAGCTCAGCGCGCTCAAGGGCACCGGCCTGCCCGAGTTCTGGCAGCAGGTGGGCGCCTTTGGCGATCGCCAGCGCGAACAGGGCCTGTTTGCGCAGCGACGCCACCAGCAGGACCAGGCCTGGATGTGGGAGCGCATCGAAGCCGGCTTGCGCCAACGTTTTGCCCAGCACGCCGCAGTGCAGCAGGCGCTGCCGGCGATGTCCGAAGAAGTCCGCCAGGGCCGTCTGGCCGCATCGGTGGCCGCGCGGCGGCTGCTGGACCTGATGAATTGACCGAGGAGACACTCACCATGCACGACATCATCGAACGGCTGGAGAACAAGCGCGCCGCGGCGCGGCAAGGCGGCGGCATCAAGCGCGTCGCCACCCAGCACGCCAAGGGCAAGCTGACGGCGCGCGAACGGCTGGAACTGCTGCTCGACGAGGGCACCTTCGAAGAGTGGGATATGTTTGTCGAGCACCGGTGCACCGACTTCGGCATGCAGGACAACAAGATCCCCGGCGACGGCGTGGTCACCGGCTACGGCATGATCAACGGCCGCCTGGTGTTCGTCTTCAGCCAGGACTTCACGGTCTTCGGCGGTGCGCTGAGCGAAGCCCACGCCGAGAAGATCTGCAAGGTCATGGACCAGGCGATGAAGGTCGGCGCGCCGATCATCGGCCTCAACGACAGTGGCGGCGCGCGCATCCAGGAAGGAGTTGCGTCACTCGGCGGCTATGCCGAGGTCTTCCAGCGCAACGTCATGGCCAGCGGCGTGGTGCCGCAGATCAGCCTGATCATGGGCCCGTGCGCGGGCGGCGCGGTGTACTCGCCAGCCATGACCGACTTCATCTTCATGGTCCGGGACAGCAGCTACATGTTCGTCACCGGCCCCGAGGTCGTGAAGACCGTGACGCACGAGGAAGTGACGGCCGAGGAGCTGGGCGGCGCCGGCACGCACACCACCCGCAGCGGCGTCGCCGACCTGGCCTTCGACAACGACGTCGAGGCGCTCTTGATGCTGCGCCGCTTCTTCAACTACCTGCCGCTGAACAACCGCGACGGCGTGCCGGTGCGCCCCAGCGGCGACCCGGCCGAGCGGCTGGACCTGTCGCTCGATACCTTGGTGCCCGAGAATCCGAACAAGCCCTATGACATCAAGGAGCTGATCCTCAAGACCGTCGACGACGGAGACTTTTTCGAGCTGCAGTCCGACTACGCCAGGAACATCGTCATCGGCATGGCGCGCATGGCCGGCCGCACGGTGGGCATCGTGGCCAACAACCCGCAGGTGCTGGCTGGTTGCCTGGACATCAAGAGCAGCATCAAGGCAGCGCGCTTCGTGCGCTTCTGCGACGCCTTCGGCATCCCCGTCATCACGTTCGTCGACGTGCCCGGCTTCATGCCGGGGACGAGCCAGGAGTACGGCGGCATCATCAAGCACGGCGCCAAACTGCTCTACGCCTACGCCGAGTGCACGGTGCCCAAGGTGACGGTGATCACGCGCAAGGCCTACGGCGGCGCCTACGACGTGATGGCCTCCAAGCACCTGCGCGGCGACGTCAACTTCGCCTGGCCACATGCCGAAATTGCGGTGATGGGTGCGAAAGGCGCGGTGGAGATCATCTTCCGCGAGGACAAGGGCGACCCGGCCAAGCTGGCGGCGCGCGAGGCCGAATACAAGGCGCGCTTCGCCAACCCCTTCGTCGCCGGCGCGCGCGGCTTCATCGACGACGTCATCCAGCCGCACGAGACGCGCAAGCGCATCTGCCGCTCGCTGGCGATGCTCAAGGACAAGAAGATCGAGAACCCGTGGCGCAAGCACGGGAATATTCCGCTGTGAGCGCTTGCGCCCCCACAGGAGTGCACAGTCTGGCCAGCTCCTTACAATGAAGTAAGGCGAAGCAAAAGGACACGCCATGACCACCGCCACGCTGACCAGCAAAGGTCAAATCACCATTCCGGCCGACGTCCGCCGGGTGCTGAACGTCCAGACGGGCGACCGGGTGGAGTTTGTGCAGATTGAACCTGGGCGTTTCGAACTCGTGGCGGCCACGCGTTCTGTGCGCGAACTGAAGGGGCTGTTCGGCAGGGCTGCCCGCACGGTATCCATCGAAGAGATGAACCGCGCGATTGCCGAACACGGGGCTCGGGCGGGCGCACGCGGGGGGCGCCGGAAGTGACAGGCCTGGACACCAACGTGCTGGTCCGCTATGTGATGCAGGACGACCCCCGCCAGTCGCCACGGGCGACGAGCTTGATCGAATCGCTGAGCGCCGAGGAGCCCGGCTTTGTGCCCGTGGTTGTGCTGGTGGAACTGGTGTGGGTGTTGTCGGGCAGCTATGGCTTGGACCGTGCGCAAGTGGCCACGGTGCTGGGCACCCTGTTGCGCAGCAAGGAGCTGGTGATGGACAGGGCCGAGTTGGTCACTCAGTCGCTGAAGCGCTACCGCGCCAGTGGCGCGGACTTTGCTGACGCGCTGATAGAGCGCCTGGCCGCATCGGCAGGCTGTTCGGCCACCATGACCTTCGATGCGGGAGCCGTGAAGGCTTCCGGAATGACTTTGGTTCGCTGACGCCATGGCCGCCATTCATGACCTGGCTGCCCAGATCAATACACAGGAAACCATTCAGACGCTGTTGCTGCTGACGCAAGCGGCGCAGCTTGACGCACTACTCGACGGAGTTCATTGATGTTCAAGAAAATCCTGATCGCCAACCGGGGGGAGATCGCCTGCCGCATCATCAAGACCGCGCGCAAGATGAGCATCGCCACCGTCGCCGTCTACTCCGAAGCCGACGGGGACGCGCGCCATGTCGAACTGGCCGATGAGGCCGTGCTGCTGGGGCCGGCGCCTTCACGCGAGAGCTACCTCGTCGCCGACAAGATCATTGCCGCCTGCCAGCAGACCGGCGCCGAGGCGGTGCACCCCGGCTACGGCTTCCTGAGCGAGAACGAAGACTTCGCGCGCCGGGTTGAAGAAGCGGGCGTCGTCTTCATCGGGCCCAAGCACTACAGTATTGCCGCCATGGGCGACAAGATCGCGTCGAAGAAGCTGGCGCTGCAGGCGAAAGTCAACACCATCCCGGGCTGGAACGAGGCCATCGGGTCGCCCGAGCAAGCCGTCGCCATCGCCAGGGACATCGGCTACCCGGTGATGATCAAGGCCAGCGCCGGCGGCGGCGGCAAGGGCCTGCGCGTGGCCTTCAACGACAAGGAAGCCTTCGAGGGCTTCGGCTCTTGTCGCAACGAAGCCAAGGCCAGCTTCGGCGACGACCGCGTCTTCATCGAGAAGTTCGTCGAGAGCCCGCGGCACATCGAGATCCAGGTGCTGGGTGACGCCCACGGCCACACGCTGTACCTGTGGGAGCGCGAGTGTTCGATCCAGCGCCGCCACCAGAAGGTGATCGAGGAAGCGCCGTCGCCCTTCATCAGCGACGCCACGCGCAGGGCGATGGGCGAGCAGGCGGTGCAACTGGCCAAGGCCGTGAAGTACCAGAGTGCCGGCACGGTGGAGTTCGTGGTCGGCAAGGACCAGAGCTTCTACTTCCTGGAGATGAACACGCGGCTGCAGGTCGAGCACCCGGTGACCGAGTGCATCACCGGCGTCGACCTGGTGGAGCTGATGATCCGCGTCGCCGCGGGCGAGCCACTGCCGCTGACGCAGGCCGAGGTCAGGCGCGACGGCTGGGCGATCGAGTGCCGCATCAATGCGGAGGACCCATTCCGCAACTTCCTGCCTTCCACCGGCCGCCTGGTGCGCTATGCGCCGCCGCCGACAACGATGGAGGCGGCGATGCCGATGCCGCAGGACGGCGGCGACGGGCGTTCTGGGAACGCCCTGGGGGGCGTTCGTGTCGACACCGGCGTCTGCGAAGGCGGCGAAATCCCGATGTACTACGACTCGATGATCGCCAAGCTCATCGTGCACGGCCGCGACCGCAGCGAGGCCATCGCCCGCATGCGCGAGGCGCTCAACGGCTTCGTCATCCGCGGCGTCAGCAGCAACATCCCCTTCCAGGCGGCCTTATTGGCACATCCCAGGTTCGCCAGTGGCGACTTCAACACCGGTTTCATCGCCGAGAACTACGCCAAGGGCTTCAGCGCCGCCGAAGTGCCGCACGACGATCCGCTCTTCCTGGTGGCGCTGGCGGCCTTTGTGCGGCGCAAGGCGCGCGAGCGCTCGGCCGGCATCAGCGGCCAGTTGCCCGGCCACGGCGTGAAGTCGCTGCCCGACCTGGTGGTGGTGGTGCTCGGCGCGGCAGGCGCGCAGACCCCTCACCCGGTGCGCATCGATGCCTTCGAGCCTGTGTCGGGAAAGGCCGACGTGGTGATCAACGAGCGCCACTTCGCGATCCAGAGCACCAGCAAGCTCGGCGAAGTCCTGATGACCGGCACCTGCAACGGCAACGCCTTCAGCGCGCAGGTCGAGCGCAGCGGCGTCAAGAACCCACTCGGCATCCGCGTCTCGCACAACGGCAGCCAGATCGAAACCCTGGTGCTGCTGCCGCGCGCCGCCGAGCTCTTCAAGCTGATGCCGCACAAGGCGCCGCCCGACCTGAGCAAGTTCCTGCTCTCGCCGATGCCGGGCCTGCTGGCCGACATCAGCGTCAAGCCCGGGCAGAAGGTGCTGGCCGGTGAAAGGCTGGCGGTGATCGAGGCGATGAAGATGGAGAACATCCTCACCGCGGCGCAGGACGGCACGGTGGGCGAGGTGATGGCCAGGAAGGGCGAGAGCCTGTCCGTCGACCAACCGATTCTGAGCTTTGCATGATGGCCAACAAGCCCTTTCGCATCCTCGGCATCCAGCAGATCGCCATCGGCGGCGCCGACAAGCAGCGCCTGCGCTCGCTGTGGGTCGACATGCTGGGCCTCACCGTCAAGAGCACCTTCGTCAGCGAACGCGAGAACGTCGACGAGGACATCTGCGCCCTGGGCCGCGGTGCCACCGCGGTCGAGGTCG
>JANMYQ010000079.1:0-8489 GCA_031382215.1 Methylibium sp.
ACGTGACCGGCTGCGAAGAAAAGCACGGGCTCGACGCGGTAGAGCAGTTGCTCGACAGTTGCCACGCGCTGATGAACCATGGCGTGGACCGCTACCGCCGCCCGAACCGCAAGTCGCTCGCGCAAGAGCAGGCCGACCGCAAAGACCGCGCCGCCTACGCGCAGCAGCAGGTCAACGACATGTGGCGCACCTTGCCGCGCAAGTCAGGCAAGGCTGCCGAAGAGGCGGCTGCAAAACGCTTCCCCGAAGAGCCGCAGGAGAACCTGCTGTACTTCATCGAAAAGAACGCCCCGCTGCTCGAACCCTGGCAGCGCGAGATCGTGCGCATCGTGCGCAAGGTGGCGCAGTACTTCTACCCGCAGCGCCAGACGCAGGTGATGAACGAAGGCTGGGCCACGTTCTGGCACCACCACCTGCTCAACACCATGTACGACGACGGGCAGTTGAGCGACGGCGTGATGATCGAGTGGCTCAAGTCGCACACCAACGTGGTCTACCAGCCGCCGGTCGGGCACCGCGCCTACAGCGGCATCAACCCGTATGCGCTGGGTTTTGCGATGTACACCGACATCAAGCGCATCTGCGAAAAGCCGACCGACGAAGACCGCCAGTGGTTCCCCGACA
Organism: Methylibium sp.; assembly: GCA_031382215.1. Lineage (GTDB taxonomy): Bacteria > Pseudomonadota > Gammaproteobacteria > Burkholderiales > Burkholderiaceae_C > LGRD01. The sequence continues at coordinate 625 of JANMYQ010000079.1, forward strand.
TGGCCGGCACCGATTGGCTCGAAACCTTCGACCAGGCGATGCGCAACTACAAGGACGAGAGTTTCATCGGCCAGTATCTGTCGCCCAACCTGATGCGCGAGATGCGCCTCTTCGCGATCAACGACGACGAGAAAGAGAAGGAACTCGAGGTCTCGGCGATCCACGACGAAAGCGGCTACCGCCGCCTGCGCGAAGCGCTGAGCCGCCAGTACGACCTGGGCAGCCGCGAGCCGAACATCCAGGTCTGGAGCGTGAACTTGCGCGGCGACCGTTCGCTGACCTTGCGCCACACCCAGCACAACGCCCGCCCCTTGCATGAAAGCGGGCAGGAAGTGCTCAAGCACGTGGCGCGCCTGTGGGGCTTCGGCGTGCACCTGGAAAGCGTCGACTCGGCGGGTGACGTGACGACGCGCTGGTCGGTGCCCGCTTCGCCGCAAGACGACGACTGAGGCGCATCCGCGCCCGCGCGCCCCTTGGCAACAGGGGGTCAAACCCGCTGCTGTTCGAGGGCGTCGCGGCGTAGAATTTGTGCGAACCACCTGCCCCGCTCACCTCGGGGAACCCCCATGAAATCGCCGCCGGGCTCAACTGTCGACCTCAGCGCCCTGTCCGACTGGGCGCCGCAACTCGCCGAGGCCTTCGTCTCGCTGTCGAGCGACATTGCGCTGGTGCTCGATCAGAACGGCGTCGTGCTCAACGTCGCGCAGGGCGGCGCGGCTCCGCTCGCGCCGTCGGCCCAAGAGTGGGTCGGTCGCGCCTGGGCCGACACCGTCACCGGCGAAACGCGCGCCAAGGTCGGCCTGCTGCTGAAAGACGTGGTCGCCACCGGCTTTGCGCGCCGCCGCGAGGTCAACCACCCGTCGTCTGCCGGCGCCGACATTCCGGTTGCCTACACCGCGATGCGCCTGGGCGAGCAGGGCCCGGTGCTGGTGGTCGGGCGCGACCTGCGTGCGGTGGCCGCCATCCAGCAGCGTTTCGTCGACGTGCAACAGGAAATGGAACGCGGCTATTGGCGCACGCGCCAGTCCGAAGCACGCTACCGGCTGCTGTTCCAGGTCGCCAACGACGCGGTGCTGGTGGTCGACGCCGAAACACTGAACATCCTCGAAGCCAACGACGCCGCCGCCCAGTTGTTCGACATGGAAGTGGCGCAACTGCAGGGCCGGCCGGTGACTTTCGGCTTCGAGAACCGCTCGCGCGGCGCCGTCGAAGAACTGCTGCTGACCTCGCGCCGGCTCGGCCAGCCGGCCGAGATTCGGGCGCGCCTGAACGGCAAGGTCAGTACCACCCACGTGGCGGCCACACCGTTCCGCACCGACGACGCGATGCGCCTGCTGGTGCGCGTGCGCCCGGTGGACACGCCCGAATCGCCGGCCGACCGCAGCGCCACGCTGGCCCGCACGGTCGATGCGGCGATGGACAGCGTGGTCGTCACCGATTCGAGCGGCCGAATCCTGGCGGCCAACCCGGCGTTCCTGAGCCTGGTTCAGGTCGACGCCGAAGTCGAAGTCAAGGGCCGTGCGCTGCAGGACTGGATCGAGGGCACCGGGCAGGTCTTCGACGTGTTCATCCCGCAAGTCCAGCGCCAGGGCATTGCGCGCCACAGCGTGTCGCGCGTGCGCCGTGCCGATTCGCAGCCGGTGATGGTGGATATCTCGGCCGCGCTGCTGGCCGAGGGTGACCAGGAATGCATCGGCTTCACGATCCAGGCGCTGCCGCACGCCGCCGCTGCTCCAGCCGCCGAGCCGGTCGAGATGCTTGGCGCCGCCGTCGAGCGCTTGGCCGCGCGGCTGGGCGAGGTAGCCCTGCCCGAGCTGCTGCGCGACGTCGCCGCGCTCGTGGAACGGCATGCGATTCAAACCGCCGCACGGCGCTCCGATGATGACGCCGCCACCGCCAGCGCACTGGGCATCACCGCCGCCAGCCTGGGCCGGCGCCGCCGCCGGCTCGCAGGCGCAGCCGACAAGGGACTCGGGCCGCAAAAGACAACATGAGCACGGGCCCCGCCTTCGGCCAGGCAGACCTGACCAACTGCGAACGTGAGCAGATCCACCTTGCCGGTTCGGTACAGCCCTACGGCTTTCTGTTGGCGCTGCGCGAGCCGGCGCTGCGCATTGTGCAGATCAGCGCCAACACCCAGGCGCTGCTGGGCACGCCAGCGCTGGGCTTGCTGAACCAGCCGGTCACCGAACTCGGCGGCGACATCGAGCAGCAGGTTCGCCAGCTCGCCGCCTCCACCGACCTGGCCGAGCCGGCCGCGCTGCGCTGCCGCCTGATGGCGTTCGGGCAGTCGGCCGAATTCGAAGGCACCGTGCACCGCGAACCCGGCGGCGCGCTGATCGTCGAGCTGGAGCCCACCGCCGCCGCGCGAACGAACCTCGAGACCGTGCAGATCGACGGGCCTGCACTCATCGAGATGCTGGGCAGCGCGATCGAGCGCTTCAGTACCAGTTCGACCATCGGCGTGCTGGCCGACACCGTGGTGCAGTGCTTCCGCGACCTGGCCGGCTACGACCGCGTGATGGTCTACAAGTTCGACCCCGACGGCCACGGCAAGATCATTGCCGAGGCGCGCGACCCGCGCCTCGAATCGCTGCTGGGCCACCACTACCCGGCCTCCGACATTCCGCAACGCGCGCGCGAGCTCTACCTGCGCAACCGCCTGCGCGTGCTGGTCGATGTGCACAGCGACGCTGCGCCGCTGGTGCCGCGCCTGGCGCCGAGTTCGGGGCAGGAGCTGGACATGTCGATGTGCCACCTGCGCAGCATGTCGCCGCTGCACCTGCAATACCTGAAGAACATGGGCGTGACCGCCACCTTGGTGGTGTCGCTGGTGCGCGAAGGCAAGTTGTGGGGCTTGATCGCGTGCCACCACTACAAGCCGCGCAACCTGCGATTTGCCGTGCGCGCCGCCTGCGACCTGCTCGCCGAAGTGGTGTCCACCCGCATCGCCGCGATCGAGAACTACACCCACGCGCAGGTCGCGATCCAGGTGCGCCGCCTGGAGCAGCGCCTGATCGAGGCCACCTCGACCGAAGGCGACTGGCGCCTCGCGCTGTTCCGCAACCCGCGCACCCTGCTGCAGCCGCTCGACGCCACCGCCGCCGCGCTGTTCTACGACGGCGAGGTGCTGACCTCCGGCGAAGCACCGTCCACGCCCGAGCTGCGCCGGTTGATGCAGTGGGTCGACGCGCAGTGTGCCGACGGTTTGTTCACCTGCTCGTCGGTCGGGCGCGCGAACCCGGCCCTGCAGTCGCTCACGCCCACCGCCAGCGGTGTGCTCGCGGTCAAGCTGTCGGCGTCGCGGCCGGAGTACCTGATGTGGTTCCGCAAGGAGCAGTTGCTCAGCGTCACCTGGGCCGGCGACCCGACCAAGCCGGTGGTCGGCAACGACCCGATGGAGCTGTCGCCGCGGCGCTCGTTCGCGGCCTGGTCCGAGATCGTGCGCGGCACGGCGCTGCCCTGGTCGAGCGGCGAAGTCACCTTGGCGCGGGCCTTCGGCGCGTCGCTGTCCGACATCGTGGTGCAGATCAACGCAGTGCGTCTGCTCATCGCCGAACACCAGTTGACCCAGATCCGCAGCGCGGTGGCCACCTCGCGCCAGCCGGTGATCGTGGCCGACGGGCAGCAGCGCGCGCTGTTCGCCAACGACGCCTTCTTCACCTTGATGCGCTGCACCCCCGAACAGCGCCCGGTGCTGGGCGCGCTGTCCGAACTGTTCGCCGACTCTACCCAGGCGCGCCGCGTGCTGACCGAACTGGCGCGCGAGCGCACGCCCTGGCGCGGTGAGCTCGAGTTGCGCCTGCCCGACGGCACGCTGCTGCCGGTGACCGTGCGCGCCGAACTCGTGCCCTCGCGCGACGGCTCGGTGCTGGGCTTCTTCCTGATCCTCGAAGACCTGACCGAAGCGCAGCGCGCCGCAGAGGCGCGCCGCCACCTGGAGCAGTCACTGTCGGAAGCGGGGCGCGACCAGGTCATCGCCAACGCCAAGGCGCGCGAGCGGCGCGAGCCCGACGACCTGGTGGCCGCGATTCTGGCCAACGCCAGTCTGGCGGCCATGGACATTGCCGACGGCGGCGCGAGCCCGGCCGTGGCGCCGCTGCTCGAAGAACTCGAGACCTCGACCAAACGTGCGACCGCTCTCTACGCGCGGGTGCGCACTTTCAGCTCGCCGGGCTGAAGGCCGGCGCGCCGGAGCTGCCGGCGGCCCCGCCAGCCAATTCGTCGAACAACTCCTGGTGCAGGCGGAACGCCAGCACCGCTTCGGCCACGATTGCGGTGGCCTGCTCGGCGTCGTGCCCCAGTTGCGCCAGCCCGGCGCGAAACGCCTGCACATGCGCGGTCACCTCGGCCGGTGCGCCGAAGTCATAGAAGCGCGTGCCACGCCCGTCGGCCAGGGCCAGCGCGCCGGCGACGATGCGGCGCAGCATCTGCCCACCGCTCAGGTCGCCCAGGTAGCGCACATAAGCGTGCGCCACCAACAGCGCCGGGCGCGCGGCGGCAAGCTCCTGCAGGTGCCGCACGTAGCGGCTGCCGGCCGGAGCCAGCGCAATCTCATGCTGCCAAGCGGCGCCATGCAGTTCGGTCAGGTCGTCGGCGAGCGACTGGCTGCGAAACAGGGCCGGCGAGTGCACCGCCGCCACCGCCGGGTGCGTGGCATGCCGGCGCAGCGCCGGCTCAAGCGCGTCGTACACCGCGTGCAGGTTGCGCAGCAGTGCGCAGTAAGGCGTTCGCGCCATCTGGCCGCGCAGCAACGAGTGCATCAGCGGCCCCCGTTCCAGTGCGGTGTGCAGATGTTTCGTTTCGGCCTTGAGCGACTCGGCCAGGTTCAGCGGCTCGCTCAGCGGCACACTCAGCGGCTCATTCAACTGCACGCGCGCTCCCGCAGGCTACAGCGCAAAGATCTTGCCCGGGTTCATGATGTTCTTCGGGTCCAGCGCACGCTTCAAGGTGCGCATCATCGCCACCGCACCGGCGCCGGCCTCGTCGATCAGGAAGCCCTGCTTGTGCAGGCCGATGCCGTGCTCGCCGGTGCAGGTGCCCTGCATGCTGAGCGCACGCTCGACCAGCGTCTTGTTCAAGCGCTCCGCGGTGTCGCGTTCGGCGTGATTGTTCGGGTCGATCAGGTAGGCGACGTGAAAGTTACCGTCGCCCACGTGGCCCACCAGGTAGTGCTGGATGCCCGCAGCCTCGGCCTCGTCGAGCGCCAGCGTCACGCAGTCGGCCAGGCGCGAGATCGGCACGCAGGTGTCGGTCGTGACGGTGCGGCAACCCGGCTTCATCTGCAGGCCGGCAAAGTAGGCGCGGTGGCGCGCGGTCCACAGCTTGGTGCGTTCTTCGGGTGTGGTGGCCCATTGAAAGTCTTCGCCACCGAACTCGCTGGCAATTTCCTGCACGGTGGCGGCCTGCTCCGCCACGCTGGCGGCGCTGCCGTGGAATTCCATCAGCAGCATCGGCGCCTCGCGCAGGCTCAGCTTGTCGTGCGCGTTGACGGCGCGCACCGCGTGCGCGTCGAGCAGTTCGCAGCGGGCGATCGGCACGCCCATCTGGATGATCTGGATCGTGGTCTTGACCGCCGCACCCACGTCGGGAAAGTGGCACACCGCGGCCGACACCGCCTCGGGCAGCGGGTACAGCTTGACCGTGATCTCGGTCATCACGCCGAGGGTGCCTTCGCTGCCGACGAACAAGCGCGTCAGGTCGTATCCCGCGCTCGACTTGCGCGCCCGCGTGCCGGTGTGGATGACCTCGCCCTGCGCGGTGACGACGGTGAGCGCCAGCACGTTGTCGCGCATCGTGCCGTAGCGCACCGCGTTGGTTCCGCTGGCGCGCGTGGCAGACATGCCGCCGATCGAAGCGTCGGCGCCCGGGTCGATCGGAAAGAACAACCCTGCGTCCTTGATCTCGCGGTTGAGCTGGTTGCGCGTCACACCGGCCTGCACGGTCACCGTCAAGTCTTCCGGGTTGACGCGCAAGATCTTGTTCATGCGGCTCAGGTCGATGCTGACGCCACCCTGCACCGCCAGCAAGTGCCCTTCGAGCGACGAGCCGACGCCGAACGGGATGACAGGCACCGCGTGTTCGTCGGCCAGCTTCACGACAAAGGCCACGTCGTCGGTGCTCTCTGCGTAGACCACCGCTTCGGGCGGCGGCACGTCGAACGGAGACTCGTCGCGGCCGTGCTGTTCGCGCACCGCCAGCGCCGTGGAGCAGCGCGTGCCGAAGTGTTCTTTCAGCGCCGCCAGCATGGCCGCCGGTACGGGCCGCGGGTCGAAGGTGGGAAGAACGTGGACGGGAATCGGTGCGTTCATCGGCTACCCCTGCGTGGGGCGACGCGCCCCCTTGCCGCATTCTAGGCAGGCCAAGCGCTACGATGCGCGCCATGGCCAATCGACTCACACAAATCGCCACCCGAACCGGGGACGACGGCACGACCGGCCTGGGCGACGGCAGCCGCGTTCCCAAGGACCACTTGCGCGTCGCCGCGATGGGCGACGTGGACGAACTCAATTCCACGCTCGGCGTGTTGCTGGCCGAGCCGCTGCCAGAGGACGTGCGCGAGCTGCTGGTGGTCATCCAGCACGAGCTGTTCAACCTCGGCGGCGAGCTGTCGATCCCCGGCTACGAACTGCTGAAGATGGACGCGGTGCTGCGACTGGACGAAGCGCTGGCGCACCACAATGCCGCGCTGCCGCGGCTGAAGGAGTTCATCCTGCCAGCAGGCACTCGAAGTGCGGCGGTGGCGCATGTGGGGCGCACCGTGGCACGGCGCGCCGAACGTTCGGTGGTGGCACTCGCCAACAATGAGACCGTGCGCGCCGAACCACGCCAGTACCTGAACCGCCTGAGCGACCTGCTGTTCGTGCTGGCCCGGGTGCTGAACCGCGCCAACCTCGACGGCCTGGGTGGCGACGACGTGTATTGGAAGAGCGAACGCCTGGCCCGGACCGACGCCAGCTGAGTCGCGAGCGCCGATCCGGGTGGCAGCGGATCAGGCCGCCGTGTAGCCGGCCGCGAACTCCGCCAAGGTCAGGAAGCCGTCCTTGTTCTTGTCGAGTTCGGCGAACTTGGCGGCCACGGTCGGGACCATCGCCGCTTCTTCTTTCGACAGCTTGCCGTCGGCGTTGGCGTCTGCTTTGGTAAAGGCGGCCTCGATGGCCACCTTGTCCTTGGCCATTGGCTCCTTGGTCTGCGCGCCGACCGTGAGTGCAAGACCGGCAAGCGCCGCAGCGGCGACGAGCGAACGGGTGAGTGAGCTGTGATTGATCATGGATTTCTCCTGTGGATCGGTTGAACGGACGCGCATTCCACCCCGCCCATCGGCGACCACCCAGCATCCTTTCCCCTCATTACAAGGGTTTACCCAGACTTTCATCTCCGGCGCCGCATCGCCTTGCGTTTCCGCTCAGGCCGGTTTGTCAAGGCGCCGCGCCTTGACCGCGCCGCTCAGCACCTCCAGCACTTCCAGCGAGTGCTCCCAGCCGATGCACGCGTCGGTGATGCTCTGGCCGTAGGCCAGTTTCGCTGGGTCGTCCTTGCCGGCGCTGAACTTCTGCGCGCCGGCCACCAGGTGGCTTTCGACCATCACGCCGAAGATGCAACGGCTGCCGTCCTTCAACTGCACGGCCACGTCCTTCGCCACGTCGACCTGGCGCTCGTGCTGCTTGCTGCTGTTGGCGTGGCTGCAGTCCACCATCAAGGTGCAAGGCAGTTTGGCCGCTTCAATTTCCTTGCAAGCCGCGGCCACGTGCGCGGCGTCGTAGTTGGGCGCCTTGCCGCCGCGCAGGATCACGTGGCAGTCGGGGTTGCCCTTGGTCTCGACGATCGCGACCTGGCCGTTCTTGTGCACCGACAAAAAGTGGTGC
>JANMYQ010000106.1:0-29563 GCA_031382215.1 Methylibium sp.
CCAAGAGCGCCGCGCGGGTCGGCCCGGTGACGCAGTGGATCATGGAGCACTGCCAGCGCGCCAACCTTCGGCCTGGCGGCTTCGGCGACCAGATCTACCAGGCCGTCGACACCGGCGAGATCAGCGCCGAGCAGGCACCGCTGCTGGTGCGCTCGTTCCTGTCGGCGGGTGTGGACACGACGATCAACGGCATCGGCAATGCGCTGTTCGCGCTGGCCCACCACCCCGAGCAGTACGCTCGGCTGCACGCTGACCCGAAGATGGCGCGGCCGGCGTTCGAAGAGGCACTGCGGTGGGAGTCGACTGCGCAGACCTTCTTTCGCACCGCCGGGCGCGACTGTGAAATCGCCGGTGTGCCGGTGCGCGAGAACACCAAAGTGCTGTGCCTGCTGGGCGCCGCCAACCGCGACCCGCGCAAGTGGCCGGAGCCGGAGCGCTACGACATCGAGCGCCGGCCCAGCGGCCATGTGGCGTTGGGCTCGGGCATCCACGGCTGCGTGGGCCAGGCGGTGGCACGCCTCGAAGGCGAGGTGGTGTTCACCGCACTGGCCCAGCGCGTCAAGCGCATCGAGGTGGTGGGCGCGCACACGCGCCGGCTCAACAACACCTTGCGGGCACTGGATACTCTGCCCTTGAGACTGATTCCGGCCTGAGCCTTGCTTGAGGCCTCGCCACATCGAGAACGACCATGCCCGACATCACCTTCATCCTCCCCGACGGCAGCCAGCAAGGCATGGAAGCGCCCGAAGGCGTCAGCGTCATGCAGGTGGCCACCGGCGCCGGCGTGCCCGGCATCGTGGCCGAATGCGGCGGCTCGGCGATGTGCGCCACCTGCCATGTGTACGTCGACCCGGCCTGGGCAGACAAGCTGCCCGCACCGCAAGGCAACGAGCTCGAGATGCTTGAGTGCACAGCGGACGAACGACTGCCGAACAGCCGGCTGTCGTGCCAGATCAAGCTCACCGCGGCGCTGCACGGCCTGGTCGTTCGCATCCCCGAGCGGCAGCAGTAGGCGATGGCCCATCCGGCACGGCTCAAGAACACCGAGGCCGCCGACGCGGCCGAAGCGACCGACGTTGTGGACCTGGACCGCTACGTGCCCGCCTTCCTCACGTGGATCGCCAACAAGCTGTCGCGCGGCGCCTCGCAGCACTACCTCGCCGCTTTCGACGTCGGCATCGAGACCTGGCGCTGCCTGGTGCTGCTGGCGATCGAAGGCTCGATCTCGGCGCAGAACGTGTCGCGCATCATCGGCATGGACAAGGGCTCGGTGAGCCGTTGCTTCAAGAGCATGCAGGCCAAGGGCCTCATCACCTTGCGGCTCGACGCCGACGACGGCCGCCTGCGCATTGCCACGCTGACCAAGAAGGGCCGCGCGCTGCACGACCAGATCAAGGGCATTGCGCTGGAACGCGAACGCGCCTTTCTGGCGGTGCTGAGCGAGCCGGAGCGTGAAACCCTGATCGGCCTGCTCAAGCGCCTGCACGAGAATCTGCCGGCGGTCGAGATGGCGACCGAGCGCTACGTCGCGCAGCGCTTCCCCAAGGCGGCACGCAACCGCGCACGGACCGAGGAGAACGACGATGAGTGATGCGACGACAAGTGCAGCGACGACAAACCAGCCGACGATGAATGAAGCAGGCACAGGCAAGATCGTGATCGTCGGCGGCGGCCATGCCGCGGCCCAGTTGTGCAGTGCGCTCGCCGCCGCCGGCCAGGGTGCACGCGTGCACCTGGTGTGCGAAGAGGCCGAGCTGCCCTACCAGCGCCCGCCGCTGTCCAAGGCCTACCTGAAGAACCCGGCCGAGACGCTGCAATCGTTTCGCGTCGAAGCGTGGTTTGCAGATGCCGGCATCACCGTGCACCGCGCCGACCCGGCGGTGGCGATCGACCGCGCCGGCCGCACGCTGCGGCTGCGCTCGGGCGCCGTGCTCGGCTATGCGTGGCTGGTGCTTGCCACCGGCACGCGCGCGCGCCGCCTGCCGCACCTGCATGACGAGCTCGACAACGTGGCCGTGCTGCGCACCGCCGCGGACGCGCAACGCTTGCGCACGCTGCTCGACGCGACGCAGCACCTCACCGTGCTCGGCGGCGGCTTCATCGGCCTGGAGATCGCGGCCACCGCGAGGGCGCTGGGCAAAGACGTCACTGTGCTCGAATCGGCGCCGCGCTTGCTGGCCCGTTCGGTGTCGCCCGAGATCGCCGAACACGTGCTGCAGACGCACCGCGCCAGCGGCATTCACATCCGCCTGGGCGTCTCGGTCGGCGGCTTCGAGATCGAAGGCCGGCGGCTGGCGGCGCTTCACGCCGACGGCCAGCGCGAGGCGGTCGAGCTGATGGTGCTCGGCATCGGCGCTGCGCCCGAACACACGCTGGCCAGCGACGCCGGGCTGGCGTGCGAGAACGGCATCGTCGTCGATGCGTGCATGCGCGCGTCCGACCCGCACGTCCTGGCGATCGGCGACTGCACCAGCTTCCCTGAAGGCCACGCCGCTGCCCCGGCTGCAACGCCCGCCCGGCGCCTGCGCCTGGAGTCGGTGCAGAACGCCAACGATCAGGCGCGCAGCGCAGCCGCCACCCTGCTGGGCCGCGAGGAGCCGTACCGCGCGCTGCCGTGGTTCTGGTCCGAACAGGCCGCCCTGCGCCTGCAGATGGCCGGGCTGATGCCCGCCGACGGCACGCGCCACCGCCGCCCCGGCGCCAACGCCGACACGGCGGCCAGCAGTTTCTCGATCCTGCACTACGTGGGCGAACGGCTGGTGTGCGTCGAGAGCGTCAACGCGCCGGTCGATCACATGGCCGCGCGGAAGTTGCTGGAAACGGGCAAGAGCCCTGAGCCGGCGGCGGCATGCGATGCGGCGGTGCCGCTGAAGGCCTGGCTCGGCTGAGGGCCTGAGTCTGGTGCGGCCACGCCCCCGGGGCGCAGGGCGCATGGCGCATGGCTAAGATGGCCTGATGCCGACCGCTCGCGCCGCCCGTCAGGCTTCGGCCCCGCTGGGCAAGCTTCGACCACCGCAACTGGGCCGGGTCTTCGCACGCGACCGGCTGTTTGCCGAGCTCGACGCCCCGGCCGGCGCGTCGGCCCTCTGGGTGTCCGGCCCGCCCGGCATCGGCAAGACCACCCTGGTGGCCACCTACCTGCAGGCCCGGACGATTCCCTGTCTGTGGCTACAACTGGACGCGGGCGATGCCGACCCGGCCACGTTCGCCCACTTCCTGATGTCGGCCGCCACGGCGGGGGCACCGCGCCGCCCGATCAAGATGCCTCCGCCAACGGCCGACGACCTGCGCGACGTGCCCTCCTACATTCGTCGCTGCTTCAGGCGGCTGGCCGGCACGTTGGACCTGCCGTGGGCGCTGGTGCTCGACAACATCCAGGAGCTGGGAGGCACCTCGGGCGTTCACGCCGGCCTGGCGGCAGCGCTGGCCGAGTTGCCGGACCGCGCGCGGGTGATCGCCATCAGCCGCGAGCCGCCACCCGACGCTTATGCGCGCGTGCTGGCCAACCAGCAACTGGCGCTGGTGGACGAACGGCAACTGCGCTTCAACGACGACGACACGCAGCGCCTGGTTGCCCTGCACGGCCGCGACTGGCAGGCCGCCGAACTGCTGCGGGTGACCGACGGCTGGGCCGCGGCCATGATCCTGCTGCTGGCCGCGCGCTCCGAGCTGGCGCCGGCCGACGCCTTGCGCGGCGGCGCTGCGCGCGTGCGCCTCTTTGCCTTCTTCGCCGGCGAGGTGCTGGCGGGCATGAGCCCGGCCGACGCCGACGCGTTGATGCGAATTGCCTTCCTGCCGAGCGCCACCGCGGCGATGGCGGTGGCCGTGAGCGGCAACGCAGGCGCCGGCGAATTGCTGGCCGGGCTGGTGCGGCGCAGCCTGTTCACCGAATGCCGCGAGGGCACGCCGCCCGCCTATTCCTTCCATGCGCTGTTCAGCGAGTTCCTGCGCGCACGGGCCGCGCAGGACATGCCGGCCCCAGCGCTCCATGCCTTGCGCGTGAGCGCCGCCCGCGTGCTGGCAGCCCATGGTCACGCCGACGCGGCGATTGCGCAGCTGATCGCCGCGCACGCCTGGGACGAGGCGCTGGGCGGGGTCGTCGAGCATGCGGCATCGTTTGTCGCGCAGGGCCGCACCGAGATGGTCCGCGCCTGGATCCTGGCGCTGCCCGAGGCGGTGCGCAACGTGCCGCACGCCTGGTACTGGCTCGGCTATTGCGAGCTGGCCACCCAACCCGCCCAGGCGATGGTGCACCTGGCGCTGGCGCACCAGGGTTACCTGGCCAGCGGCGACGCGCGGGGCTCGTTCTGCGCGGCCGCCGCGGCGGCCGATGCAGTGGTCTCCATCGGCGCCAACCTGCACGACCTGGCACCGTGGATGCCGGTACTCGAAGGCCACGCAAGCGCCTACCTCGCCCAGCGTGACGCACTCACCGACCTGCGTGTGCTGCCCGGCCTGCTGGCCGCCTTCGTGCACCGTGAGACGGCCCACCCGCTGACCGCGCCGCTGGCCGACCTGGCCGAGCGCCTGCTCGACCAGCCGCTCGCCGCCGGCCAGCGCATTCTGCTGGGCACGCTGGCCTACTACCTGCTCTGGACCGGCCAGACGGCGCGGCTGGACCGCATCATCATCAAGATCGACCGCCTGTGTGCCGCGCCCGACGCGGCGCCAGGCACCTTGCTGCGCTGGTACGGCGTGTCGGTGCTGATCCGCTCGCTGCTGGGCCGCATCGACGAGGCCCTGCAGCATGCGCGCCATGCGCTGGCCCTGGCGGCGCAGGCGCCCGCGGCCATGCAGGCCAAGGCGCACCTGCTGCTGGTGTTGGCGGCCGTCGCGGGCCGAGATGCCGAGCTCGCGCGCGCCCACCTGGTGGAGGCGGCGAACCTGCTCGAAGCCGGCAATGCCATCGACTCCACCACTTATGAATTCCAGCGCGGCATGCTGCTGATGCTGGACGGCAATTGGCCGCTGGCCGACAAGCTCATGCGTTCGGCCGTGGCCACCGGCCGGGCCAGCGGCTGGCCCTTGCGCGAACACATTGCGCTGCTCGGCCAGACGCTGGCGGCCACGCAGGTGGGCAACTTCCCGGCGGCCGAGGAGTCGCTGCAAGCCGTCATCAGTCACCGCTTCCATGCGGTGTGCCGCTGGCACCATTGGCTGGCCGCTCTGATCGAAGCCCACCTGGCCGAACAGCAGGGCCAACGGCCGCGGGCGCTGGACGCACTGCGGCGTGCCTTTGCGATCGGGCGCGACTGCGGCGTCGACTTCGGCCCGATGCCGTTCTGCTGCGGCGACATGATGCCGCGCCTGGCCGCGCTGGCGCTGGCGCATGACATCGATGCGCCGTTTGCGCTGCACATCATCCGCCGCCACGGCCTGGCGGCGCCGCCCCACGCCGACGAGCGCTGGTCGTGGCCGATCCGCATCCGCACGCTCGGCGCCTTCGGCATCGAGCGCGATGCCAGCGCGGCCGGCCCTTCCCGCAAAGAAGGCCGCAAGGAAAGCCGCAAGCCGCTGGATTTGCTGAAGCTGCTGGTGGCCCTGAACGGCGGGCCGGTGCCGGTGGACCGCCTGTGCGCCGCGCTGTGGCCCGACGCCGAGGGCGACGCGGCCCGCAAGTCCTTCGACAACACCCTGCACCGCCTGCGCAAGCTGCTGGGCGGCGAACACCACGTGCTGCTGCAGGCCGGCGCACTGAGCCTGGACGCCAGCACCTGCTGGACCGATGTGGCGGCGCTTGAGACCTGCCTGGCGGCCATCGACGAGCCACCGACCGAAGGCGGCAAAGCGCTCGATGCCGACGCCGATGCCGGTACCGACGCCGCGGCCGACCGCACCCTGGCGCTGGCCACTCGCGCGCTGGCGCTCTACCGCGGCCCGTTTCTCGCGGGAGACGATGACCTGCCGATGGTGCTGACCGCCCGCGCCCGCATCGAGGCCCGGTTCACCCGCCAGTTGGCCAGCGCCGGTGGCCGGCTCGAAGGCGCCGGCCGGCACGCCGATGCCGCACGCCTGTACGCGCGCGTGGTCGAGCAACAGCCGCTGGCCGAAGACGTTTATCGCCACCTGATCGCCTGCCTGCTGAAGCTGGGGCGGCGCGCCGAGGCGTATGAGGCCTATCGACGCTGCCGGCAGAACCTGTCGGTGTTCCTGAACCTGCGGCCGGCCCCAGAGACCGAGGCGCTGGTCGACGCGATTCGCGATCTCTAAGCCATCTCTAGGACGGCCCTGCTTAGCCTGTGCATCACGGGGTGCCAAAGGGGCACGCCACAACTGGCAGGAGGCCGACATGTTGCTGAACTCTCAATCCCGACGCACCTTCATGGCACGGGGCTGCGCCGCGACCGCCGCGCTTGCAAGCCTGGGCCACGGCACGATCGGCAGGGCACAGAGCCTGGTGGTGCCGTCCCGCCTGCTGTGCAGCGGCCCGCCCGGCAGCATCCCGGACATCCTGGCCCGGCGCGTGGCCGAGCAGCTGAATGCACGGCAAGCGCAGGGCGTGATCGTGGACAACCGCGCCGGCGCGGCCGGGCAACTGGCGGTGGCTGCGCTGAAGGCCGGGCCCGGCGACGGCTCGACGATGCTGTTGGCGCAAGGAGCCATCGCGTCGGTCTACCCGTTCCTCTACCCCAAGCTGGCCTACGACCCGGCCACCGACCTGGCGCCGGTGTCGCTTGCCGGCGAGATGACCTTGGCGCTGGCCGTCGGGCCGGCGGTGCCCGAGTCGGTGGCCAACGTTCGCGACCTGGTGGCCTGGATGCGCGCTTCGCCCAAACAGGCCAACGTGGGCTCGCCGGGCACCGGCACGCTGCCGCACCTGCTGGAGGCCATGCTGTTTCGCGAGGCCGGTGTGCCATGGCAGCACATCGGCTACTCGGGCGGACCGCCGGCCGTCGTCGACCTGCTCGGCGGGCAGATCGCCGCGCTGATATTGCCCGAGGGCCTGTTCAAGCAACACAAACAGGCCGGGCGGCTGCGCGTGCTGGGCACCTCGGGCGCGCAGCGAACGGCACTGCTGCCCGATGTGCCTTCGCTGGTGGAACAAGGCTACGCCGACCTCGTGGTGCGCGAGTGGTTCGGCGTCTTCATGTCGGGGCGCGTCGCTGCGTCGGTGGTCGATGCCACTTCCCAAGCGCTGCAGGCCGCCATCGCCCAGCCGGCACTGGCGGCGGCGCTGGCCGAGTCGGGCATGGTCGCCACGTCCAGTACTTCGGCGGCCATGGCGGCGCGCATCGCCAGCGAGCAGCGCTACTGGCGCCCGGTGATCCAGACCCTCGGCGTGAAGGCCGAATGATGACTTCGTCTGCACGCCTTGCCGGGCCTTCCGCTCCGCTGGCGCACCCCTGGGACGCCGCCGCCGACGGCTGGAACCACCACGGCACCTTGCTCACCGAGTGGCTGCGCGAGTCCACCGCGGCGATGCTGGACGCCGCGCATGTCGGCCCCGGCGCGCGCGTGCTCGACATCGCCGCCGGGGCAGGCGACCAGACCCTGGACATCGCCCGCCGCGTGGGGCCGGCCGGGCATGTGCTGGCCACCGACATCTCTCCGCGCGCCCTGCACATTGCCGCCGAGAAGCTGCGCCAGGCGGGAGTGAGCAGCGTGCAAACGTGCGTGGCCGACGCCCAGGCGCTCGGGGCCGCGCTGGGTGCGCTGGGTGCGCTGGGTGCGGAGAGCACGAAGGGCGCCACCTTCGACGCTGCGGTGTGCCGGCTCGGCCTGATGTTTTGCACCGAGCCGCTGCAGGCCTTGCGCGGGGCACTGGGCGCTTTGAAGCCCGGCGGCCGCTTCGGCGCCCTGGTGTTCTCTGCACCCCAGGCCAACCCCTGCATTGCCGTGATGGCGTCGACCGCGCTGCGGCATGCCGGCCTGGCACCGAAACCGCCCTTCGAACCGGGCGGCTTGCTGAGCCTGGGCCGACCGGGTTTGCTGGCCGAGCTGCTGGCCGCGGCCGGGTTTGCGAACATCGACGTTCGTGCCCTCGCCGCGCCGATGCGTCTGCCCAGCGTCCGGCACTACATCGACTTCGTGCGCACGGCGGGGCTGCCGATCATGGCCATCCTGGCGCCGCTGCCGGCCGCGGCCCAGCACGCCGCGTGGCAAGACATTGCGCAGCAGCTGGAGCGCTTTGCCACACCGCAAGGCTGGGAGGGTCCCAACGAGTTGCTGCTGTGCTCGGCCACCCGGTCGGCGCAGGCCCTGTCACAGGGTCACTTCGACGGGGCTTCTCTTGCCAGTGAAGACGCGTCGTTGACATAAGGCCGCGGCATCCACCGGTAACCGCGCCCGTCGCGCCGCAGGTGCCCGACGCCAGGGAATGACATGTGCGCCGGCGCGACGAGGTAACCGCGCTCGGCGGCGTCGGCAAAGGCGCGCTTGCGCTGGGCGGCGGCGGCTTTCGGGTCGACGTCGTAGGCAATCGTTACCGACGGGTCGGCGAACTGCACTTCGGCCACGTGCATCACGTCGCCCCAGAACATCAGCCGCTCGCCCTTGCTTTCCAGCAGGTAGAAGCTGTGCCCCGGCGTGTGGCCCGGCGCCGGGACGGAGCGCAGGCCGGGAACGATTTGTGTGGCGCCGTCGAAGGCCTGCACCTTGCCGGCCTGCACGTACGGCTGCAACGACGCACGCGCCTGCTGGAAGAACGGCTTCATGCCGTCGGGCGCCTTGGCTTCGTTCTGCGGGTCGAGCCAGAAGGCGACTTCGCGCTGGTCGAGGCGGATCGTGGCGTTGGCGAACACACGCCGCGTGCCGTCCATCAGCCCACCGGTGTGGTCGGTGTGCACGTGGGTCACGAGCACGTCGGTGATCTGCTCGGGCTCCACGCCGGCCGCCTTCAGGCTGGCGGGCAGCTTGTTCAGGCTCGGCCCGAACAGCACGCCGGTGCCGGCGTCGATGAGGATCAGCTTGCCGGCCGTCTTCACGAGGTAGGCGTTGACCGACGTGTCGAGCGGCGAAACCACGCGGGCCAGTTTCAGCGCGGCATCGACCTGGTGACGGTGCGGCGTCTGCAGCAGTTGGGTGTCCAGGCCGATCGAGCCGTCGGACAAGGCGATCACCTCGATCTCGCCGATCTTGAGCCTGTAGTATCCCGCCTGGTTTTGCGTGAGCTTCGGCGTGGCCGCTTGCGCCGACGCGGTGATCGGGCCGAACAGCGCGCTTGCCAACGCGGCGGCAACGAGGGTAGAGAGAAGTGTGGAGCGCAGCGTCATGGCTGTTTCTTCCAGGTTGGTTTCGAGGAGTCGAACTGTGGCTGCGGCCGTTCAAACGATCTACGGGCCGCGCGTCGATTCACTCTCTTCCAGGCGTTGACAGTCGGTGCTCGACAACCTGCAGGACATTCGCATCTTCACGCGCGTCGTCAGCAGCGGCAGCATGTCGGCCGCGGCGCGCGAGCTGGACCTGTCGCTCGCGCTCGTCAGCAAGCGCATGGCCGCGCTCGAAGCGGGGCTTGGCGTGCGGCTGCTGCACCGCACGACGCGGCGCCAGTCGCTCACCGACGAGGGCGAGGCCTTTCACGAGCGCTGCCTGCGCATCCTCGTCGAGGTGAACGATGCCGAAGCCGCGATGGCCGACAGCCGCGGCGGCGTCAGCGGCCTGCTCAGCATCACCGCAACACCGGCGTTCGGGCGGCATTACCTGGTGCCGCTGGTCACCGCGTTCCGCGCCGAACATGCCGATGTGACAGTGCGTCTGATGCTCAGCGACGACGTGGTCGACCTCGTGGCGCACCGCATCGACCTGGCGTTCCGCTTCGGCGTGCTGGCCGATTCGAGCATGACGGCGCGCCGCCTGGCCGCGAACTTTCGCGTGCTGTGCGCCGCGCCCGCGTACCTCGAGCGCCATGGCGCGCCGACCCAGCCGGCCGATCTGGCCGAGCACGCCTGCATCGTCTACGGCGACAGCCTGGAAGACCGCTGGTCGTTCCGGCACGAAGGCAAGCTGCAGTCGGTGCGGGTGCGCGGCCACTACAGTGTCAACGACGGCGAAGCCGCCCAGGCGCTGGCCGTCGAAGGCGCCGGGCTGCTGTTCAAGTCGGTCTGGGAGATCGGCACCCACCTCGACGCCGGGCGCCTGGTGCCGGTGATGCGCGACTACACCGCCCCGAGCAAACCGCTGCACGCGGTGTGCCCGCACCGCCAGCCGCCACCACGGGTGCGGCGCTTCATCGACTTCACGCTCCGGCGGCTGCCCGAACTGGCGCCGCGGCTGCTCTGACCCGACAAACGCCGAGGCGCTCGCGGCATCAATCTTTGCCGTGCTTACCCTTGTCCTTGTCCTTGTGCTTCTTTTCCTTGCCGCCGCGCCCACCCGGGTGCTCGCGGTGCTGGTGTTCCTCGTAGCGCTCGCGAACCCAGGTCTCCTGGACGAAGTAGACCGGCTGCCCGCAGGCGCGGTAGCGGCTGCAGTGTTTCGACCAGTTCTTCTGGTGCCCCGGCGGCACGTACAGATAAACCGGCTCCTGGTGAACCACGACAGGCCGTGGTCGGATGATCACCGGCTGCGCAAGGATCACTGGCGGCGGCGCCACGTTGCCGATTTCGATGCGCCCGTACACACCCGGTTGGTTGATGCCGATGGAGACGCCCACGCTGGGCTGCGCGTGCGCGGAGCCGATCGCCGCGGCAACCCATACCAGGGTCAGTGCTGTTTTCATGCCGTGCTTCAAAGGTTTCAAGGGAACGTGAACACGACCGGCGGCACCACGGCCGCGGCATCGATCGCGACCGCCTTGCTCGCGCCGTTCGACGCGGCCTGCAGCGTGTACTTGCCTGCCGCGGCCGCATCGGCAACGAAGGCCAGCGCCACCGGGTTGGCGACGTAGGCCGCCTTCAGTGGCGCATCGACGGGCAAGCTGAATCCGAAGGCCGACGTGTCCGCATCGACCGGAGCCCATGCGACTTCGACCGTCGGGCCACCCGACAAGGCCTGCAGCGCCCGCACGGTGGCGGTGGCCGGCGTGACCGTTCCCGTCACCGCACGCGAGGCCGACAGCGGCAGCGTGATCGGCAACAACGCGCTGTTGACGTTGGTGAATGCGGTGGCGACCACCGGCACGCCGGTCATCACCGCGCTGACGCGGCCGGCGGCCGTCACGACCAGGTCGTAGGCGCCGGCCGGCACCGGGTAGAGCACGAAGCGGCCGGTGGGGTCGGGCACCGTGGCCTTGACCGGCACGCCGTTGAACTGGACCGACACGTTGGCGCCATTGGCAAACGACGGGTCGACGTAGCCGACCACCCGCAGGCCGGCGTCGGACACGACCGGGATCACCGTGACCACCGGCTTCAGGTTGTACTGGCCCGAGTTGCCGCGCTTGACGACCGACTTGCAGGCGTCGAAGTCGATCGCGAAGTCGGCGACCTTGTCGGCCGCGATGTCGATGTCGACATTCAGCTTGAGGCCGCTTTGCTGCGCGCTGGGCGTCGTCAGCGCGGTCTCGGCGCCGCCGGTCGGCGTGACCGAATTGGCCAGCGGCGTGGCGCCGCCATTGGCCGCCAGGACCAGCCGCATCTGCGTGTACTTGCCGGCCGGCAGCGCCGTCTGGCCGAGTTCTTCGAGCACGCCGTTGGTCAAGGTCAGCAGGTCGACACGCTTGGGCGGCGCCAGCACCACTTCGGACCAGCCCGCGTCGGCATCGACCGCGGTGGCGGCCTTGTGCACGCGGACCTTCTCGATCGTCAGGTGCACGGCGTCGTAACCGCACGCGGGCGCGTCGGTGATCGACAGGCGCATCGTGCCTTGCGTCGTGGCGCCGGTGCCTTCGATGCCGCCACCGCCGCCGCAACCGGCGATCCAGGCGGACAGCGCAACAGCAGCCAACGCTGCCTTGGGCAAGAAGTTCATGGGTGACCTTTCGCGGACCGCATCAGCTGATCCATTGTTCAAAGTAGTAGATGCCCAGGCCGACGCGCGCGCGCGGCAACTCGGGGTCGTCGGGTGGGTTGTCGGTGTCGTGTGCGGCAAGCCAGCGGTCGAGCTTTTCGAGCAAGACCTGCGACTGCGCCGCGCTGAGCTTGCGAAACGCCGGCAGCGCATCGGCCGGCATGCTCTGGTACAGCACCTTGCGCTGGAAGCGCGGGTCGGTGGCGCCGTGTTCCACGTTGTGGTCGATGGTCTCGATCAGGTCGGCCACGTCGGCGCCGAGGATGCGCAGTTTCTCGGCCGTGCTCTCGCGCGGCACGTAGGCGTGTGTGATCAGTTCGAGCCGGCCCTTTTCGCCACGCTGCACCGCGCCCACGCGCAGCAGTTCGTCGAGCACCGCGCGGGCCGGCATGTCGCCGCTGTAGCGCTTGACGAGCACCGCAAAGCTCGCGTCGCCCTCGGGGTCGAGCGCCCGAGGCCGGCCGCCTGCATCGATGAATTCGGCATCACGCACCCAGCCGGTGAGCACGCGGGCGGCCCGGTTGTGCGGGTCGCCATCTTCCGAAGGCTCGGCCGGCTGGTCCGACAGCAGCCGCAGGATCTCTTTGCGGCTCAGCCCCGACAATACCGATGCGCGCGAGATCGACGGCTTGCGGCCCGGAATGCCGAAGTCGCGGATCGACACATCGACAAAGGTCCGCCGCGTCAGTTCCTCGAAGGCGACATACGAAATGCCGTGCCGCAGCAGCAGCCGGAAAAGCGGGCGCAACAGCTTTTCGAGCGCCTTGTTGATGGCTTGGTGAGGGCGTGCGTCGGCGTCCATAATTGGGACGATGGTCCCAAAACAACGGGCTGTCAAGCATCGCGATGTATCAGATCGTTTGCGCCGTTGACAATGGCGCAGAACCCGGCAACACAGAGGACCCTCCCGACATGGGCGCGCAATGGAAAGCAAAGCACAAGGACATGGCTGCCAACGCCAAGGGCCGGCTGTTCGGCAAACTCGCCAAGGACATCATGATCGCCGCGCGCCACGGCGCCGACCCGGCCGCCAACGCGCGCCTGCGGCTGGTGCTGGAGCAGGCGCGCAAGGTCAGCATGCCCAAGGAGACGCTGGAGCGCGCCATCAAGAAGGGCGCGGGCCTGACGGGTGAGGTGGTGCACTTCGAACACGCCCTCTACGAAGGCTTTGCGCCACACCGCGTGCCGGTGATGGTGGAGTGCCTGACCGACAACGTGAACCGCGCCGCGTCGGAAATGCGCGTGCTGTTCCGCAAGGGCCAGCTCGGCGCCTCCGGTTCGGTGGCTTGGGACTTCGACCATGTGGGCATGATCGAGGCCGAAGCCGCTGTCAATGCCACCAGCACCGGCGCCGGTGCCGACGCCGAACTGGCCGCCATCGAAGCCGGCGCGCAGGACTTTGCCGCGGCCGACGACGGCGTCACGGTGTTCCTGACCGACCCCGCCGACCTGGACATCGTGAGCCGCGCGCTGCCGACCCACGGCTTCCAGGTGCTGTCTGCCAAGCTGGGGTACAAACCGAAAAACCCGATCGACCCGAAGACCCTGAGCGCCGAACAACTGGACGAGGTGGAAGCCTTTCTGACGGCGCTGGATGCGAACGAAGACGTGCAGCACGTGTTCGCCGGGCTGCAGGGCTGACCTCAACCATGAACATCGCCATGACCGACACCCCGCCCACGCCCACCGAGCCGACCGAGCGCCCCGCCCTGCCCGACCGACTGTCCACCGACGCGCGCAGCCCGCACCACGTGGCGGCATTGTTCGAACAAGGCGTCGGCATCCGCTTCAATGACAAAGAGCGCTTCGACGTGGAGGAATACTGCATCAGCGAGGGCTGGATCAAGGTACCGGCCGGCAAGGCGGTGGACCGCAAGGGCCACCCGCTGATGATCAAGCTCAAGGGCAAGGTCGAGGCGTTCTACCGCTGAACCTTGCGGGCCCGCGCGGGCCCGCACGAAAGCGAATCACTCGCTGACGAATCACTCGCTGACATAAGCGAGCACATCGTCCAGCGCCTTCTGCTCGGCGAGCATCTGCCCGATCGTGTCGGCAATCGTCTTGACCTTGAACGGCTTGAGCATCACCCGCATCACGCCGAGCTCGCGCAGCGCACGCACCAGCTCCGCGTCGCAGGTCTCGATCATCACCGCCACCGGCGCAGACGGCGCCGACACCGTGTGTCCGGCGCGCAGTTGCCGCAGCAGCGTCAGTTCGTCGCGTTTCTCACCGAGAGCCAGCACGAACGCGTCGAAGCGCTGATTGGCGGCCAAGCCGTGCGCAACGCTCAGGCTGGGCGCCTCGGTGATGCGGGCCAGCTGCAGGCTCTGCACCACCGACGCCACGGTGCGCCTCAGCACAAAGTAGGGTTCGAGCAGCAGCAGCGTGGGCGCGGCCGCGGCACTCGGCTCAAGCGGGTTCATGCTGCTGCCGAGTCAGTTCGGCCACCGCCAGGTCGCGTACCGCGGCCAGGATGACAAGGTCGGTCGCGTCGAGGTGGCGTGGCCGGGTGTCCAGCACGCACAGCGTGCCGGCAACAGCGCCGCCGGGCAAGACCAGCGGTGCGCCGGCATAGAAGCGGATGTGCGGCGGGCCGAGCACGAGCGGGTTGTCACGGAAGCGAGTGTCGAGCAACGCGTCTTCGACCAGCAGCACGCGTGGCGGGCCCTGCAGCGCATGGCCGCAGAACGAGTCGCGCCGGCAGGTCTCCTGCGCGTCCAGCCCGACGCGGGCCTTGAACCACTGGCGATCCCAATCGACGAGCGACACCAGCGCCATCGGCACATCGAACTCCTCGGCGATGAAGGCCACGAGCCGGTCGAAGCGTTCTTCGGGCGGCGTGTCCAGGATCAGCAGGGCGTGCAAGGCCTGCAGTCGCAAGTCGTCGTCGGCGGGGATGGGGGCGGGTGTCATGGCGGCGGGTGGTTCGATGTTTTCGGCAAACCTGGCGCGGGCTTGAGGGCGCCAGGGACTCCGGCCATGCTCCGACCATCGCAACTCACCCGCGGCGCAGCGTGGCCCTGGCGGGCGAGAGCTCGTCGGCCTGCACGCCCTGCGCCGCGATGTCTTCCGGCAAGGCCTGCCCGAGCAGCAGTGCCGCCGCGGCGCGCGCCAGGGCCGGCGCCATCTGGATGCCGTAACCGCCCTGGCCGGCGAGCCAGAAGAAGCCCTCGGCGCTCGCATCGAACCCGGCCACCGGCGAGCGGTCGGCCACGAAGCTGCGCAGGCCGGCCCAACGGTGGTTGATTCGATCGACCTTCACGGTGGTCAGCGTCTCGAACCGATCGACAGCGAGCGCCACATCGAGCTCTTCGGGCACCACGTCGCACGGCGCCATCGGGTCTTCGTTGGCCGGCGACAGCAGCAGTTGCCCGGCGTCGGGCTTGAAGTAAACGGTCTCGTCGATGTCGATCGTCAATGGCCAATCTCGAACTGCCCGCACGTCGTGGCCGGGCGGCGCGGGCAGCGTGAGGGCCGTGCGGCGCATCGGCTGCAGACCGACGGTGGGCACACCCGCCTGGCGCGCCACCGCATCGGCCCAGGCCCCGGTGGCGTTGACGAGCAGCGGCGCGCTGAAGTCTCCCACGCGTGAGTGGACCTCCCACGCGCCCATCGTGCCCGCCGTGCGCGCGATGGCGAGCTCTCCCGCCCCGAGCGCAATCTGCGCACCGGCGCGCCGAGCGGAGCGCAGGTAACCCTGGTGGATCGCCGCCACGTCCATGTCGCAGCCCGACTCGTCGATCGCCGCGCCGGCCACCCACGCGCGGCGCAGGATCGGCACGCGGGCGATCGCCTCGGCAGCGCTCAGCCGCCGCAAGCTTGATGCGGCCTCTGGTGCGGCCAGCATCGCCTGCAATCGCGGCAGGCCCTCGGCATCGGCCACGAACAGCGCAGCACGTGGGCTCATCAGAGGCACGTCTGCAAAACTCGGCGGTGGATGTTCCAGAAACGCCCGGCTGGCGCGCGTGAGCGCACGCACGGTCGGGTTGCCGTAACTCTCGAAGAACATCGCCGCCGAGCGGCCGGTGGCGTGGCGGCCGGGTTGGTCTTCCAGTTCCAGCAGCAGCACGCGGCAGCGCGGCGCCAACTCGGCCGCCAGCGACGCGCCGGCCATGCCCGCACCGAGCACGATGACGTCGAAGCGTGGGTTCATGACACCAGATTCTGGCCGCGAGGCCGAGTAGCCTAAAGTCGCTCCTCACCCAACGGAGCACACCATGCCGATTCGCACCTCATCGATGACCCCCCAGATCCAGAAAAACGGCACCAGGCTTCACCTGGCGATGGCCTTGCGCGTCCACTCGCAAGGCGCCGACGCGCCGAAGTCGGACGACGAAAAAGCGCTTCTCGAAGAGCGCCAGGCCCTGAAGGACGCACGCGCCGCGCGCCAGGCGCAGGCCAAGCTGCCCAAGCCCGTGGCGGCCAAGGTGGTGAAGGCGCCGAAGGCACCCAAGGCGCCGAAAGCACCCAAGGCCGAGAAGGAACCCAAGGAGGCCAAGGCCGCCAAGGGCAACAAGCCTTCGCGCGCCGAAAAGCTGACCAAGAAGGCCGACAACCTGGAAGCCGCGAAGAAGGCCGAGCGCAAGTCAGCCAAGACCTGAGCGAGACGGCCGCACCACGCCATCGCGCTGGGCCGCCGGCCGCCCGGCCGGCGGGCGCTGGCGCATTTCCTTGCCGTACATCGCCGCCTCGATCTCGACCCACTCGTCGGTCGCGTCATTGAACAGGCCGGCCACTTGCGCGCGCAGCCAGGCGTTGCGTGGCTCGTGCTGGTACAGGCGGTGCCAATGCTGCTGCACCGAGAAGCTGGGCGGCTTGAAGGGGAGGCGCACCAGTTCGATCGTGCCCATGCGCGCAAAGCGCGCGCCGGTGGCCAGCGGCACCGTCGCCAGCAGGTCCGTCTCTTCGACGATGGCCGGCAGGCTCAGGTGGTGCGGCGTGCTCAGCACGATGCGCCGCTCGATGCCGCGGCGCTGCAGGAACTGCTCGAACAGCGTGTTGCTGCGCGCCGGCGAGCTGACCACGGCGTGGCCGGCCGAGGCATACGCCTTCTCGGTCAGCCGCGCGCCCAGCAACGGGTGGCCGCAGCGCACCATGCACGCGTAGGTGTGCGTGTACAGGCGCTGCTGGAAAAACACCTGCGCGCTCAAGTCGGGAAAGTAGCCCATCGCCAGGTCGACCTCGCCGGCTTCCATCGCCTCCGGCAACACGTCGGGCGCGAGCGGGCCGCAGCTCACGCTCGCGTGCGGCGCATGCTGCTGCAGGTGGCGCAGCAGGCGCGGCATGAAGACGATCTCGGCCACGTCGGCCATCGCGAGCCTGAACTCGGTGCGCGCGGTGGCGGGGTCGAACACCGGCGGCGCGAGGATGCCGTCTTGCACCTGCAGCAGCACGCCCTGCGCCGTCTCGATCATCAGCCTGGCCCGCGGCGTGGGCTCCATGCCAGCCTGCGTGCGAACGAACAGCGCGTCGCCGAAGCGCGTGCGCAGGCGCGCGAGTGCGGTGCTGAAGCCCGACTGGCTCATGCCCAGCGCGTCGGCCGCGCGCGTGACGCTGCGGGTGTGCTCCAACGTGACCAGCACGCGCAGCAGGTTCAGGTCGAAGGCGGTGTCCATCGTTTTCACAGATACAGAGTCTCCACTCGGCGGTATTGAAGGGCAAGCGGGCTGTCCCTAGAGTGCGCGCACAGAGCCGGCCTCCTCCAGGCCGCCCATCACCGGAGACAACGAATGTTCGTCAGGAACTGCTGGTACGTGGCCGCGTGGGACCACGAGGTGCTGGCCGACACGCTGCTGGCCCGCACGATCCTCGGCGAGTCGGTGCTCGTCTACCGCAAGACCGACGGCGCGCCGGTGGCGATGGACAACCGCTGTGCGCACCGCCACGCGCCGCTGTCGCTGGGCCGCAAGGAGGGCGACGCGGTGCGCTGCCTGTACCACGGCCTTAAGTACGGCAGCGATGGCAAGTGCACCGAGATCCCCGGGCAGGACACGATCCCCGCCAAGATGTGCCTGCGCAGCTACCCGGTGGTCGAGCGCGGGCGCTGGATCTGGGTCTGGATGGGCGACACGGCGGTGGCCGACGAAGCGCTGATCCCCGACGCGTTCTCGCTCAAGCACCCCGAGTGGCGCTACAAGCCGGGTTACCTGCACTACGACACCGACCACCTGCTGATCTGCGACAACCTGCTCGACTTCTCGCACCTGTCCTACGTGCACGAGAAGACACTCGGCGGCTCGCCGAACATCGCGGTGGCCAAGCCGGTGGTCACAGTGCTGGACCGCGGCGTGCACGTCACGCGCGACGTGCGCAACACCGTGCCGGCGCCTTACCACGCGCGGCTCGGCGGCTTCAGCGGCCAGGTGAATCGGCGCTTCTCGTACGACTTCTTCGTGCCCGGCGTGCTGCTGATGCACGCCCACGTGAAACCGGCCGACACCGCCGACGACGACATGAACGGCGCACTGCAGTTCCACAGCTGCCAGGCGCTGACCCCCGAGACCGAACACTCGACGCACTACTTCTTCATGCAGGCGCACCGGTTCAAGCTGGACGACGCAACGATCACCGAGTCGATCTACCAGAGCCTGTGCACCGCCTTCGAAGAAGACCGCCGCATCATCGAAGCGCAGCAGCGGCTGATCGAGCGTTCGCCGCCGGCGCCGATGCAGCCGATCGCGGCCGACCTGGCACTGGCGCAGTACCGGCGGGTCGTGCAGAAGTTGCTCGAGGCCGAGCAGACCCGCGTGGTGCAGTCACCCTCGCAGCGAGCCGCCGCCCGCACACCGACGACCTCGTCGACCTCATCCACAGCCTGAGACAAGCCCCATGCACAAGACCCTTTCCCGCACTGTCGTGCTCGCCGCTGCAGTTGCCAGCGCACTCGCCAGTGCATTTGCCAGCACGGCGGCCCGGGCCGAGATCGTCATCGGCGTCAGCTTCTCGCTGACCGGCCCGGCCGCGGCGCTGGGCACCGCGCCGCGCAATACGCTGCAGTTGTTCCCCGAGCAGATCGGCGGCGAGAAGCTGCGCTTCGTGGTGCTGGACGACGCCACTGACTCGACCAACGCGGCGAAGAACGCGCGCCGCTTCATCAGCGAAGACAAGGTCGACTTGATCATCGGCTCCACCGCCAGCCCGCCGGCCATCGCCATCGCCGAAGTGGCGCGCGAGTCGGAGACGGTGCAACTCGCCAGCGCGCCGATCGAGCTGCCCGAGGGGCGGGACGGCTTCACCTTCCGTCTTCCGCAGAGCGTGTCGCTGATGGCCGAAGGCACGATCGAGCACATGAAGAAGACCGGCGTGAAGAGCTTCGGCTTCATCGGCTACACCGACGCCTATGGCGAGAGCTGGCTGCGCGACATGACGCGCTACGCCGCGCCCGCCGGCCTCAAGCTCAGCGCCGCCGAACGCTTTGCGCGCAACGACACCAGCGTGACCGCGCAGGCGCTCAAGGTGGTCGCGTCCAATCCCGACGCGGTTCTCGTCGTCGCTTCCGGCAGCGGGGCGGTGATGCCGCAGAAGGCCTTGCTGGAGCGCGGCTACAAGGGCCGCATCTACCAGACCTACAGCGCGGTGGCGCCCGACCTGCTGCGCATGGGCGGCAAGGACGTGGAAGCCACGCTCGGCCTGTCGGGCCCGGCCGTGGCCGCCGACCAGTTGCCCGACAGCCACCCGTCGAAAAAGGTCGCGCTGGAATTCATCCAGACCTACGAAGCCAAGTTCGGCGCCGGCAGCTACAACCAGTTCGCCGCCAACATCTGGGGCGCCAAGCTGCTGCTCGACAAGGCGATTCCGCTGGCGTTGAAGACGGCCAAACCCGGCACGCGCGAGTTCCGCCTCGCCATCAAGCAGGCGCTGGAGACGATGGGCGAGGTGGTGGTGCCGCAGGGCGTGCTGCGCTACAGCGCGACCGACCATTTCGGCTTCGACGAGCGCGCACGCTTCGTGCTGTCGGCGCAGGGCGGGGCCTGGCGCGCGGTGCGCTGAGGTCGCACCCGGCGCGCACTTCTCGCATGTGGCGGCGGCTCAAGGTCAGCGTCAGCCGGGCATCGTCGCGTGAAGTGACTTTTGGGTATCGCCGTCCCAGGAAGGACATGCCAGCCTCAGTCCGTGTCCACATTGGCAACGGAGGCACCATGGCGGCACGGCTCTCCAGCGCAATCCGGGCACACGGCCTGGACCGTGCGCGCCACACTTCAGCTTGCACATCTCTCCCGTCCATCGGGGGACTTTGCTCGCGCTTCGCAGCGCGGCTCGTGCTGGCCACAACGTTGGCGGCATCTGCTGCCCTTGCCCAGGACGCTCTGCAACTCGTGCCCGCAGCCGAGGCGCAGGCCCTGCGGCGCACGCTGTCGGCTCCGGTGCCGAGCGGCGTGCCCACCGGCGTGCTGCGCCAGCACTTCACCGACAAGGTGGCAGCCGCGCAGCGACTTGGCGATGTCGGGATGTATCGCACCGTGCTCCGGGCCGCAATGCAGGCACTGCCGCAGGACAGCCGCTGGCCGAACGACCTGGCAGCACAATTGGAAGGCGATGGCCGCTGGGATGAGGCCCGCCAGCTGTACATCACGGCCATCGAGCTGTCCCAGGGTGTGCAGCACAAGGCATTCGCCACGGCCAACCTGCTGCGCCTGCGGGTGCTTCGAAGCGAAACGGGCGTCGAGTCGGACCTTGCCAGCGCGCGGGCCGCCGCGCTGATGGCACTGGACCAGCCGCCCACCGATACCGCTCAGCGCGTCGTATGGCTTC
Organism: Methylibium sp.; assembly: GCA_031382215.1. Classification (GTDB taxonomy): domain Bacteria; phylum Pseudomonadota; class Gammaproteobacteria; order Burkholderiales; family Burkholderiaceae_C; genus LGRD01. The sequence continues at coordinate 20,638 of JANMYQ010000106.1, forward strand.
GGGTGCGTGCGATGCTGGACTCGGCACGGTGGCTTTGGCATTCGCGCAGCGGCCGTCCTGCCGAGGCATTGGCGGCGGCGGCCGACGCGGTTTCAGGGCACCGCGCCGCGCTGCTCGCGGCTGAAGCTTTGCGGCCAGTGCCGGCGCAGCAGGTGCGTGCGATTGCGTCCGCCCTGGCCGCTGCGCAGAAGAGCCATGCAAGCGAACTCCGCCAATTCGAGCGTGACGCAGAAGCAGAGACGGTCTTGCAGGAACACCTGCAAACGATTGCCCAGTACCCCGTAGGGGCGGGGTACGCGGCCGGCGCGCATCATGCGTTTGCGGTCTTGCGCATGAGTCAACGCCGGTGGGTCGACGCCGAGACCGAACTCCGGCTCGCGTTGAAGGTGGTGGACTCGCTGGGATGGCCTGGCTCGGCCCCCGGTCGGATCGACAAACTGGCCGACCTTGCGGGCGTGCTGTGGGAGCAGGGCCGTAGCGCAGAGGCGCAGTCGCTGTTCGATGAACTCGACCTCCGCCTCGCCGCCGATGGGGCCGCCCGGAGCCGCGCCCGGTTGCTTGCGCCGCGCGCTCTTGCATTGCTGGGCGTCGGTCGCACCGACGAAGCCGCCGACCTGTTCGGCGAAGCCGCGAAGGCGCGCCTGACGCAGCATGGCGCCGGCCACCACCTGGCCGCCCAAATGCAGGGGCTGCACGGCGTGGCACTGTGGCGCAGCAGCGATCCCGCACGGCGCGAGCAGGGAGCCGAGCTGTTGCGCACGGCCGTGCCCGACATGCTCTCGCCCCGAAACTCCGACCTGGCCACCGACCGCGGGCATCGGCGCAGTTTCCGCTTGATGATCATGGCCGCCTACGTCGATGCCATGACACAGCGCGGTGGCCTGCCGGCCCTGTGGGCAATGGGCGTGGCCGACCGGCTGCGCGGAGGGATCACCTCGCAGGCACTGGGCGACGCTGCACTTCGTGCCGCTGCCAACGAGCCGGTGCTGGGGGAACTGGTTCGCCAAGACCAGGACGCCCGGCGCGAATGGGACGCGGGCGAGCAGCTGCTTCAATCGGGCGGGGGCGACACCGGGCCGCTCTCTCCAGAGGCCACCGCGCAACTGCGCACGCGGATGGCAGCGATCGGTCAACAGCGCCAGCATCTGCAGCAACGGCTGCGTGAGCGCTTCCCGGGCTACGAGCAACTGCAAAGGCCGCCGCTGCCCGACCCGGCCGCCGTTTCGCAACGCCTGGCGCGCGACGAGGCGATGCTGGTGCTCGTGCCCACCGATACGTCGCTGCTGGCGTGGACCCTGAGCGCCGACGAACTCCCCGTCATGGTTCGGCTGCCGGTGTCGCGCCGAACGCTGCAGGCCCTGGTTCAGCGCTTGCTCGCCGACGTGAACCCGGGCGGTACCCGGCTGCCACCCTTCGACCCCGCGGTGGCCCACGAGCTGTACCGCCTGGTGATCGAGCCGCTGCTGCCGCGCTTGCAGTCCAAGCAGCAACTGATCATCGCCGCGTCGGGTCCACTCGCGGCCCTGCCGTTTGCGACCTTGGTGGCCGCCCCGCCGGGCAGGGGCGCGCCCGATTGGCTGGTGCGGCGTTGGGCGTTGGTGCAGGTGCCCAGCGTGGAGGCCTGGCTGAGCCTGCGGCAGCTACCGCGCGGGCGTGCCGCCCCGGAGGCGCTGGCGGGCTGGGGCGACCCGACTTTCGACTTCAAATCGGTCCGCGCGGCGAGCGGTGCGTCGAAACCCCGCCCCGCTCAGCGTGCCAGCGTGGCTGCCGGCATGCGCTATGAAGAACTGCCGCCGCTGCCCGACACCCGAGACGAACTGCTGGCCATCGCGGCCGCGCTCAAGGCCGATCCGGCACGCGACTTGCGCCTCGGCCCCCAAGCCACGCGCGAAAGTGTTCTGGAGGCCAGCCGAAGCGGTGAATTGGCGCGCAAGCGGGTCGTGGCCTTCGCCACGCACGGGCTGATGGCTCGTGAGGTGCCTGGCCTGCTCGACCCCGCGCTCGCTCTGGCAGCGCCGGCCGCCGGCTCGGGCTTCGAGGCCGGTCTGCTGACGCTTCAGGATGTGTTGGGCCTGAAGCTGAACGCCGATTGGGTATTGCTTTCGGCATGCAACACCGCATCGAACGACGGAAGAGCCGAGGAGGTGCTGAGCGGCCTGGCGCGCGGGTTCTTCTACGCCGGTTCTCGAAGCCTGCTGGTAACGCAGTGGGCGGTCGAAACCGAATCGGCCCGCTTGCTCACCACCCGGGTGTTCGAGCACCATGCCGCGCAGCCGCTTGCCGGCAAAGGCGAGAGCCTGCGCCAGGCCATGCTCCAGGTGATGGCGCTACCGCAGTTCGCGCATCCGATGTTCTGGGCACCTTACATGCTGGTGGGCGACGGGGCTCGATAGTCAGGGCCGTTCAGGGCTCGATCGCCAACCCGTGCACCACCGCACCGCCGCCGATCGTGCCGATGCGCGTGGCCGCGCCGCTGGTGAGGTTCACGCGGTACAGCACCGACATGCTCGCGCCGGCCGGCGTGAGCGCGGCATAAGCGGCGTTGTTCACGTCGCTGATGTCGAACGAAGCGCGCTCGAAGGCGCCGGCATTCAGCGCACCCACGGTGAACAAGCGCCCGGTATTGGGTGACACCGCCGGCGCCACGCCCTCGCGCGTGCCCTGCGTGAGCAGCAGCCCCTGGCGTGCGTCGATCGCGAAATTGGTGGTGATCTTGTCGTTGTCCTTGTTGTAGGTGTAGCCGGCCGAAACCAGCGCCACCGGCTTGCCGGCGTTCACGTCACTGGCGTCGAACGCCGGGTCGCCGTCGATCTGCAGCCCGTCTACGGCGGGGTTGGAGTCGACCACCGCACCCGTGTCGGGGTGCAGGCGCAGGTTCATGCCGGCGTCGCTGACCACGCGCACGCGGTCCACGGTCGGGTTGAAGTCGACGCCGAACTCGTTGCCGCGCAGTGCGATGGCGGCCGGCGCGCCGACGGCCGTGGCCGTGGCGGTGGCCGTGTCGATGCGGTAGAGCCGCCCCGTGCTGCCGAGCGCAAACAACTGGCCGCGTGCGACACGGTAGTCGATGCCCAGCACGCGCTCCTGCGGCTGCAGTCCGGCGAGCGCCCGGTCGCTCAGCAGCTTCTGCGGCTGGCCGGCGTTGAGGCCGATCAGGCGGTTGGCGGCGTTGACGATGAACAAGGTCTCCTTGGCCGGCGGGCCGAGCGGTTCGTTGGGCGTGGACGAGCAGGCGGCGAGCGCAATGAGAGGGGCAATCAGGCTCAGGCGGAATGGCATGGCAGGTTCCAGGGCAACGGGGTCTTTGGCGCGGGGCGCCCCGCGGGCTGTACCGCGGAGTGTTCGTTCGCGAATGATCCGCAATACCTGCGCTGCCAGAACGCGCCAACAACGCCACTTTTTGCGCGCTGTTCTGGCGCTTCGGCGCCTGTCGGCCGCGTGCCGCGCGGCCACAATGGCCGGCTTCTCCGCCGCCGCGCAGCACGCGTCCGGCACCTCCTGCACCACCCACCCGCCATGCCCGCCACCTCCCGTCCGCGGCTGAACGCTGTCGCCGTGCCGATCGTCGGCGAGTTCCTGCTCGGCATGAGCGTGGCAATGGCCGGGCTGTGGCTGGCCTCGCACACTTCCGACGCAGCGGCCGGCACGTTCGGCCTGTCGATCCAGGTGCTCGAAACCCTGTTCGTGCTGTTCCGCGTGCTCGCCATCGGCGTGGGCGTGACGACCACGCAGGCGCTCGGCGGCCAGCAGCACGAAGCCGCGCGCCGCACCGCGCTGGTGGGCCTGGGCGCCAGCACCTGGGCCGGCCTGCTGGCGGCGCTGTGCGTGCTGTTCGGCGACGAGCTGATCCTCGACGTGCTGAACGCGCCCGACGAAATATTGCCGCTGGCCGCGCCCTACCTGCAGTTGCTTGCGCCGGCGCTGCTGCTCGAGGCCTACAACCTGACGATGGCGTCGATCCTGCGCGCCCACCTGCACGCGCGCCAGTCGCTCCAGATCATGGTGGCAATGCACGGCGCGCACCTGCTGCTGGCCATCCCGCTGATGCTGGGCGTGGGTGGATGGGACGGCCTGGGCCTGTTCGGCTACGCGCTCGCGCTGATCGCCAGCCGCGCGCTGGGCCTGGTGTTGCACCTGTGGATGTGGAAGCGCCTGATGGGCCTGGCCCCGGTCGGGCGCGACTGGTGGGACGTGCCGCTGCCGTTCCTGAAGCCCGTGCTGCGCATCGGCCTGCCCGGCGCCACGGTGGAGCTGGTGTATCGCATTGCGTTCATGGTGTCGCTGGCCACCACCGCCAAGCTCGGCGTGGCCGCGCTGGCCACGCACTCGTACACCTTGCAGACCTTGAAGTACGTGCTGCTGGTCAGCATGTCGATCGGCTGGGCCTGCGAGATCATGGTCGGCCGGCTGGTCGGCAGCGGCGACCTGCGCACCGCGCACCAGCTCGTCAAGAAGGGCCTGCGCAACGGCATCCTCGCCTCGGGCGGCCTCGCCGTGGTGGCCGCACTCGGTGCACCGTGGCTGATGCGCGCGTTCACTCGTGATCCGGCCATCATCCAGGCCGCGCAGACCTTGCTGTTCATCGCCATCGCGCTGGAAACCGGGCGCGCCTTCAACCTGATCGTCAACGGCGCGCTGCGCGCCGCCGGTGACGTGATCTACCCCGTCGCCGCCGGCATCGTCTCGCTCGTGCTGGTGCTCGGCGTGGGCTCGTACTACCTGGGCCGCGCTTACGGGCTGCCCGGCATCTTCGTCGCCTACGCGGCCGACGAGTGGATTCGAGGGGTGCTGCTGCACGCGCGCTGGGCGTGGTTGGGGTGGGTGCCGCATGCGCGGAATACACAGAGGCGGGTGAGGTGGCGGCGGTGAGGTTTGCCTTGGTTTCCTTCATGGCTGCGTTTGCGCAGGCAAAGGCGCGTCCGGGCAGGCCGGAGGGCTTCGCTGAGGCGGTCGGCCGGGTACAGCCGACTGCGCTGCGGTGCTCGGTCTCGCGGCCCGTCGCCGAACTCACTTCGCTCACTTCGTTGCGCTACGTTCAAACAGGCGGCGACAAGTCAGTTCACGAAGCGCGCTGCGCGCGCGGGCCACGAGCCCTGCGCTCCTCGCCGCCTCAGAGGCGCCCTCCGACCTGCCCGAACGCACCTTTGCGGCACCGGCTTTTGTATTTGCTGCAAAGAGCGAAAACGGTTGCACTCGCTGCGGGCGGTGCCCGGCGGGGGCGATTTCTGGGACTTTGATCCGCTCCGGGCTTGCGGCCCCGCGCGGAGCGCGTTCGTGGACTGACTTGTCGCCGCCTGTTTGAGCGTAGCGCGGCGAAGCAAGCGAAGCGAGTTCGGCGACGGGCCGCGAGACCGAGCACCGCAGCGCAGTCGGTGTACCCACCGACCGTCCCAGCATGAGCCCACGGCGGGTACCGCTCGCCGCGAGCCGCACCACCGGCACGCACGTGATCGAGCCAATATCCGCAAGCGCTCACTGACCCAATCAGGGTTCAACGAACGCCGCACCTTCGCGCAGCAAGTCACGTCACTCGTGGGCCCCGACGACCCGCTGCTCAGGTCGGCCAAAGAGCCGGCCGACAACGGTGACCATGAGCTCACACCGTTTCTCTATGGCGCCGCTGTTGTCCGGCGCTTTCGCACGCTGGTTCTTGATTCTGGCGATATCGTTCCTGGCCGCAGGCTGCGGCAGCTTGCCCTTCCTGGGCAAGACAAGCCCACCGGCCGTCGAAAACGCGGCAACCACGCCAACGGCGCCAGCAGCGCGGGCCGAACCTCCGGCCCCTGCGGCTGCAGCGCCAACGGCCACGCCACTGCCCGCGCCGCCACGCATCGCCGCACCGGCCGGCGACCCGCCCGACGCCGTGCCGCGCGTCGAACGCATCTCCACCACCTTGCCCAACCTGCCCTACCGCGTGCGCGGCGAAGACTACGCGCCTCACAACAGCGACGTGCCGATGCAGGAGGCGGGCATCGCCTCGTGGTACGGCGAGCCGTTCCACGGCCGGCGCACTGCCAACGGCGAGGTCTACAACATGGACGCGATGACCGCAGCCCACAAGACCATGCCGCTGCCGAGTTACGCGGTGGTGCGCAACCGGCGCAACGGCAAGGAGATCATCGTGCGCGTGAACGACCGCGGCCCGTTCAAGGACGGCCGCGTGATCGACCTGAGCCGCGCCGCCGCGCGCAAGCTCGGTTTCACCGGGCTGGCTGACGTGGAGGTGCGGCGGCTGACGCATGCCGACATACGCACCGGGGTGTGGAAACAGCCAGCGCAGAGGGTGGCCGGGCTCAACCCGGGCAACGCGGCGAAGTAGGCGCGCGACCGGCACACGGGCTGTCGCCACGCGCGCCAACACTGGGACAGGCATTCCGCAGGACACAAGCATGGGACAAATCACTTCGCACGAAGCGCTGGCCTTGCGCTGGGCCGAGGTGTGCAACGACCCCCTGTTGCGCGACCTGCCCGGCAAGGTCGAACTCAACGCTTTTGGGACGATCGAGCTGAGCCCTGCCAGCACCCGCCACGCACGACTGCAGGCAGCGATTGCTCATGCGCTCACGCAGCAACTGCCGGCCGGAGGCGCGATGACCGAGTGCGCCATCGCCACTGAAGAAGGCGTGCGGGTGCCTGACGTGGCCTGGGCGTCACCCGCCTTCATTGCCCGCCATGGCGACAGCACGCCGTTGCCGCAAGCGCCCGAGATCTGCATCGAAGTCCGCTCGCCCTCCAACCGCGATGAAGAGATGGCGATGAAAACGCCGGCCTACCTCGCGGCCGGCGCGGTCGAGGTCTGGATCGTGTCGGAGGCCGGTGCCCTGCAGGTGTTCAACGCCGACGGTGCGCAAGCCGCCAGCCGCTATGGCGTGCAGCTCACACTGCCCGCGCCTTCGCCTCGCTGAAGCCGCCCCACAGCCGGGGCCGCCGATGAACGCCGCCACAGCGGCGCTGCCTATCGGATCACCGGCCGGTTCGGCAATTCGTTCGGGTTGCGCGCGCCGTCGGCCGCGGCAAGGTACTTGAGCATCAGCGCATCGACCGCGTCGATCGCCTGGTTCAGCCCGGCTTCGAACTGGCCGGCCTGGAACGCGGCGCGCATCGTGTCCATGATGCGCTGCCATTCTTCGGGACTCACGTGGCGGTTCAGCCCGCGGTCGGCCACGATCTCGATGCGGTGTTCGGCCAGCAGCAGGTAGATCAGCACGCCGCTGTTGTGCTCGGTGTCCCACACGCGCAGCTTGCCGAACATCGCCACTGCGCGCTCGCGCGCGGTGGCGTTGCGCCACAGGTAGCTCAGCGGCAGGCCCGACTCGACGCAGACACGGATCTCGCCGATGTGGCGCCGCTCGCTTTCGGTCACGCGGTCTTCCAGGCGCTGGAGGCCTTCGGCGCCGAGCGCGCGCTCGGCATCGCGCTCGTCGTAAGCGCGGTGCTTGAGGATTCGCAGCAGCCTGTTCATGATGTGTTCACCCTGGGCTCACCAGTCACCCGACGCGCCGCCGCCGCCGAAGTCGCCCCCGCCGCCGGAACTGAACCCGCCGCCCCCGCCTCCGCCGCTCCAGCCGCCGCCCCCACCTCCGCCGCCGCCCCAGATCACCGGCCCGCCGTGGCCGCCGCCGCGCCGCCCGCCCAGCGTGCCGCCGCGGCTTGCGCCCAGCCCCATCACACCGACCAGGAACAGCGCCACCAGACCGGCACCCACGCCGATCAGCACGCTGGTGGTGAGCCACCAGCCAATGCCGCCGACCGCGCTGCCGGTCAGCAGCGAACCGAACTTGCGGCCGAACATGCCGGTCAGCACGGCGCCGACGATGGGCACGGCCACGAACAGGAACATGCCCAGTCCTTCCAGGCCAAAACCCTCCAGCACGTCCTGCCCCGAGCCGCGCGGCGCCGGTTCGGCCAGGCCTTCGCCGGCAATGCGCGCACTCAGCTTGTCGACCGCCGCGTTCAGCCCGCCTGCGTAGTCGCCGGCCTTGAAGGCCGGGCTGATCTGCTCGCTGATGATGCGTTTGGCGGCCAGGTCGGGAATCGCGCCTTCGAGCGTCTTGGCCACCTCGATGCGCACCTTGCGATCGTTCTTGGCGACCACGATGAGCAGGCCGTCGCCCACGTCACGCCGACCGATCTTCCAGCTATCGGCCACGCGTTGGCTGTACGAGGCGATGTCTTCGGGCAAGGTGCTGGGCACCAGCAACACCACCAGTTGCGAGCCGGCCTTGGTCTCGAGCGCCGCCAGCTTGGTGGTCAGCGCCTGCGCCTGCGCGGGCGTCAGCGTGCCGGTCCGGTCGATCACCCGGCCCGCCAGCGGCGGCACCGGCAGCACGTCTTGCGCATGCGCCAGTTGAAGGTTTGCCAGCCCGGCGGCCAGCAAACAGCTAGCCAGCAAGGCCCACAGAAGGCGGCGCATCATGGAAGGGTGCTGTCGTGGGCTCGGCGGGGATCAGGCCAGGTCGTTCACTTCGGCGCCGGCTTGTCGAAGTTGACCGCCGGCGGTGCCGAGATCTGAGCTTCGTTCTGGACCGTGAAGCTGGGTTTGACGGCGTAGCTGAACATCATCGCCGTCAGGTTGGTCGGGAAGCTGCGCGCCAGCACGTTGTAAGCGGCCACTTCCTTGATGTAGCGGTTGCGCGCAACGGTCACGCGGTTCTCGGTGCCTTCGAGCTGGGTGCGCAAGTCCTGGAAGCCGGCGTTGGCCTTCAGGTTCGGATACTGCTCGGCCACCACCATCAGGCGGCTCAGCGCGCCGGTCAGTTCGCCCTGGGCGGCCTGGAATTTCTGGAACGCCACCGGGTCGTTGATCAGCTCCGGCGTGGCCTGGATGCTGGTGGCCTTGGAGCGCGCCTCGATCACCTTGGTCAGCGTTTCCTGCTCGAAGTTGGCTTCGCCCTTCACGGTGGCCACGATGTTCGGGATGAGGTCG